>MQUF01000002.1 GCA_001914235.1 Desulfobulbaceae bacterium DB1
TGTAGAATCTGAACAGCACCTGCTCAGGTGTCTTGTGTACATTGACTTGAATATGGTGCGTGCCGGCGTAGTCTCTCATCCGTCAGAATGGCCTTTCGGTGGATATGGAGAAATTCAGGAGCCACGCCGAAAATCTGTGTTGATAGCATATCAAAAGCTTGCTGACCTGGCAGGTTTTGCAACGTATGATGCTTTTCGGAAAACGCACAAAGAGTTGATAGACGAAGCCCTGACGCATGCGGGCACCTTCCGTCAAAGACAAAGTCAATGGACTGAGAGCATAGCGGTGGGAAGTAGAAGTTTTACCGAGATGATCAAAGAGAAATTGGGAATATTAGCCAAAGGACGCAAAATTCTTGAAAATGAGACAGGATTTCAACTTCGGGAAAGCATGGGAACCTATATTGCCAATTTTGATGGCAAAAAAGACGATATAGGGGCTCAAAACGCCTATTATTGGGATCTTAATTATTGATTTCCAAATAGTTACCGTGGCCCGACCCCAGCGGCAGCGCCCCAGCGGCACAGCGGCAACGTTGTTTCAACCTGACCGCCGGGAGCCGCGTTCTCCGAATCCAGTTCAGTGGCGGCGGCAGGTTAAAAACGGCGTTAGACAGCGGAGTAAAAAAACTTGATATTGACCCAAGGAGTAAATTTTGCCTTGCTAAGCATGCTTTTTGCGGGCATTAACGACGTAATTTTTAAAAAATATGCCGCTAAAAACCGATCAAGAGGCATGTATATTCTAGGCGTTGGTTTTACATGGGCAATTTTGCAAATTTTATACTCATCTTTCTCCATAATTTCATTCAGCTTTGATATTCTAACAATCCAATATGGGGTATTGGCAGGTATCATTTTGGCGGCAGCTAACATTTCATTAATTGAGGGTCTTACTCACATCGACGTGAGTCTTGGGTCCACCGTATACCGTCTGAACACCATTGGGGTAGTTATTCTGTCTTTTGTGTTTTTAAGTGAGAGCATTGAATTCTATAAACTAACTGGCATTATGTTTGGCATCATTTCCGTGTTGCTTTTATACAAAAGCAACAACGGCAAAACAGTCAGTCGTACAACAAAAATATTTTTTTGGTTGGTAGTATTTGCATCGTTACTTCGTGCTGCATACGGTGTTGTAACCAAAATTGGTCTACTTGCGTCAGTAGATAAGAACGCAATCATTTTATTGGCTGCGCTCTGCTGGATTGTTGGCGGGGCATTCTACGCTAAATATGTTGAAAAACGCTTTATTGTAACCAAAAGGAAGGCTCTTTATTCCTTAGTGTCTGGTGTTCTTGTATTTTGCATTGTGAATTTCCTAATTCTTGGTCTTAAAGTTGCGCAAGCTAGTGTTGTAGTGCCAATTGCAAATATGAGTTTCATTATTGCTCTGCTCCTTTCTGTTCTAATGGGAACTGAAAGGATGGATTTAAAAAAAATAGTCGCTATAGCCTTTGCTGTAGGTTCGATAGTGTTGCTTTCAAGTGTCTAATCGGGTAGCCGGGGGATTTTCTCCCCCAGCCCCCACACCACCTGGCATGCGGGTCCGCACCAGGCGGTTCCCAAAGGCTACCGAGCCGTAGCCGGGTAATGGATGTTTACCCACAGATCTTTGACAGACAGCAAACCTTGATCCTTAAGCCACTGATTGGTCATGCCCGACTGGGTGGCCAGCGTGCGGGAGAGCCGCCATGGACCTTTCCGGCTCATGCCGGCCGAAATAGCGGTTCGCAGGTAAGTTCCAAGCTTTGTCAGCTCACGAACCTTGGTGCGGCAGTATCGCCATTGCTTCCAATAGCACATGCGCACCCTGCGGCGTAGCCAGTGGTCTATTTCCGGGATTGGTCGATAATGCTCCGATTTCCCAAAGTAGCCCATCCAGCCGCGCAGGTACTCGGCCAGCTTGATAAGACGGTATTCCATGGAGACACCCCAGCTCCGGCCGGTCAGTTCCTTGACGCGCTGCTTGAATCTGGCAAACGCCTTGTCCGACCAGCGGATACTGGCTCCCTTGAAGGTAAAACCGAGAAAGGTGATCTCGTTGGTTGAGGCCACCTTGCTTTTGTCCTGATTGACCTTAAGCTTGAGCTTGCGTTCAAGAAAGCGGGTGACGCTCGCCATGACCCGTTCCGCCGCCCGGCGACTCTTCACCAAAATGACAAAGTCATCGGCGTAGCGGGCGAAACGATGTCCGCGTTTCTCCAGTTCCTTATCGAGGTCATCCAGGAGGATGTTGGCCAGAAGCGGCGACAGCGGCCCGCCCTGGGGAACGCCCTTGCGGGTTTCCTCCCTGCGGCCGTTGATCATCACCCCAGCCCGCAGGTACTTGCCGATCAGCTGCAAGACGCGCTTATCGCGCACCTTTCTGCTGACCCGGCACATGAGGACGTCGTGCTCCACGGTGTCGAAAAATTTCGCCAGGTCGGCATCCACTGCGACGCGATGTCCCTTGCGGATGTAATCACGAACCTGGTAAACGGCATTGTGGGCCGAACGTCCCGGACGGAATCCGAAACTCGATTCCGAAAAGTGCGGGTCAAAGATCGGCAGCAAAACCTGGGCAATGGCTTGTTGGATCAGGCGGTCAAGCACGGCGGGAATCCCCAGGGGGCGGGTGCCGCCTGTTGCTTTCGGGATCTCTACCCGCTTGACCGGCATGGGTTGGTAGGTGCCTGCAAAGATGGATGAACGGATTTTCTCCCAGTGTTCGCGGGCAAAGGCCAGGAAATCGTCAATGGGCATGTTATCCACGCCCGGCGCTCCCTTGTTGGCCTTGACCCGTTCCCAGGCCATGGTCATGTTCGGCCGGGAAAGAATCTGTTCCAGCAGGTGTTCATCGGGATTGGGCGGATCTGCAACGCGCCGACCATTCGCTCCCCCGGACGGGTTCATGGCGTTGGTCGAGCTTGCCGGGCCTTTTCCCTGCTCTGAGTTCGGTCCTTCGTTCCCATGAGAGGAACTACTATGACCTCGGCTGACTCCTGCCCGGTCTTCCGACATGTTTCCATGCCGGATGCTGCCCGATGTTGCCTGGACCGCCTGCCGGGCAGGTCTCCCCGGATAAGGACGTGATCTGTCGCTACACAACCGCGGCATTTACCGTGCCTCCTAAACCCGGGGCTTTGTCATGTTGTGCTGACTTACCCGGAGGCTTGGCCTTGTATGCCATTTCTGTTCGTCGGCTCATAGTTTTGCGCTCCAGCTTCCTTCGGACGATCCCTCGCGAGATCGCCCTTGCTTTCGGCTAGTATTTTGTTCCTGTCTCACGACAGTAACGGGTTTACATACAGGGGACTTTCACCCCATAAGATCACGCCCATGCCGGGCGTACACAAGGCTAATGCAGCCGACGCAAAAAGCCGCGCGGCTGATTAGCACTGTTATACACAATAGGAATCATCGTGGAGTTATCAGAAGTAGTACCGTGGGGAAGATCCTTCAGCGAGTACAAAGAAATGTTCTCGCTATCAAGTGACGATCTTAGAAAGAAGTTACTTGGCTGTGGAGATGGGCCAGCTTGTTTTAATGCAGAATTATCTGCCAACGGTGGTAACGTAATATCAATTGACCCAATATATCAGTTCAGCGCTATTCAAATCCAATCAAGGATTGAAGAGGTTTATCCTCGGATAATGGATCAAGTGTCAAAAAACAAAGAGGATTATGCCGGCCGGATGGGGTCGGGCCACGCTAACTATTTAAAAGTAAAAGCAATAAGTATCAATTTGTGCCCATATTTCAGTTTATAATGGCGATTTTGATGTCAAAAATACAAATATAGATGGTTCTATTGGCGTAATGGCAAGGGCAAAGAGGCATTATCTTCCAGGACAAATATGGCACCTTACTCACCGATGCCATAAAAGTAGTTACCGTGGCCCTATTCAAGGACCTATTTAATTCAAGCAACATAAACACGGTTGTTGTCTGCACTTTGACATCAAATTTAAAAAGAGGACAGGCCCCTGGAAACATAACCCTAAATATGGGGGAAGCTAATTTGCCTAAAAAAAACGTTGTCAATATTTCCCAGATCTATACGGTCAACAAAAGTGAATTGACAGAATTAATTGGCAAGGTATCGGAAAAAAGAATGGGCGAAATTCTTGAAGGACTGAAATTACTCACTGAGCCAAAGAGTTTATGAAGAAAGGGGTCACCCATTAAAAGAGTGAGGTTCGTTGATTTAAAGAGAAAAGCCGAGCAATCGCATTGAGGAATAAAAGGAGGCTACAATGATCCAGTTTCACGTTGATGAGGAGCTCTGCATCCAGTGTGGCGAATGCGAGGTTGAATGTCCGGCCGGGGTCATCACCCTGGAGGAGTTCCCGGTGATCACCGACGAGCAGGGCTGCTTTCAGTGCCAGCACTGTCTTGCCGTATGCCCCACCGCTGCCGTATCGATTCTCGGTAGAAATCCCGATGAGAGTGTTGTGCTTGCCGGCAATATGCCGGACCCCGCCCGGCTGGCAACCCTGATCAAGGGCCGGCGGTCCGTCCGCCGTTATAAGCAGGAGGACCTGCCGCCTGAAATGATTGACGAGCTGCTGGAGATTGCCTGCCATGCCCCGACTGGCGTCAACGCCCGCAGCGTGCTGTTCACCGTGGTCAAGCAGCGGACGGTCATGGATACCCTGCGGGCAGAGGTGATGGCGCGTCTGGCGCACCTGAAGGATAGCGGGCAATTGCCGGAGGGCTTTCTCGGCCAGTATCTCGGCCGGGCCGTGCAGGCCTGGCAGGAGGCGGGCAAGGACATCATCTTCCGGGGGGCGCCGCATCTGCTGGTGACAAGCGCCCCGCAGGACGCCCCCTGTCCGGTGCAGGACACCCACATCGCCCTGACCACCTTCCAGCTCATGGCCCATGCCCGGGGTGTCGGCACGGTGTGGGACGGCCTGTTCATGATGGTGGTCTCCCTCTGCCCCGACCTGGTCGGTCGGCTCGGCATCCCGGCAAATCACACCCTGGGATTTGCCATGGCCTTTGGAGCGCCGGCTGTGGAATACCACCGCACGGTGCAGCGCGGCCCGGCCCTGGTCAATGTTGTCAAGTGATGGAGCGGGGGAGGATTCTCATGCAGAGCAAGCGGCGTTCTGTTATCCGTTGTCGACCGGCTTGCCGGAGTTAGGTTTCCAGACTTCCCTGGTTGTTTTTCAGCAGGGTTAGATTGTGCATGCGTAGCGCGCCACAATCTGCAGAACACCGGCGGTGCCGCACGAAAATCCCCTGCTCAGGAAGCAAATGCCGGCTCGGACTCCTGTCGGCGGTGGAAATCAATTCCTCCCATCGACGCGGCCGGATAATAGGGACAGGCCGCATGGTCTTTCCCGCACAGATTCTCAAGCTCCGATATGCTGGGGACATACCTGCCCTGTCTGGCTTGACAGGCGGCAACCTGCCAGGAAAACAAGTCGTTTGCATAAACGGACAAATAGCAACATTTCATAATCATCCTCCTTGAATTTTCAAAGAAGATACATCATGCATATTAGGATGCTGTCAGGATATGTTTAGATTTCTATTGCGCCGTCTGCCCCAGGAAATTTCCCCGGCTTTGCTCCTGATTATTTTTTCTGTTTCAAATCAAGCTATTACCAGATTGGCATAATCAAGCCGCAGGGTTTTCAGGCCGTGGCGGGGGAAAAAAACATCAACGGTTTTGTCGCCCGCTATTTTTTGCACCTGGCCGTTGCCGAAAAATCCGTGTTTCACCTGCATGCCGAGACTGAGATCGCGGGTTGAGGTGATTTTACCGCCGAGCTGATCCGGCGCTGAAACGGCTGTGCCCCTCGCTGCCGGGTACGCTGAGGATGTCTGCGCCGGTATCGCCGGGGAATGCACTCCGTATGCGCCGAAACCGGTTCCTCCGGCAGGGCTGTTTTGAACGAGTCCCGGCGGCAGGTCGGCAAGAAAGGGAGATATGGAGGAATAATGGCGTGATCTGTCGGGAGCGATGGTTTCCCTGGGATAGCAAAAAAAGAGCCGTGATTTCGCCCTGGTCGCAGCCACGTAGAGAAGTCGCCTTTCCTCTTCATACTGGTCGGGAAAAGCGGCGCAATGGGAGGAAGGGAATTTGCCGTCGGCCAGGGTGATGACAAAAACCGTGTCCCATTCCAGGCCTTTGGCCGAATGAACCGTCGACAGAATGAGGGTATCCTTGACCTGCGCGGCAAAAGGATCGGTTAATTCAGGCGGATCAAGGGCCGTATCATCTAAAAATGACCGCAGATCCTTATACCCGGCGACGATAATCTTCAACTGCTCCAGATCACGGCTGCGGCTGGGAAAGTCATCATGATACAGCCGTTCAAAGACCGGCTGGTAATATTCCATGACCCGGTCAAATCGGCCGGCAGGAGAAAGACCGCCGCGCATGTCGTAAAACATTTTCACCAGTTCCTGGAAATCCTGCCGCCAGGCGGGGGCGGCATTGAAATTTTTGAGAACGGCAAGATGGTCTTCCGCGGTCCGCAGGGATTCAACGATTTTCTGGACGGTTTTTGGTCCGACCTTGGGCAAATGGAGCAGAATCCTGTTCCAGGACAGGGTATCTTCATGATTTTCCACCAGCCGCAGATAGGAAAGCACATCTTTCACATGAGCGGTTTCAGTCAGTTTCAATCCGCCTCTTTTTTCAAAAGGAATCCGGCTGTTGCTCAATTCAAGTTCAAGTTTGTAGGAATGATAGCCGGAGCGGAAGAGAACGGCCATCTCGTGATAGGGAAGGCCCTTTTCATGCAGTTCGATGATTTGTTTGGTGACAAAGCGGGCCTGCTCCCCTTCATCACGCGCGGCGAAGATCGACGGTTTCTCGCCGCCGGCAATGGAACTGAAAAGTTTTTTGGTGTATTTTTCCCGAGCCTGTTCGATGATGGCGTTGGTGGCTTGCAGAATCGTTTCGCTGCTTCGATAATTTTCCTCAAGCCGGATGAGCCTGGTGCCCGGGAAAATCTTCGGGAAATCCATGATATTGCGAAAATCAGCGCCCCTGAAACTATAGATGGACTGGCTGTCGTCACCCACGGCCATGACGTTGTCATGCTCGGAGGCCACCAGTCTGACGATTTCCGCCTGAATATGATTGGTATCCTGGTATTCATCCACCATCACATAGCGGAAACGGGACGACACCTCCCGCCGGACATCCTCATTGCGCGCCAGCAGATCACGAAAATGAACCAGCAGGTCGTCATAATCCATCAGGCCGTGATCACGCTTGAACTGATGATAATGGTCGCGTATGCGCAGCAAGTCGCCGAGAAATTCAATCAGGTGGACGTATTGGGCCGCGACCAGCTCCTCAAAGGGAAAGGACTTGTTGACCGAGCCGCTGATGATATTTAGGATAACCCTTTTCGAGGGAAAACGTTTGCCGGCGCCCCCTAAATCAAGGGACGACTTGATGAGATTGACGATGCCCTCGGCATCGGCCCGATCCAGGATGGTGAAGTTGGGTTCGTAGCCGATATGGCGTCCATAACGGCGCAGAAGCAGATTGGCAACGGCATGAAAAGTTCCGCCCATCACCCGTTGGCAGGAATCATCGAGCAGATTGGCCGCCCGGCCGATCATTTCATGGGCAGCCTTGCGGGTAAAGGTCAGCAGCAGGATATTTTCCGGCGACACCCCCTGCTCGACAAGATGAACAAGCCGGTACACCAGGGTGCGCGTCTTGCCGCTGCCCGCACCGGCAATAACCAGCACCGGCCCGTTGATGCAATGCACCGCCTCAAACTGGGCGGCATTGAGGTCATTTGCTTTGATACGGGAATTTCCCGGTTCCCCGCCCATCGTGTCCACCGGAAAAAGGCTTTGCTGTTTCATGAAGAATTGTATTTTTATTTTAAATTTGACCAGAAGTTTCAAAAAAAGTAGTATGAAAAATATAAACAATATTAAAAGACTACGTATTATTATCCATACCGGAGGTTTGCTGTAAATGGCTGAGATAAACGACATATTCACCGACGACGTCCTTCGGGAGCTCTTCCCCCGGCAACGCGCTGATGAATTTTTTGAAGCCCTGTTCGGAGATGCCGCCGAGGGTGCTTACGATATTTCCCTTAAATTCACCAATCACCTGCCCGAAACACAGGAATTGTATTTTGCCCTGCATCTCATCCAGCGGCCCAACAAATGTCTGGCATGCAACCTCACTTACGGACTGCCCGAGGTTTTTTCCAGACACCCGGTGATCAATATCAAGGGGCTTGTCGCCGATATCGAGAAACGGCTCGGCGGCAGCCCGAAATGCAAGGGATGGGCGCTCAAACACACCAAGTCCGTCTCCAGCGCCCTGCACATCATTCCGCTTGTCATCACCCTGGAGTAAACCGCTTTCAGGCCACCAGGGCCGGCAACCTTTCAAAAAAACGACCGACATCCTCGGGCCGATGGGCATCGGAACCGGCAACCAGGCTGACGCCCATGCCCATCGCCTCCCGCACTATCCAGGGCGCGGGAAACGGCTGGTTGCGCAGGGCATAACCCGAGGTGTTGACCTCAAGGGCAATCTTTCTTTTCTCCATCGATGCCAGAATTGTTCGCAGGGCCGCGACATGCCGGTCGGCTAACGAGAAATTCGAACAATGGCGCAACACCGCGTCCAGATGGCACACCACATTTGCGGGAATCACCTCGATCGCCTGTTTCAAGCCGTCAAAATAGGCGTCAGCCACGGTGGCGAAACCGATTTTTCCCATCAGCTCAAGGTTGATTTTCCTGCGACTCACCACGTTGACGAAAACATCCCCATGCCGGACGTAATGATAGGACAGGCCGATGCGGTGCCACCTGTATCGCCGAAGAAAATCAATCGTTTCCTCGAATCTTTCCGGATTCGCCCCGACCTCGACACCGACACCGACGTCGATCAGCCCCTGATACCTGGCGGCCAGACGCCGCCCTTCCTCATGATAAAAGGCGAAATCATCATCGGTCAGCCAGGTGCGTTCGAAATAGGAGATGCCGGTTTCATAATGCTCGAGGAAAATTATTCTCCCCAGCCCGGCTTTCAACGCAGCCTCGACATAGTCCTCCATTTCGCCGACAGCGTGAAGGCAAAGCCGGGTGTGGACGTGGCCGTCAGTGGTTATGTCGATTATCGGCGAGGCCATCAAACCATCAATAATTTTTCTTGGCCAGAATCTCGCGCGGCTTCGCCCCGTCGGATGGCCCGATGACACCTTCCTTTTCCATGGTTTCGATCATGCGCGCCGCCCGGTTGTAACCGACCCGCAGACGCCGCTGGATCATGGAAATGGAAGCCTGGCCCGCTTCGCAGACAAAGGCCACCGCCTCATCGTATTTTTCGTCGAAATCCTCATCCCCGCCGTTCTCCGAATTGTTATCTTCCTTTTCCACCACCTGCATGACCGATTCATCATACCGGGGGGAGGCCTGCTCCTTGAGGAAATTAACGATCCGCTCCGATTCGTGCTCGGAGATATAGGCGCCGTGTATCCGTTTCAGCCGCGACGAGCCGGGAGGCAGCAGCAGCATGTCGCCGGCGCCGAGGAGATGCTCGGCCCCGCTTGTATCGAGAATGGTGCGGGAATCGATCTTGGAAGAAACCTTGAAGGACATCCTGGTGGGGAAATTCGCCTTGATCAGTCCGGTCAGGACATCCACCGAAGGACGCTGGGTCGCCAGGATGAGATGCATGCCGGCGGCGCGGGCCATCTGAGCCAGTCGTGCCACGGCGGTTTCCACCTCATTGGATGAAACCATCATCAAATCAGCCAGCTCATCAATAATAATGACGATGTAGGGCAGCTTTTCTTCCGCGCTTTCGTTATAGCTTGCAAAACTCTTGACCCGCTGTTCCTCCATGAGCAGGTAGCGGCGCTCCATCTCCCTGACAGCCCATTGCAGGGCGCGGCTGGCCATTTTCGGGTCAACCACCACGGGATGCAGCAGATGCGGTATCGCCTCATAGGTGGACAGCTCGATCCGCTTCGGATCCACCATCAACAACCGCACCTCATCAGGGGTTGCCTTGAACAGTATGCTGCAGATGATGGTATTGATCGCCACGCTTTTGCCGGCCCCGGTGGCGCCGGCAATGAGCAGATGCGGCATGCGGGCCAGATCAGTGCACACCGGGCGGCCGACCACGTCCATGCCGAGGCCCAGGGTGAGCTTTGATTCCGCCTTTTGGAATTTTTCGGTGGCCATTATGTCGCGAATGGTCACTATTTTTCGGTGCGGGTTGGGAATTTCAATACCCAGGGCGGATTTGCCGGGAATGGAGCCGACAATCCGGACGCTTTCCGCCTGCAGTCCCAAGGCAAGGTCATCGGCCAGGGCAACAATCTTGTTTATCTTCACCCCTGGGGCCGGGGCAAATTCATAGGTGGTGATCACCGGTCCGGGAGAGATACCGGTAACCTTTCCCTGGACGCCGAAATCGGCCAGTTTCAATTCAAGGGCCCGGCTGACCTCGATATAATGTTCCCGGTCGATTTTCACCTCGTCCTCGGGCGAAAGGTCCAGCAAGCCGATTGAAGGGAGATGATACTCGCCCGATTTCACCGGCAACGGCTGGAAGTCTGTGGCGACCGTATTGCTCCTCACGGTAACCGGTTCATGCAGCTGAGGAATGATCAGCGGCAGCGGTCCGGGATCATCCACGCCCTTTTCTTTGCCCGCGACCGGCGATTGCGGCGGATTTCCCGCTTTTTCCTTCAACTGACGACGTTCGCGAATTTTCCTGTTCAAGGTGCCGCAGGTGGTTACCATTCGCTTGCCGACGAAAAAGGGAGAAAAGCGAACCGTTGCCATGAGCGACAGGACAAGGAGGGTAAGAAAAAAAAGAAACGCGCCGGTCCAGCCGACAAATTTTGATATAAAATCAAAGAGATTGGCGCCCACATACCCGGCCAAAGGATAATCCCGACCGAAAAACGGCAGGTTTTCCCAGGACAGAGAGCCGAAAAGCCCGCTGCTCGCCAGCAACAGCCCGGTACAGCCGCCGCAGATAAAGGGCAGTCGATTGAGGGAAGAATCGGCGAAAAATATTGAGAGGCCGAAAAAGAAGAGAAGAACCGGGAACCAGAAGGAACTGAGCCCGAGAAAACCGAGAAGAAAAGTCGCCAGGAAATGGCCGACCATGCCGCACCAGTTGGCAGCGGAAGCGCCGGCGGAATTTTCCACGGGCGGGGTGAAACTGACAAGACAGAGCAGCAGAAAAAGGGCGGAGACCAATGCCAATACAGCAGCAACCTCCTGCCCCAGGGTGGGATGGTACGATTGTTTTTTTATGCCGTTTGCCATATGTGACAGACTTGTGAAAAGCGAAAAATTTACCACAGAGCACACAGGGCACACAGAGTACACAGAGATAACTCCATGTAATAAAAAATATTTCTCTGTGATCTCTGTGGTGAAAAAAAATGATTTTTCACGAAACCATCATATGTGATGATCTCGTAAAAACTATAATCAACCCGCAGAGAACGCTGAAATTACCGGTAATAACAAAAAGATTCCTCTGTGATCTCCGCGGTGGAAAAAGACTTTTTACGAAGCCGGCAAGCTATGCTTTTCTGACGCTGCGACACATGGAATCCAGGATGCCGTTAATGAAGGGCGCGGCGTCATCGGTGCTGAAGCGCTTGGCTATTTCAATCGCTTCATTGAGAGCGACGGATGCCGGAACATCGTTCATGTGGGTCAGTTCAAAGGCGGCGATGCGGAGAATATTACGGTCGATGACGGCCATGCGGGTCAGCCGCCAGTTCTTCGCATGATCCTCGATCAACGTGTTCAATTCCTGCCAGTGCAGGCGAATGCCTTCGACAAGTTCCTGGGCATAGGGAACCGCTTTTTTATTGACGTCGAAATGATCACTCATCCCGGCGACATCCGCCTCAAAATTACCGCTCTGATCAATCTGATAAAGGCATTGGAGGGCGAGTTCCCTTGATTTCCGTCGAAGACTCATGTGAGATTCTTGAGCAGATTGACCATTTCAACCGCGGCTGAGGCGCACTCGGAGCCCTTGTTTCCCGCCTTGGAACCGGCCCTTTCAATGGCCTGTTCGATGGTGTCGGTGGTCAGCACGCCGAAAATGATCGGCACGCCGGTGTCCATGCTTGCCTGGGCGATCCCCTTGGCCGCCTCATTGGCAACGAAATCAAAATGCGGGGTTGCGCCCCGGATCACCGCGCCGAGACAGATAACCGCATCGTAGCGGGCGGAACGCGCCATTTTCAACGCCACCAGAGGTATCTCATAGGCACCGGGCACCCGGGCTATCTCGATATCATCATCGCCCGCGCCGGAACGCAGCAGGGTGTCAAGGGCGCCTTCCAGCAGACGCTCCGCGATAAAAGAATTGAAACGGGCCAGCACGATACCGATTTTCTGCCCCTCAGCCTGTAAATTTCCTTCAAAATACTTTGCCATTTTTTACTCCGATTCCCTTTATTCTTCCGAGCTATCCAGTTCAAGCAGATGGCCCATTTTGTCTTTTTTGCAGCGCAGATACCCGATGTTGTCCGGCACCGGATGCATTTCAATTTTCACCCGGTCGACAACCTGCAGGCCGTATCCCTCAAGACCGACGATTTTCTTCGGGTTGTTGGTCATGAGCTTCATCTTGCTCACCCCGAGGTCCCGCAGAATCTGGGCGCCGATGCCGTAATCGCGCAAATCCGCCTTGAAACCCAGTTCAAGATTGGCTTCAACCGTATCCATCCCCTTGTCCTGCAGGGCATAGGCCTTGATCTTGTTGGCCAGTCCGATGCCCCTGCCTTCCTGATGCATATAAAGAATGACCCCGCTGCCCTCCTTGTCGACCATGCGCATGGCCGCCTGCAGCTGGCCGCCGCAGTCGCAGCGCATGGAACCGAAAACATCTCCGGTCAGACACTCCGAGTGAACCCGGACCAGAACCGGTTTATCCGGACGGATATCACCCTTGACCAGGGCCAGGTGCTCAAAATCATCCACATCGTTGGTATAGACGATGGCCTTGAACTCACCGCCGTATCGGGTAGGCATTCGTGTTTCAGCGGCCCGGTGCACAAGTTTGTCTTTTTGCATTCTGTAGCTGATGAGATCGGCAATGGTGGCGATCTTCAAACCATGTTTCTCGGCAAAAACATCAAGATCAGGCATGCGGGCCATGGTGCCGTCTTCGTTCATGATCTCACAGATGACCCCTGCGGGGGTAAGCCCTGCCAGCCGGGACATATCCACCGAGCCTTCGGTCTGCCCGGTGCGCACCAGGACGCCGCCGCGTCGTGCCCGTAAAGGAAAAACATGGCCGGGGCTGACGAGGTCTTCCGGTTTGACATCGGGAGAAACCGCCGCCTGAATGGTACGGGCCCTGTCCGCCGCGGAAATACCGGTGGTAACCCCATGGCGCGCCTCGATGCTGACCGTGAATGCCGTTTCATAAGGGGACTGATTGTTCTGCACCATCATGGGCAGCTTCAGCCGGTCAAGGAGCTCCGGGGTCAGGGTGAGACAGATCAAGCCGCGGCCGTGGGTGGCCATGAAGTTGATGGCTTCCGGCGTGGCCATCTGCGCCGCCATGTATAAATCACCCTCGTTTTCCCGATCCTCATCATCTACCAGGATGATCATCTTGCCTGATCGAATGTCCTCTATTGCCTCTTCAATACTGCTTACCGGCATATTATTCACCTGTTTCCGGCCGGGCCGGAAATTAAATATTGGTAACTATCCCACAGCACCGCATCTGCGGCACTGCTGAACAGTTACAGTGCGTGGTTTTATTTACTTTGTCGCCATGAAGCTGGATAGTGACAAATATTGCTGAAATAGTAATTTTGCTCAATCGGTGCAACCAAATCCGACCAAAATCCGGACGCGATCCAGGTATATTAATATTTTCCAAGTCCCTTAAAAAAACCCGTGCTCAGCCAGAAAGGCGGAGCTGATTTTCGACGGTTGCGGTTTTTTCCCGCTGTCATTGAACAGCAGCAGCTTTTCCACATACTTGCCGATGAGGTCAACCTCGATATTGACCATGTCTCCCTGGTTGAGACGCCCCAGAGTCGTCACTTCCAGGGTATGAGGGATAATGGCCACGGAAAAGGTTTTGTCATCGCAGGAATTCACCGTGAGGCTGATGCCGTTGATGGTAATCGACCCCTTTTCAATAATGTATTTCCCCTGGCCCTCGGGAACCGCAAAAACAAAACGGACAAAATCCCCCTCCGGTCTTCGTGCAAGCACCGGGGTGACGGCATCAACGTGACCGCTGACCAGATGACCGCCCAGACGATCAGAAAGCCGCAAGGCCCGTTCCAGATTCATCATCATGCCGAGTCCGATATCGCCGAGAGTGGTGCGCGACAGGCTCTCGGGCGACACATCCACCTCAAACCGGCGCCCGGCAATTTTTTTTGCCGTCAGGCAGACCCCGTTGCAGGCGATGGATTCGCCCTCCTGCGGATCGGCAAGGTCGAAATCCGCCTCAACGCCGAAAACCAATCCTCCGCCGGCAGGTCGTTTTTCTATCAGCTTTCCCTTTCCCTGAATGATTCCGGTAAACATTGTTCCTGGCTCAGCCCTTGAAATTAATCATTGCCGGTTCCATGCGCCAGCACAAATGATGAAGAAAAAATCCCTTCCACCAGCACGTCGTCGTCAAACCTTTTGACCCGGCTGGTGACAAAACGTCGTCCGTCCCGCACCGAGGCCAGAGATAATGTATCAACCACGGGTACCGCATCGGCGCCCAGAAAAAAGGGGGCCAGAAAAATACTGACCTGATCAACCAGCCCGGCCCGGAGAAAGGAACCATGAACCCGGCCTCCCCCCTCAACCAGCAGACTGGTGATCTGATTTTTTCCGAGTTCACGAAGAACCTGCGCCAGGTCGAGAAAACCGTTCTCTCCGGTGCCGACGGGAATAACGCGGGCGCCGGCTTTTTCCAGGGATTTTCTTTTTCGGGCATCAGGATTATCGGCGCAGAAAATCCAGGTCGGGGCAGAGGATTGCCGGCGCAGCATTTGAGCGTCGAGCGGCAGCCGAAGTTTCCCGTCAAGCACGACACGCAGGGGGTCTTTTCCTTTTTTCCCCGGCAGTCTCGTTGTCAAGGATGGATCATCGGCAAGCGCGGTGCCGGCCCCGACCAGGATAGCGTCCACCCGGTGGCGCAGACGGTGCACCTCGCGTCTGGACTTTTCATTGGTGATCCAGCCGCTTTGTCCGTCGGCAGCGGCGATTCTTCCGTCAAGGGTGCAGCCGGCCTTCATGATCACCCAGGGCAGCCCGGTGACGATATGCTTGATAAAAGGAAAATTCAACCGCCGGCATTCATCAGCCAGAACATTCCGGCGCACGTCAAGCCCCTTTTCCCGCAGAAAATCGCACCCACCGCCGGCAACGAGCGGGTTCGGATCAAGCATCCCCACCACAACCCGCTTAATTCCGCTTGCAAGGATCGCCAGGGTGCAGGGAGGGGTGCGGCCCGTATGGTTGCAGGGCTCCAGGGTGACATAGATGGTGGCCCCGTGAGCCGCATCACCCGCCGCCCGGAGTGCATGAATTTCGGCATGGGGGGTGCCGGCCTTTTTATGATACCCCGTGCCGACGATGCTGCCGTCCCTGACCACCACCGCGCCGACGGCTGGATTGGGAGATGTTGCGCCCAGTCCCTTGCGTGCCTCCCGCAACGCCCTTTTCATGAAAGCGATGTCGGGATCAGTCTTTTTTTTCATCTTCCCGGCCGCTCAGCAGCCCCTTCAGCTCATCCATGAATTCATTCAGGTCCTTGAATTGCCGATAAACCGAGGCAAATCGTACATAGGCGACCTCGTCGATTGTGCGCAGGGCATCCATGACTCGTGCGCCGACCAGCCGGACCGGAATCTCCCGCTCCCCCATATCCTGCAGTTCCCTTTCCAGATTGTCGACAAACTCCTCGATCTGGGTCATGCTGACCGGTCTTTTCTCGCATGCCTTTTTCAGCCCGGCAACGACCTTGTTCCGATCCCATGGTTCGCGGCGATCATCCTTTTTGATGAGCATCGGCATGCTCACTTCCAATCTTTCGTAGGTGGTGAAACGTCTGCCGCAGGAGTCGCAGAGACGACGACGGCGGGTAATCGTGTAATCTTTATTGAGGCGGGAATCGACCACCTTATTATCAAGTTGGCCACAGTAGGGACATTTCATGATTAAGCCTGCAATAAACGAAAAAAAGAACAAAGACCACGGGAAGAATGACTTATCCTGGGCCGGATTCGGAGCCGGGAATACTCTTTATTCACCACTCTCCATCTGAATCAAAGGAATACCGGCCTCGGCAAGCATGGAAGCCGCGAGAAAATCCGCATAGCCGTCTTTGTAGTAAATAGCTTTCACCCGGGCGTTTATCAGCATTTTGCTGCAGATGGAGCACGGCATATTGGTGCAATAGACAGTGGAATCTTCAACACTGACACCGTGGAGAGCCGCCTGAATAATGGCATTCTGTTCCGCATGCAGCCCCCGGCAAAGCTCATGCCTTTCGCCGGAAGGGATATTCTGCTGCTCACGCAGGCAACCGACTTCCAGGCAGTGGCGCACCTTGGTCGGCGCGCCGTTATAGCCGGTGGCGATTATTCTTTTGTCTCTGACCAGGATAGCACCAACCTTTCTCCGGGTGCAGGTTGATCGCTGGGCGACAAGCTGGGTGATGGCGAGAAAATATTCGGACCAGGAAGGCCGTTGGACGGGATCACTCATCTTCTCGTTCTAAATGAGGATAGAGAGGAAACATATCACACAGCATGCGCACTTCCAGCCGTATGGTCCCCAAAGCTTCCTTGTTGTGGCGGTTGTCGATCGCCCGGTTGATCCAATCGGCAATGCGGGCCATTTCCGGCTCTTTCAACCCCCTGGTGGTAACCGCCGGGGTGCCGATCCTGACGCCGCCCGTCACAAATCGGCTCTGGGTGTCAAAGGGGATGGCGTTTTTGTTCACCGTCAGGCCCGCATCCTCCAAAACTTTTTCCGCCTCTTTGCCGGTTATATTCTTGTTGTTCAAATCAACCAGAAGCAGATGATTGTCCGTGCCGCCGGAAACAAGCTGAAAACCGAATTTCTGCAGATTTTCCCCCAGGGCCCTGGCATTTTTGACAACCTGGGCCTGATAGATTTTGAACTCGTCACTCATCGCTTCCTTGAAACTCACCGCCTTGGCGGCAATGACATGGACAAGAGGCCCACCCTGGATGCCGGGGAATATCTTGCTGTTCAGCTTCTTGCCGAACTCTTCCTTGGCCAGGATGAGACCGCCGCGCGGACCACGCATGGTCTTATGGGTGGTGGTGGTGACAAAATGGGCATGAGGCACCGGTGAAGGATGGATGCCCGCCGCCACGAGCCCGGCAATATGGGCCATGTCTACCATGAAAAGGGCATTTACCTTGTCGGCGATTTTACGAAAGGCGGCGAAATCAATAATGCGGGGATAGGCGCTGGCCCCGGCAACGATCATCTTCGGCTTCTCGGCCAGGGCGATGCGTTCAACCTCGTCCATGTCGATTCTGCCGGTTTCCTTATTGAGGCCGTAGGAAACAAACTGAAACAATTGCCCGGAAAAGTTGACGCTGCTGCCGTGGGTCAGATGGCCGCCATGGGCCAGATCCATGCCGAGTACCTTATCGCCCGGCTGCAGTGTGGCGAAATAAACCGCCATGTTTGCCTGGCTGCCGGAATGGGGCTGGACGTTGGCGTATTCAGCGCCGAAAAGTTCCCTGGCGCGGGATATGGCCAAGGACTCGACCTCGTCGGCATATTCACAGCCGCCATAATAGCGTTTGTTGGGGTACCCCTCGGCGTACTTATTGGTAAAAATCGACCCCTGCGCTTCAAGCACCGCGGGGCTGACAATATTTTCCGAGGCAATGAGCTCAAGCTGATTGGTTTGACGCTCAAGTTCATACTTTATGGCCCGAAACACTGCCGGATCAACATCCTTTAGAAATGACATATATTTTCTGTCTAAAAGGTAAAATTTATAATTAAAACATTTCGATACGCCGGAGATGACGGTCGCCGGCAAACTCTGTTGTCAACCAGGTGCGCACTATTTCTTCCGCCAGTCCGGGCCCGATAACCCGCGCACCGAGGCAAAGCACATTGGCGTTGTTATGCTCCCGGCTCATTCGCGCCGTAAACATATCGGCGCACAAGGCCGCCCGGATATCCTTATTGCGGTTGGCTGCCATGGACATGCCTATACCGGTGCCGCAGATGAGAATGCCTGCTTCACATTCGTTTGCGGACACCTTATCGCAAACCGCCTTGGCGTATTTGGGGTAGTCCACCGACATCTCCGAATCAGTTCCCACATCAACAACCTGATGGCCGTATTCCGAGACAATGGACAGAACATTTTTTTTCAGGGAGATACCGCCATGGTCGCAGCCGATTGCTATTTTCACCGTATTACCCCTCGAAACGCTTCATGATGATAACCGCATTGGTACCGCCGAAACCGAATGAATTGGACATGGCGGCACGAATTTTCGTCTTGCGGGCTGAACCGGGAACATAGTCAAGATCGCACTCGGGATCGGGATTTTCAAGATTTGCCGTGGGAGGAATAATCTGATGATGAAGAGACAATGCGGTGAAAACCGCCTCAATTCCTCCGGCGCCGCCAAGCATATGGCCGGTCATCGACTTCGTCGAACTGACGGCAAGCTTTGCGGCATGATCACCGAAAACCTTTTTGATGGCCCGTGTTTCCACCACATCGTTTAACGGGGTGGAGGTGCCGTGGGCATTGATATAATCAATATCCTCGCCTTTCATGCCGGCATCGGCGAGGGCCATTTGCATGCAGCGCACCGCACCGTCGCCGTCTTCAGGCGGGGCGGCCATGTGAAATCCGTCGCCGGAAAGACCGTAACCGACCATTTCGGCATAGATCTTCGCTCCCCTCTTTTTGGCATGCTCAAGTTCTTCCAGCAAAAGGATACCGGCACCTTCGGAAATGATAAAGCCGTCACGGTCACGGTCAAAGGGGCGCGAAGCCCGCTCGGGTTCGTCGTTGCGCCGGGACAAGGCTTTCATGGCGTTGAAACCGGCCACGGCAAGCGGACAGATAACCGACTCACTGCCGCCGGTAATGGCAACATCGCAACTGCCGTTGCTGATCATGCGAAAGGCTTCACCCACGGCATGGGTTCCTGCGGCACAGGCCGTGGTCACCGACAGATTCGGACCTTTCGCCTTTTTGACGATGGAAATCTGGCCCGCCCCCATGTTGGGGATGACCATGGGAATAAAAAAAGGGGTGATTCGTTTCGGTCCGCGCTCGAGAACGACCTGATGATATTTTTCGATGGTCGGCAATCCACCCAGTCCGCATCCGGTAATAACACCAACCCGGACGGCATTTTCCTCGGTTACGGCAAAATCGGCGTCTTTCAAGGCCATCTCGGCCGCGGCGATGGCATACTGGACAAAGAGATCCAGATGCTTGGCTGTTTTCGCATCGATAAAGTCTTCAACATTAAAATCTTTGACTTCCGCCGCAATTTTAACGGAATAATCGCTGGTATCAAAACGGGTAATCGGACCGATACCGCTCTTTCCCGCGCAGAGTCCGCTCCAAGTTTTCTCAACGCCTGTCCCCAGGGGAGTTACCAGACCCAAACCGGTTACCACAACTCTTCTTGCCATGTGCGACCTCAAACGACTTTTTCTTTGCAGAACCTTCACAAATACGTTCACCGGACTCAAACTTCATTGTCAAAACAGCATATTGCAACACATCCTTCTTTAACAACGCAAGGGAGAACGTTTTTTTCGACAAAATCAGCGAATGGCCTCAAGGAAATCTCCTCAAGGCCATCCATGTCATTAACCCAGCGAGTTAATGTGGTTGATGGCATGCTGAACAGTTGTAATTTTTTCAGCAACCTCATCGGGGATCTCGGTGTCAAATGCCTCTTCCATGGCCATGATCAATTCGACCAGATCCAGGGAATCGGCGCCGAGGTCATCGACAAAAGAGGCGGCAGGAACAACCTTCGCCTTGTCTACACTGAGTTGCTCAACAATGATATCAATAAGTTTTTCTTCTTTAGACATGTTTTTCTCCTTACTTTTTCCTTACAACCCTTCACATTGCCACCAAGAACCCACTTGCCGGGTTCACAAAGTGGATTTTGCCTATCCCATGTACATGCCACCATTGACGTGAATAAACTGCCCCGTGACATATCGTGCTTCCTCGGAAACAAGATAGGCCACGGCAGCAGCGACATCATCAACCGTCCCCAATGAATTCATGGGTATTTCACCTTTAATTTTCTCAGTTACCTCCGCCGGCAGATCACGGGTCATATCCGTATCAATATAACCCGGAGCAACGCCATTTACCGTGACGCCGCGGGACGCAAGCTCACGGGCCACCGACCGGGTCAAACCGACCATTCCCGCCTTGGCGGCCGCGTAATTTGCCTGACCAGCATTCCCTGCAAACCCAATAACCGAGGTAATCGATACGATCCGCCCCCAGCGCTGCTTCATCATCGGGCGACTCACTGCCTTGATGCAATTAAAAGCCCCTTTGAGATTGGTGTCAAGCACTTCATCCCAGGACTCTTCCTTCATCATGGCCACCAATCCGTCACGAGTGATTCCGGCGTTGTTCACCAGAATATCGACGCGACCGAAATCGGCAACAATCTTTTTAAAGGCAGCCTGTACCTGATCGGCATCAGAGACATTAAATTGATACGCCGCCCCATTGCCACCGTTTTCCTTGATTGCCGCGACTGTTGCCTCGGCGGCATCGGGTCTGCTGACATAATTGACGATAACCGTAGCCCCGCTGCGAGCCAGGTGCAAACAGATGGCCCGGCCAATGCCGCGGCTCCCGCCGGTGACGACGGCAATTTTTCCTGCTAAAACCATGTTCACTCTTTTATCCTGTTTATGGAGAAAAAACACCCTTTTTAAAGGGCGCGCGCTTCCTTCAGTTTGTTGATCAGCTTCGGCAGCACCTCAAAAACATCGCCGACCACACCATAGGTGGCCACATCAAATATCGGGGCATCCGGATCACGGTTGATGGCGATAATGGTGTCGGAGGACTGCATGCCGACCAGATGCTGAATTGCCCCGGAAATTCCGCAGGCGATATACACTTTGGGGCTGACGGTTTTGCCGGTCTGGCCGACCTGATGCGGGTAGGCAATCCAGCCGCTGTCAACCGCGGCCCGGGATGCAGCCACCGCTCCGCCCAGCTGATCGGCAAGTTGGCGAATAAGGGCAAATCCCTTTTCATTTTCCAGACCCCGGCCTCCGGCAACAACGATATCAGCTTCGTTGAGATTGATCTGGTCACCCTCCAGGGGCACAAACTTCCGAACCTTGACCCGTGATTGCAACCGTGCCGGATTGATAACGCACTCGATTATGGTGCCGCTGCGGTCGGGATCAGGGATAACCGCCTTCATCACCAGCGGCCTGACCGTTGCCATTTGGGGCCTGCGATTGGCACAGGCAATGGTTGCCATGATATTGCCGCCGAAAGCCGGCCTGGTCTGCAGCAGCGCGCCGTCGCTTTCCTGGATTTCAAGCTGGGTGCAATCGGCGGTGAGCCCGGTCTTGAGCGACGTGGCAACCCGGGGAATGAATGAACGCCCCATTGCCGTGGCTCCGGCCAGAATGACCTCGGGCCTGTGGATCTTTGCCAGATCTTCAAGAGCATTGCCGTAGGCATCATCGGTAAAATGGGCAAAGGCCGGATCCTCGGCAACATACACCTGGTCGGCGCCGTAGGATATCAACTCCTGCGGCACGGTGCCACGCGCATCGGTCAACAGCACCGCTGAAAGGAGGACTCTTTTTTTGTCGGCAAGTTTTCGGCCCGCACCAAGCAGTTCATGGGTGACAGGGGCAATCCGGCCGTTACGGTATTCCGCAAAAACCCAGATGCCGGACCAGCGGGAAAGATTATTGACCGCCTCGCTTTCCCTGCCTTCAATTTTTAATGCACCTGCTTCGCAGAAATCGACGCAACCGCCGCAGAGGGTACAATTTTCATTCACTTCCGCAATGCCGTCAACAACATGTATTGCATCAAAGGCGCAATTGGCTTCGCACAAACCACAGCCGATACAGGCGTCTATATCAATCAACAACATAGGACTAACACCATTCCATCAATTTTGCGGCCAACTGATCGACCTTTTCATCAACCGTGCCTTCGATCATTGACCGGTCACCTTTCAACTGCGGGGCAAAAACCTTGACCACCCAGGTAGGAGACCCTTTCAATCCGAGCTGGCACACATCGGCATCGATATCGGCTGCCGTAAGGGTTGTAATAACAAGTTTCTTGGCCTTCATTTTGCCTTTCAGCGACGGCAGCCGCGGTTCATTAATTTCCTTGACCACGGTAAAAAGAGCGGGAAGGGAAATCTCCACTTCATCATAGCCGTCATCCATCAATCGTTCGACGACAAATGATTGCTTCCCGGCCTCAACCACCTTCCTGACACAGGTCACATAAGGCATGTTCATGCGCACGGCAAGACCAGGCCCCACCTGGGCCGTATCACCGTCGATGGCCTGCTTGCCGCAGAGAATCAGATCAGCGCCGCCGAGTTTCTTGACGGCCTGCGACAGGGTGTATGTGGTTGCCAGGGTGTCAGCCCCGGCAAAAGCACGATCAGACACCAGCACGGCTTCATCGGCACCGCAGGAAACGGCTTCGCGCAATATCTCGGCGGCCTGGGGGGGGCCCATGGTGACAACCGTCACGGTTCCGCCGAGCTGTTCCTTGATCCGAACCGCCTCTTCAAGGGCATGACGATCATAGGGATTGATTATGGACTGGACACCTTCCCGGGACAGGGTGTTGGTCTTGGGGTCAAGACGAACATCCTTGGCATCGGGAACCTGCTTGATACAGACAATGATCTTCATCAGCCTTATGTATACTCCTTGTTCAGTTCCTGCCCGACCACATTTCGCTGAATCTGGTTGGTTCCTTCGTAAATCTGCAGTATTTTCGCATCACGCATCATTTTCTCCACCGGATAATCGCGCATATAACCGTATCCGCCCAAGACCTGCACGGCATCAACCGTTACCTTCATGGCCATGTCCGTGGCAAAAACCTTGCACATGGATGACGCCTTGGACATATCCTTGGGATGGGCATCAATATGTTTGGCGGCGGAATAAACCAGGGCGCGGGCCGCCTCGACTTGAATGGCCATGTCGGCCAGCATATGCTGGACCGCCTGGAAGGAAATAATCGGCTTGCCGAACTGAACCCGCTGCTTGGCATAGGTCACGGCCACATCAATCGCCGCCTGGCCGAGTCCGACACCGAGGATGGCAATACCGGGACGTGATTTATCCAGGGTTTTCATGACGGTGATAAAACCGGTACCCTGACGGCCGACAAGTCGGTCCTTGGGTATACGGCAATCCTTAAAAATCAGCTCCCTGGTTGATGAGGCCCTGATTCCGAGTTTCTTTTCCTTGACGCCGTAAGAAAATCCCGGATCGGTATCTTCAACGACGAACATGGAAGCACCACGGGGTCCCTTGGCTTTGTCGGTCAACGCAACGACCGTGTATACCTGGGCTTCACCGGCATTGGTGATCCACTGCTTGGTACCGTTCAGCACCCAATGATCACCATCGAGGACCGCGGTGGTCTGAATTCCGGAGGCATCGGATCCGGCATTGGCCTCGGTAAGGGCAAAGGCGGCCTTTTTTTCGCCGGTGGCGATAGGGGGCAGATACCTTTCTTTCAGCTCATCGCTGCCGCTGATCAGAATGGGGAAAGCACCGAGAGCACTGGCGGCAAAAGCGGTAGCAACGCCGACACAACCCCGTCCGAACTGCTCAAGGGCCAGAACGATATCAAATGTCCCGCCGCCGAATCCGCCGTATTGCTCGGGAATATAAAGACCGAAAAGATCGGCCCGGGCAACGGCATCGAGTATTTCCCTGGGAAATTCTTCGGATTCATCCAATTCAGCCCGCTGGGGGATAATCAGTTCATCGGTGATCTGTTTGGCCACATCCACGATCATCTGTTGTTCTTCGGTCAAAAAATAATCCACTAGCTACTCCTTAAAACAGAAATGAGTATCAACACAAAATTTACCATCGAAACAGGAGAGCACCCCAGGTAAATCCTCCGCCGAAAGCACAAAGCAGAAGGTAATCCCCCCGGCGGATCCGGCCTTCACGATTGGCCTCGTCAAGGGCAATGGGTATGCTCGCCGCCGATGTATTACCATATTTGTCGAGATTAATGTAGATTTTTTCGATAGGCACGGCAAGCCGGTCGGACAGGCTTTGCAAAATCCGTATATTGGCCTGATGGGGAATGATGAGGGAAACATCCTCAATTGAAACCCGTTCCTTTTCAAGGACGCTTTTGACGGCATCCTCCATGGAGCGGACTGCATATTTAAAGACGTCGCGACCAGCCATTTGGATATAAGCGCCGTCGTTGTCTTTCAGCTGCAAATCCTTGTTCATGCTCGACGCGGTATTCATGAAAAGCAGTTTATAGAGACTGCCGTCGGAAAAAAGCCGGCCGGCGAGCATGCCGCTGTCTGCATCAGTGCCGGTGACCACGCAGGCCCCTGCCCCGTCGCCGAACAGGACACAGGTATTGCGGTCTTCCCAGTTGACCCTGGAGGAAAGGGTTTCCGCGCCGATGACCAGGATCTTTTGCCCGGGATCGGCCTTGATATACTTTTCGGCCAGGTCAAGGGCATAAAGAAAACCGGAGCAGGCGGCATTAAGGTCAAAGGCAAAGGCGTTTTTCGCACCGATCTCTTTCTGCACCAGACAGGCGCAGGATGGCATGCCCATCTCGGCGGTGATGGTGCCGAGAATGATCACGTCGAGCTGATCGGCGGCAATACCCGCCATTTCCAGCGCCCGGCGACCTGCCTCGGCGGCAAGCTTTGATGTTTCCTCACCCTTGGCGGCAATACGACGGTTTTTGATTCCTGTTCGCGTGGTTATCCATTCGTCGCTGGTATCAACGAGTTTCTCAAGATCCGCATTGGACAAAACGCGGGCAGGCAAGGAGGAGCCTGTGCCGATGACCACCATTCGCGTCATTTATGCCGCTCCAGCCGGGACATCGCCCGGCTCGACATCCATGGCAGCGATATCGGTATTTTCAAGCATGGTGAGGATGTGAGCATTAACCTTGTTCCGCACAAGTTCATCGGCGACGCGAATGGCATTTTTTATCGCCAGCCTGTTCGACCGGCCGTGGCAGATTACTCCCGTGCCGTTCAGGCCGAGAAGCGGGGCGCCGCCATATTCGGCGTAATCCACTCGTTTTTTAAAATTCATAAAGGCGTCCTTGGCCAGATAATAGCCCAGCTTGGCCTTCATGGTCTTACTGATTTCATCGCGAAGCATGGTCAATATCGCTTCCGCCAGACCTTCACTCAGTTTCAGGCAGACATTGCCGACAAAGCCGTCACAGACAATGACGTCGACATCTCCCTGAAAGGTGTCCCGCCCTTCCACATTGCCGATGTAATTCAAAACACTGGCGGCAAGCAGGCCATGGGTGCTCTTGACCAAGGCATTGCCCTTGCCGCCTTCTTCGCCGATGCTGAGCAAACCGACTCGCGGATTTTCCACCCCGAAGACGACCCGGGAAAAGGCCGATGCCATGATGCCGAACTGGAGGAGATGCTTTGGCCGGCAATCGACATTGGCGCCGACATCCATCACCACGACCGGACCTTTCAAGGTAGGGAAGACGCCGGCTATTCCCGGCCGGGAAATGTCTTTCAGGCGGCCGAGAAATTTAATGGCGGCAGCCATGACCGCGCCGGAATTACCCGGACTGACCACGGCATCGACCTCTCCCCTTTTCAACATTCCAAAAGCAACGACAATCGAGGAATCTATTTTCTTGCGAATCGCCTCAATGGGCGAATCATGCATGGTGACAACCTGAGTGGTGGGAACCAGATCGACAAGATGAGAAATACCCTCTTTTTCCATGGCAGGGCGTATCTCGTGCTCATTGCCGATCAAAGTAACGCGCACATCCGCTTCACGGACAGCCAACGCGGCACCGGCTACCATTTCCGCCGGTCCGCGGTCGCTTCCCATGGCATCAAGAGCTATACGCACAAACTTTCTCCTTTAGCCCTGAAAGCCCTGTCGAACAATGAAGCAGAGATCTCTCACGTCCAGTGTCACAGATGAAGCCGTCACCGGCTTCCGCAGGGACGACGATCTTTATGCAAGCTCCTCATCACCCAGTTCAATCACGGATCTTCCTTTGTAGGATCCGCAACCGGAACAGAGACGATGAGGCAGTTTGGGCTCGCCGCAGGAATCGCATTTTGCAACGGATGGGGCGGTCAATGCGTCATGGGCACGACGTTTTCTGGTGCGGGAATGGGAGTGTCTTCTTTTCGGTAAGGCCATTATCGTTCCTCCAAACTACGTTTATGTTAAAAAAAATATTATCCGGTTTGAAATCATTTATCTTATTTTGAGCTTTGCCAAAACACTAAACGGAGAATCTTTACCGATTTTGCATTCACATGCATTCACATTGAGATTTGCTCCGCACCCGGCGCATATTCCCCTGCATTTTTCAGAACACAATTTTTTCATCGGCACGGCAAGCAATATCTGCTGCTGCAAAATATCAACAATATCTATTTCACTGTCATGGAGAAAATCCATATCCATTTCTTCGTCATGAAAAAAATGGTCGGTTTCTTCAGCAACAGTTGTTCCTTCATCAAGGAGTTCGAGATCAACACTGAACTGACTGTCAACCGGCTGATCATATTTTTCCAGACAGCGGTCACATTCAAAAAACAGCGATGCGGTGATCCGCCCCCTCACCACAACACGTTCACCCAGCCTGTTCAGATGGATCTCGGCGGACACCGGGCCTTGAAATTCCATATCATGGGGCACCCATGATGGATCATCAAGGTAAAAGGACAGCCCCACATCGGGAATTTCGTAAAAATTTATTTTTTTCATGCCCGCACTCCAACAGTAATCTTTGCAAGGCAAAGGAACAAGAAACTATAAATAAAATTAATTTCTTGTCAAGTTCTTTCGTGAAGGGGTGGATAATTAGACGGGAAAGGAAGGATGTGCCTTCAAGGCAAGCAGCTTGTCGAACATGAGGCTAGAGAAGTTCGCCAAGACGGATACCTGCCTGGTTCAAACGTCCTGACGTTACCACAAGAATATTTTTTAAGAGCCTGA
Organism: Desulfobulbaceae bacterium DB1; assembly: GCA_001914235.1. Classification (NCBI taxonomy): domain Bacteria; kingdom Pseudomonadati; phylum Thermodesulfobacteriota; class Desulfobulbia; order Desulfobulbales; family Desulfobulbaceae; species Desulfobulbaceae bacterium DB1. The sequence continues at coordinate 27,232 of MQUF01000002.1, forward strand.
TTGCCAACCGCGGTTCGGCATCAAAAAAACGCTGGGCATTGTTCCCGCTAAACCGCAAGAAACGGCTGTCTTCCCCCACAGCCAGGGTAACGCTTCTTTTCTGCCCGGCAAGGATAGCCGTTTCACCGAAAATGGAACCGGGACCCAGGACAGCCAGAAGAATAAACTTGCCGGGAAAACGTGCCTCACGCTTAACAACCAATTTCCCCTCCAGGAGAAACCCCATGAAATCGGCGGAATCCCCCTCTTTCCAAAGATCCGCTCCCCGGGAAGAAACCTGGTACTCCAGAAAAGGCAGAATTTTGTTGATCTCCCCTGTGGTGCAACCGCTGAAACACGATTGAAACCGAGAAGAAAGAGCTTCGGCATCAGGTACCGTTGTCGCCGACATTGTAACCATAAATTCCCGCAAAAAAATTAATAAATCTTATCGCTTTGACTACTGTCCTTTATTTTACTGCGGCGATGCTGAATATAGGCATCACGCAGCGAGATATACGGATCAAAGGAAGATTCCTTGAAGGACTCGTAATCGCCCAGAACCAACGAGGTATTATTGACCTGCTGAACACCGTACAGGGCAAGCCCCGCCTCCTGATCATTTTCCATGACAACGGCAAGAGGGCTCAGATAGGAATCACCGAACAGGCCCAAGGTGTCACGGGCGGTGGAAGGGCCCAACACCGGCCAGCAGAAATATATGCCGTTGCCGATTCCCCAATAGCCGAAAGTCTGACCCAGATCTTCATCTTTTATTGTCAGATGAAAAACATCCTTGGCCGGATCACCGAGTCCGGCAACACCGGCAGTTGTGTTAATGCAGAAACGGCTGAGTTCAATCCCGGCGTTTTTGAATTTCCCCTGCAACATGTTGTTCACAAAACGGACAGGGAACAGAATATTATGAAAGGCATTACGGATGCAGATGCGGAAATCCTGTGGTATGACCGCCCCATATGCCCGAGCAACGGGTTTCAAGGCCCAGAAATACAACTTATCGTTGAAATGAAAAAAGAAACGATTGACCGGTTCAAGCGGATCACTGATGACAATATCCGGTTCATTATCAAACTGGTCATCAAAATCTTCTCCAACCGGCTCTGCTTCCTGAGCCCAGGCCGCTGCCTCAAGGACAAGTGAAAGAGTCCCGTCGACATGCACCTTCAAGGACGGAAAAGTCGCGCAAAGAAAAACAAAAAGAAAGGCAACAAGACCGATCAACGGTCTGATCCGAAAATTATTTCTCACAAATCCTCCTTTGGCACATCACGCCTGAGCTTCCCGGTCTTTTTCCTGGTTTTCTTTTATTTTTTCTTCCATGCGCAGAATAAGTCCCTCATATTTTTCTTTTTTAATTATCTGATCAAACTGTTTCCGATAATTCTGCACAAGACTGACGCCCTCGATGATTATATCGTATATGCGCCATTCATTGCTGTTTTTCAGCAGCCGGTAATCAATGGGAATCTCCTGATCTTTACGGAGAATCTCACTGTAGACAGCGGCCTTGTCTCCATTGACGATCTGTTTTTTAAAGACAATTTCTTCATTGGAATAGGATTTCAGCTTATTGATATACGTGGTTTCCAGCACATCGGCAAAAAGCAGGATAAACTGCTCCCGCTGCTCTTCCGTCCTTTCCTTCCAGTGCTGGGCCAGAACCCGCTGCGCCAGTTCCCGAGAATCAAAGCGCTGCCTGACGATGATCACAATCTCTTTCTTTTTTTGCTCCCATGCTTCACCCGGCACATCTCTCCGCAAGATTTCCAGAATCCGGTCGATGGAGCCACGCATCTGATCAATGGCTTCATCCTGGGCCCGGCACGGCAGAGGGGAAAAAAACATGAAAAAAAGGACTGCCGTCAACAGCAGTCGCAGCCATGATCCGTTTTTTCGGCGGGTATATTCCATATCTTTTTTTATCGCGCTACACGAGGTTGTCATCCTGAAATACCATCAACCATCCTATTCAACTTTGCTCAAACCTGTCAAACATCGCCGAAAATATATTTACTGATCAGCTCTTCCAAGTCAACCGCTGATTCCGTTTCGGTGATCAATCCGCCTTCTTGCAGATAGACATCGGAACCGCCCTGACTGATACGGATATACTTGTCGCCGATAATGCCCTGTGTTTTTATCGAGGCGATGGCATCTTCCGTTATTTCCACATCCCGTGACAGATAGAGTTCCACCCGCGCCTGCTGGGAATCGTTTAATTGAATACCCGACACCTTGCCGACATCAACCCCGGCAATTGACACGGAAGCCCCTTTTTTCAGGCCGGAGACACTGTCGAACTCGGCGACAAGGGTATAATTGTTTCCCTTGGAAAAAACTGAAAATTCCCCGAACTGCAAGGAAATATAGGCAAATGCAAAAAAAGAAAGGATCAGAAAGACCCCGACAAAAAATTCAACACTGGTTTTTTTCATACCTTACTGTTCCATCACTGTGCTTGAATAAATATGCCCCATGGTTTCAGTGGCAAAGGAAATAATATGCGGGTCGCCGCTCAGGAAAATATCTTCGGGGCTGGCAAAGGAAACCGTTTTCCCCTTGTTCAGAAAAACGACCTGATCGGCCAGATTGAACACCTTGGGGATATCATGACTGACGATGATCGCGGTATACCCGAACTGCTTTTGAATCTTAAAGAAAAGCCGGTAGATATCCATGGTAATCAAAGGATCAAGTCCGGTGGTCGGCTCGTCGAACAGCATGATTTCCGGCTGGAGCATCAAGGCCCTGGCCAGCCCCGCCCTTTTTCGCATGCCGCCGCTGAGTTGTGCCGGGAATTTTTCTTCATGCCCGTCGAGTTCAAACTGGGCAAGCATTTCCCGGACGCGCTGATCTATCTCGGCGGCCTTGCACCGTGTCCTTTCCCGCAACGGCAAGGCAACATTTTCGTAAACGGTCATGGAATCAAGCAGCGCGCCGCCCTGAAAAAGAACGCCGAACTTCTCGCGCACCGTATTGAGCTCTTTCAACCTCATGCCGGTGATGTCGCGGCCGTTTACCAGGATTTCACCGGAATCCGGCTGCAGCAAGCCGAGAATAAGCTTGAGGCTGACGCTTTTGCCCTGTCCGCTGCCTCCGGCTATCACCGTGGTTTTGCCCTTGGGGAAAAGGATATTGACCCCGTCAAGAACACGTTGCGCACCGAATGACTTGACAACGTTTTTAAATTCTATAACCGAATTACTCATAGCATGACAGCCGTTATCAGATAATCCCAGATCAAAACGGAAATTGACGAAAGCACCACCGCCTGGGTGGTGGCGCGGCTGACCCCTTCGGCGCCGAAACCGGCACTGCGCAAGACATGGACAAAATAACCGCGGCCGGTACAGATCCAGACGACAAGAAGGGCAAAAACAAACGATTTGACGATACCGAGATTGATATCCTGGTTGACGACACTTTGTTCAATCCCGTTATAAAAGGCGCCCGGATTGACCCCGAGGAGAATGACCCCGGCGAGATATCCTCCGCCGATGCCCACGACATTAAAAATCTGGGTAAGGGCCGGGATGGAAATCATGGTTGCCAGAAATTTCGGGGTGATAAGATAACGAAACGGATCGACAGCCATGCACTCCAATGCATCAAGCTGCTCCGAGTTGCGCATGATGCCGATCTCGGCGCACATGGCCGATCCGGCACGACCGGTGACCATCAGGGCGGTCAAAACCGGGCCGAGCTCACGGATCAGGCTTAAGGCGACGGCTGAACCGAGCAGGCCTTCCGAGCCGAATTTTCGCAGGGTATAGTAGCCCTGCAGACCAAGAACCATGCCGGTGAAAATGGCGGTGAAAAAAATGACCGCAAAGGAATTGGCGCCGATTATCCTGATTTGCCGGACAACTTCCCGGAAGCGAAAGGGGCGCGCAAATATCCCTTTCAGGGTGGCGAGGAGGAAAAGACCCATTCGCCCCTGATCACGCACCGCGTAAAGAAAAGAGTCACCAAGCCTGGTTATAAGGGAAATCATACTATGCTGGCCGGGGAAAAGAACCTGTCTGAATTTAATCCGTGCCGTGAGCCGGACAACGATGAACACAAGCCCGTGGATTCCGATTCATGGAAAAGAGCTAGCTTGTCATAAAATGTTTTAGTAATAACTGTCAAGTTTTTCTTCTTTCAGCCTGTCATGAAATGCCGGCCATAATTTTTTTTCAACAGACGAGCCAATGGATAAATCAGTCCCATGAAACTTTCCCTGATCAGCTTCAACTGCCGCTATACCCATTCCTGCCTCAGCCTCTTTTATTTGCGAAATCAACTCGAAGCGCATGTCCGCCATGCGCATGTCTCCCTGCATCAATTCACCATAAATGACCCTTACTACGCCGCTTTGATGCGGATCACGAGCATGAACGCCGATGCCTACTTTTTCTCCGTTTACATATGGAATGCCGATCTTGTGTCTCGAATTATCCATGATCTCGCCGTTCTCAAGCCGGATGCCCCGATTGTGCTGGGCGGCCCCCAGGCGTCAGCCATGGATTGGAGTCAGGCAGGGGCAAAAATTTCGCTGGTCACCGGCGAAATCGAGGGCATAGACCCCAAATTTTACGCTGATCTGATGTCGGACAGCCTCGCCGACCGCTATGAATGCAGCCGGAGTCATTTTTTCCCCTCTCCTTTCAGGCCGGCGGATTATGATGAACATCTCGCCAATCGCTCCATCTACTATGAGTCATCCCGCGGCTGCCCTTACTCCTGCAGTTATTGCATCTCTTCCACCGAGCCAGGCATCCGCCTGAAAGAATTGGAACTGGTGAAACGAGAGCTTGCGGAAATTCTGGCGCACCAGCCCAAAAGCGTGCGTTTCGTGGACAGGACATTCAACGCATCAGCCGCACGGACCATGGAAATCTGGAATTTTTTGCTGGCAGAGCCCCATCGCGGCACCACCTTTCATTTTGAAATCTCCCCGGATCTTTTCACGGAAGACATGTTCGCCTTGCTGCGCGAGGTCCCCCCCGGTTGCTTTCAATTTGAAATCGGCATCCAGTCAACCAACCCGGAGACGCTGGCCGCCATCAACCGGAAAACCAACATACCCGTTTCCCTGAACAATATTATCAGACTGGCGGCCCTTGACTCCATTCATCTCCATGTCGATCTTATCCTCGGCCTGCCCCATGAGGACATGGAATCGTTCGCCCGATCCTTTAATGCTGTTTTTGCCGCTGCCCCCCATTACATCCAGATGGGACTGTTAAAAGTGCTGCCCAATACCCCTCTTGCACTTCAGGTGGGAAATTTTTCCATTCTGCATTGCCGGCGACCGCCGCACGAAACGCTCGCCACGAAATGGCTCACCCACGATGAACTGGCCGAACTGTACTGGTTCGGGGAATGCGTCGAAGCCTTTCACAACAATCGTTATTTCCGTTCGTTTTTCCGCTGCATCCGAAAGAAAGAACCACACGGGTTCGATTTTTTCCGTCGTCTTCTCATTTTTTGCCGGAAAGAAAACTTCTTTCACCTGGCCAGAACCCAGGAACTGATGAGCCGCATCCTCCTCGAGTTCATCCAGAAGGATCGTGAGCAACACATCTTAAGTGAACTTCTCCTTTTTGACTGGCTGCGCAGCGGTCACCGCTTTCTTCCTTCCCATCTCAACCCAAATGCCCTGAATGCGGAAAAGAACGAACTCTGGCAGCAATTGCCCCAGGAATTACCGCCCTTCTATACCGGGGTGACACGAAACAATTTTTTCAAAAAGGCACTGTTCGTCAAATTTTCAGGGCAGTGCCTGCGGGAACTGAACCTCAACGACACGGGCAGGGGTATCCTCTGTTTTCTGCCGGAAAAAGAAGAAACCGTGGACGGGCTGATACGGGTTGTCTTTCTTGCGCCGTAAACATGTCCCAATCGAAAGTAACGGGGCGTTTCAGGAAATTATCATTGATCATTTGTATGAATTGCTCCAATTTGCTTCATGACCATGCTATAATGCAAAAATACTGATCTCCTTGTTATTGTTATGACTGAGGCGAATACGCTTCGTATTGCACGAGAGAAGAATTGATGAAAAAACGAACAATCATCCTGATGGCAGCGGTTATGCTGGCTCTCTGCGGTTGCGCAACCATGTCCTCCGTTTTTTCCGGTGCGGCAGGCGAATACGAGACCGGTATGGGATATTTCAACCAGGGAAAATTTCAGGAGGCGGCAAATCACTTTTCCAAGGCGGTCGAACTCGACCCTGAGTATGGAGAGGCATATCTGTATCTGGGCAGATCGTACATTAATCTCGGACGATGGAAAGCGGCGCTTTCCCCTTTGCGGACCGCGTATCGGCTGGCGCCGACGGAAACGAGGAAGGAAATAGGCTCCATCCTTTTCGACGCCCTCCTTTCCGCCGCTGTCGGGCAAATCAAGCAGGGAAATTTCAAGGAAAGCATTTCCTATCTCAAGGAGGGAATGACTCTCCACGCTTCGTCAGGCAAGGCGCAGGAGATGATGTTCACCGCCCTGCTTGGTTACGGCGGACAGCTCCTGCAAAGCGGCAACGCCGCCCAAGCAATCGGCGTTTACCAGGAAGCATTAGGTTACAACCAGGGTGGCGTGGATGCCTATATCGGTCTGGCCCGGGCTTTCCTGATGAACGGCAATTGGCTCAAGGCCAAGGAGACGGCGGCCGAGGCGCTGCGTCGTAATCCAAACAGTTCCGACATGAATCAGTTGTTCCGGCAGATGGCCGCTCCTCCTCGCTGATTCAAGGAGATGACGACGCGGGCCGCTTCCGGCCCGCACGATCGACCTCTCTTCGTGCGCCGCACCGTCATGTGAGGTCCTGAAAATCCCTGCGGATTTTTTCAATGTTTTTCCGGTAGCCGTCGGCATCGCCATATTCCAGAAATTTACTGGAGCGACTATGAAAAGAGGAGGTTCTTCTGGCATGCTTGATGGGGCACCAGTATTGCTCGGTTCTGCCGGCAACCTCCCGGACGTAGCCGATAAGTCCGTTAAAATAGCCGCAGTAGACACAGTTCACTTTTTCGACAATATTCAGATAACTCAATGAATGACGATCAATAACGATGTATCGGCCCCGCTTTACCTTCGGGATGCCGTAGACGGGAAAACAGGCGAATTGATAGATGGAGACAACCGCATCCAGGAACAGCGCCGGGAAAAGGCAGAACCAGATCACCGGAACCGTGAGAAAATGGAGGAAAGGGGCATCTTTCAAGAAGTGACGCAACCGCTTGGCCAGACGTTGATGCCGGCTTTTTATCTCCCGGTCGAAACGAACCTTTTTCCCCCGGATTGTATAAAAAAATTCCTCCTCCTTCTTCTGAATGTCACGGGAAAGCTCATTTTCAAGTTCTTTAATCTTTTCGATCAGGCTCTGCAGTTTATTTTCCATTCAACCCCTTTTATCGGCGGAATCACTGAACTCCTTAATTGACCAGCCAGACCGCCAGATCATTCACCGTCCAGAGCACCCGGGCCGACACACCGCCGAAAAAGCCCGTCGGCTCATCCGGACCGCGTCTGCCCATGACGATGGTACCGTATTTTTCATTTCGCAGTTGAAACATGATGTCAAGGGCGGCTTCAACTCCCCTGCCGACATCCGCCCGGGAAACATTGTCCATATTAAATCCGCTTTCCCGTAAAATCTGCTCAGGCCCATGGAAAATGGCATCCGGTCGAGAAAGATGTTCCTCGCACCATTGCTTGCCCCATATTTCATGGAGCTTTTCCACATCCTCTTTTTTTTTCTCTTTCAGCCAGGCAGCGGAATGAAACAGGGTGATCTCGACATCATGCATTCCCTCGAGAACAAAGGCCAGATGGTCCACTGCGCGCAAACTGCGTCTGCTGCCGTCAACCGGCACGAGAAAATTGCGGGACGTCACCTCGCCGTCAACAATCCAAATCGGCAGACTAAAACATTTTTCAAGGACTTCCGTCGTCACGCTGCCCATCACCAGCCCCTGCAACCGACCAAGACCTCTTCTGCCCATGAGAAGGGCATCATATTGCCCCTTATGCATTTCCGCGACAAGATCATTCGCGACACCGACACCGGTGCGGGCCAACTGCACCGCCGAGGTGATCATCTCTTCCTTGAATCCGTTTCTGGTGAGAAAATTGATCTCTTCGCGTAAATGTTTTTCAGCAAGGCGGAATTTTCGTCGCGCATCGTCGGAGAGCATGTTCATCCTGTCCCCGTCGTCAAGCCATTGCGTGCTGGGCGGCAGGGAACAGGAAACAATACAAAGCATATGCAGGGCGACATCCCCATCGACGCCGAACAACCTGCTCAGATAGTTGATCTCGTTCAATGAACAATACGAACCGTCAACGGCCACCAGTATCTTCTTCTGCATGGTTGGCAATCCTCCTTGTAGCTTGTCGCGGCAAAAAAAAAGTTTCCCGCGGAAATCCTGGGAAACTTCATGGCTTTCTCACACCGCATCCCGCAAAGCAGGAAGCAATAGAAAAAATCTAGTCAGCCCCAAACATGACACCGATTTCCGGCCATTTCTCCGAAGGTATTTCCATGGCCAGTTTCAGTGCGCCGGCGCTGCCGACAAATTCCGGGTCATCCACGCAGGTAACAATCACCTCGCCGTAATCCCGCATCTGCCGGGCAATCATCCGGTCAAGCCCGCGAATGCGCGATCCGCCTCCGGCCAGAATGATGTTGCGCAGGGCTTCTTCCTGATCTTCCGGGTCAAACTTCATTACCAGGGTTTCAAGTTGTTCGACGATATCGGGCACGATGCTTTCACAAACTGCGCGAAGTTCTTCGGTTACATCAAACTCCACCGGCTTGCCTTCCATGCGCAGCTTGGCGATCACCGGCTGAGGGGCTTCACCGACAAAGGCATGGGCTTCCTTGATGGCGCAGGCGACCGATTCCGTGATCTGCACCCCGGGGTAGCGCCTGGCAATGGCCGCCTCCAGACGCTCATCAATAAAATCACCACCCTTGAGAAAGGTCACCTGATCATCGGCCGAAGGGACCGTGCCCTTCATGCCGCAGATATCAACGGTTCCGGCGCCGATATCGATAACGATGCAATTGCTCAACTTGTTGAGCTGATAGGCGACCATAAACGGTTCGGAAACGACAAGCGCCACCGACATCACCTCCTTGGCGATTTCAAGCAGCAGCTCCTTGTTCATGATGGAGGCGCGGGCCGGCACACCGATGATCCCGCACACAGTCGATTCCGCTCCATGCTTGGCCAGATTGACCGCATGGCGGATCAACTCATAGGCGGCATCGTAATCACGCTCGCTGGCCTCGCGAATGACTCCGTCAGCCAGGGGATAGCAGAGATCGAGAAAACTGCGTTTCTGCACGGCCTCCTGCCCGATAATAGGGCCGTTCCCCACCATGCGTTCACTGATCACGTCCTTGGGATAGCCAACCACGGACCGGACCATGATCCGGGCACCACGATTCGACATGATCGCTGTCCGACAGGTGCCGAGGTCGATACCCACCAGAAGCGGATTCTGCACAAGTCGATTTGTTTCCTGTATTTTTTGCTGGATTTCCATCATGAAGTCCTTGACGATTAGTTAAATAGTTGCAGAGTTGCGCCGTTGAAGAGTGACCAAATCAACCAATCACCTTTCTTCATTCCGCTGCCGCATCATGTTGCGCACAACTCCCGCGGGCAGATAGTGGCTTCCCTGGACAAAAATAAGGCTTTCCTGAAAAGACTTCCGCTCCAAGGCCAGCTCGTCTACAACTGCATCAAGGGAGGTTTTCAGCTCGCCGTTTTCCCGGGTCAGTTCTTTGACCTGAATTTCCTTGTCCTCAAGTTTTGCCTCAAGGCCTGGAATAATTTTCACCTTTTCATCGGATTCCTGTCGCAGTTTCTTTTCAAGCTGCAATTCATCCCAATAACGTTTTCCCTCATCCCGCACGCTTTCCATTTTAGCTTTCAGATCGCGGATCTGATTATTGAGTGAAGTCACCTGCTCTTCAAAACCGTTTTTGGTCTGCTCACTTTCCTGCTTTTCCTTGTTCCGCAGAAAATAAGCCGCACCTCCACTGCCGACAGCAACGCCTAATACAAGAAATAAAAACCAAATAAAAAAATCCATAATTCACTCTATATTCAGTTGAGGAAACCGACCTGTTCCCACAACTCAGGAGGCACTTCCGTTGCCATTTTTAAAGCACCCGCACTACCGATATAATCAGAGTCATGAACGCAGGTAACCCGAACTTCGCCGTATGCCTTGAGCTGCCGTGCTATAAATTCGTCAAGGCCTTTGATTTTCGATCCCCCGCCGGCAAGATAGATATTCAGCAGGGTTTCCTGCTGATCCTCAGGATCAAAACCTCTGACAATGCCCTCGAGATGTTCGATGATATCCGGCACAATACTCTCGCAGACCATCCGCACCTCATCGGTGATATCGATCTCCACCGGTTTGCCGCCGACCCGCATGGTCACCACAACGGGTTTTTCCGCCTCACCGACAAAGCCGTATTCTTCCTTGATGCGACGAAGAAAATTCCGGGTAACCTGCACCTCCGGATAATGCTGCTGGATGGCCGATTCGAATCTTTCATCAATGTAATCGCCTGCTTTCAGCAACGTCACCTGATCATCCGGCGAGGGGATTGTTCCCTTCATGCCGCAGATATCAACAGTGCCCGCCCCAATATCAATGATAATGGAATTGCTCAATTTATCGAGATAATAGGCAACCATAAACGGTTCGGACACAACAACAGCCCGGCTCAGGAGATCACGGGCAAGACGCAGCAGCAGTTCCTTGTTGATGACCGAGGCACGGGCAGGCACGCCGATTACCCCGCAGACATCTTCTCCGCTTCCCTGTTTCGCCTGTTCAACCACATGTTTCAACAATTCATAGGCAGCATTATAATCGTTTTTACTTGCCTCGCGGATAACACCGTCTTCGAGCGGCTGATACAGGGTAAGAGCGGAATGAAACTTTAACGCCTCATCGCCGAAAACCTGATTTTTCCCGACCAGCTTGAGGCTGATGACATCCTTGGGATAGCCGACAACGGAGCGGATGATCTGCTTGAAACCATTGTTCGTCATGACAGCGGTTCGCGACGTACCCAGGTCGATACCAACCAGAAGACTATTTGAATTGCGGCTTGAAGGTTCCAAACATTGTCCTCAAGTAAAAAGGGGAATAAAATTCTTTTGCCGGTACGTATGATGTACCGTGTGAAAAGATTTTAAACAATTGCTGAAAATAAATTTTAATACAATGGCAGCCAAAATGATGTCAAGACAAATAAAGGATATATGAGCATAAAACATAATGCGGACAAGCCCTTGCTTTCACTATTTTCTCCGGGAATCCTTTGCGGATTTCATATTATTTTCAAGAACTTTCCGTTGCTGCATCCTTTCTCCGGCGCCGGAGGCGACATGTATCGGCTGCAAGGTGTCACGGTCGAGTCCGCTGACATACATGGCGGTTGAGATGGTTCCCGGGGTTGGCGTAAAATCCTGGAACTGGCGGACCGACAGTCCAAGTTTTGTGATTTCCTTCATCAGCGTCGTCATGTCCGCAACGGTACAGCCCGGATGGGAGGATATAAAATAGGGAGTCAGCATCACCTTTTTGCCCGATTCCCGCCCCACCTGACTGCACAGTGCGACAAATGCCGGCAGCACATCGCTTTTCTGTTTATGCATCAGCCGCAATACATGGGGCACGGTATGTTCAGGGGCTATTTTCATGGCCCCCGGCGTGTGATCAATCAACAATTTTTTCAACAAACGGGGAGTCTGCAGAAGCAATTCCATGCGCAGGCCGGAGGAAACAAAAACATTCTTTACCCCTTCCATCGCGCTCACCTTGTCCAGCAGGTGAAACAAAGGGGTCTCGTCCACGACCAGATGGCGGCATCCTCCATCGAAAAGACAATCATGCCGCTTGCAGTCCTTGATCCGGCAGCCAAGCCCGTACAGATTGGCGGTCGGTCCGCCGAGATCGCTTATGGTGCCGCGAAAATCATCCATCCGGACAACCCGTTTGACCTCTGCCAAGACGGATTCCCGGCTGCGGGAAGTGACAACCGGCCCCTGGTGCCTGGCAATCGCGCAGAAGGAACAGTTACCGAAACACCCCCTGACAATGGTTATGGAATGGCAAATCATCCGGTAGGCGGGAACGTCGCCGGCAGCGGGATGGGGCTTGCGGGCAAATCCAAGATTGTACAACGCATCCATTTCTTCGACTGCAAGGGGGGCGGCAGGAGGGTATTGCACCACCCACATGGCCTGTTGCTTTTGCGCCAGCACGGTGCCGGACAATGAGCGGGCACGTTTGTCGATCTCAAGCTCCGCCGTGAGAAACATCCGGCGATCCTGCAGAATTTCCGCAAAGGAGGGCAATATCAGGCGAGCATCCGGAGGGTACAGGGAAAATTCCGCCTCGGTCAAGCGCCGACATGTGCCGGCGATACCGTCAAGGCCCTTTCCATGGTCAAGCCTTTCCGCCGCCGCAAGCACCGCCCGTTCCCCCATGCCGTAAATCAGCAGATCCGCTTTGGCGTCAGTCAAAATCGATGCCCGCAGCTTGGCCTGCTGGTAATCATAATGGACAAAACGGCGCAGTGATGCCTCAATCCCCCCCAGAACAATCGGCACCTCAGGGAAGGCACTGCGCGCAAGATTCGCATAACGGATGGTGGCCCGGTCGGGCCGGCGCCTTTCGTTTTTACTGCGCGCGGCGCCGAAATAAGGATTTCCGCCCGGCGAATACTGATCCACATCGCGCACCTTGCCGTTGCCGGAATAATTGGCGACAATGGAATCAAGATTGCCCGCGGTTATTCCCCAGAAAAGCCGGGGTGGTCCAAACTGCTTGAAATCGTCAACCCGGTCATGGCGGGGTTGGGCCAACACGGCAACCCTGTACCCTTCGGACTCAAGCAGTCTGCCGATCAAGGCAACGCCAAAAGCAGGATGGTCCACATAGGCATCGCCCGTTACCAGCACCACGTCCACCCGGTCCCAACCACGCAAACGCATTTCCCGCCCGGATGCCGGCAAAAACTCTTTTCCGGATTTGCCGTTCATAGCCCCTCACCGTTTCCGACACGAAATGTGTTTGCCGACCCGCGCCATATCAGCTTTTTCTTGCGGGACTTGCGGACACAAAAGAAAGGATCCGGAATTGTTTTTGCGGTGATTATTTTATCCATCGTCGTCAACCTGAAAGGAAAAGGAAGCCTTGATCCCGCATGCGCATGGAGATCTGCCCTTGCAATTTACCCTTTCTATATTTACATTCACAGGGTAAGTTCTTTTTTTTTACTTCCAAAAGCATTTTTTTGCCGTGACCCCTTCCCAGAAAAAACATGGAACATAGACCTGCAATTGACTACCCCTGCCTCTGGCTCTACAAGGTTATCGGCTGCGGTGAAGAAGAGCTGCTCGCCGCAATCAGTGAGATCCTGGGGGAAACACCTTACACCCTCAGCCACTCAAATACCAGTCGTAGCGGAAAATATCTTTCCTTGAACCTGGAGGTGATGGTTTCCTCCGAAGAGGCACGAAACTCTTTTTTCGCGACCCTCCGGGAACATTCCGCCGTTAAAATGGTACTGTAACAATATGAATCCGCTCGATATCATCCAAAGGACCCCGAAAACAAACTGCGGGGAATGCGGCTATGCCGCCTGCCTTGCCTTTGCGGCCAATGTGGCGCGCAGCGGCGAAGATCCACGCAAATGCCCTTATATCAACCTGGATGGCCTTGACCTGAATAATCGGCAAGGGACCTCCCTCGACAAGCTGGGGGAAAAGCATGATCTTGACCTGATCCGCCGATTGCGGGAAAAAATAGCTGATGTCGATTTCGCCCGTAGAGCGTCGACTCTCGGCATTGCCCCCCCTGATCCGGCAAGTGGCGTCCTTTCCTTTACCTATCTGGGCCGTCATGTGCTGCTCGGCAAAAACACTCTCTTGATCGACGACCGGGAACCGGAAGACCCCAGAGACCAGATCCTGCTTTATAATTATATCCATTTCGGCGGCAAAACACCTGCCTCCGGCAACTGGATCGGGCTTGAGAGCCTGCCCAATTCCATTTCCAAGGTGAAAACACTGGCCACCTACTGCGAGGAACGGCTGGCGCAAATTTTTACCGGGATGCAGCGAGATGCTCTCATTGCCCTGTGTCAGCAAATCGGCGGAAAACCTGTTTCCGGGAGTTCGGCCGACGTTGCGCTGACCATCCCGGTTCTGCCCCGTCTGCCCCAGCAGCTTCTTTTCTGGGACGAAGACCCGCAAGACGGTTTTCCCGCCAAGGTAAAAATCCTCTATGATGCCAACGTGCTCGATTACCTTGATCTCGAATCACTGGTTTTTTCCTCCGAACGGATGGCGGACAGACTTCTTCTTTTCTCCGCCGCTCCATGACAACGGCGACAACAGACAATCGACCACTGGCTGAGCGAATACGTCCCCAACAGCTCAGCGAATTTGCCGGCCAGGAGCACCTGTTGGGCGAAGGCAAAATGCTGTGGCGCCTTCTTGAGGAAAGCAGGCTGCCGTCGCTCATTCTCTGGGGGCCGCCGGGAACCGGCAAAACGACCCTGGCGCGGATTCTCGCCCGCTCCACCGAATCCGCTTTTATCTTTTTTTCCGCGGTTCTCGCCGGGGTCAAGGAAATCCGTCAGATAATCGAAGAGGCCCGGCAAAACCAGCTTGCCGGCATGTCAACCATCCTTTTTGTCGATGAAATCCACCGTTTCAACAAGGCGCAGCAGGACGCCTTTTTACCCCATGTGGAAAGCGGGCTGATTATTTTAATCGGCGCGACCACGGAAAATCCTTCCTTCCAGATCGTCGCCCCCCTTCTCTCCCGTTGCCGTGTTCTCACCCTCACGCCGCTGACCCCCGCGGATCTGCGGATTATATTCCAGCGCGCCCTGCTGGATGAAAAAAACGGCCTCGGCGGACGGAACCTTGTCTTCGACGAACAGGCAATCGACTATCTCATCGCCATGGCGGACGGCGATGCCCGCCGCCTTTTAAACAGCATGGAAATTGCCCTTTCCCTGGCAACGGAACAAGACAACGGCACCCGTCATGTCACTCGGGAAGCGGTCAAAGATGCCCTGCAACGCACCAGCCTGCGTTATGATGCGGACGGAGAAGAACATTACAACCTGATTTCCGCCCTGCATAAAAGCCTGCGGGACAGCGATCCTGACGGCTCCCTCTACTGGCTCGCCCGGATGCTGAAATCAGGCGAGGATCCCCTTTATATCGCCCGGCGACTCATTCGTTTCGCCTCCGAGGATGTGGGTAATGCCGACCCCCAGGCCCTGGCCGTGACCCTCAACGCCAGGGAGTCCTACCACATGCTTGGCTCCCCGGAGGGCGAACTTGCCCTGGCCCAGGCGGTCATCTATCTTTCCACCGCGCCAAAAAGCAATGCAACATACCTTGCCTACAATCTGGTCATGAAGGATATCGAACGGACCGGCAGTTTGCCGGTGCCGCTGCATATTCGCAACGCCCCGACCCGACTCATGAAAGAGCTTGGCTACGGCAAGGGATATCAATACGCCCATGACTCACCTCTGGCCCTGGTTGACCAGGATCATCTGCCCGAGGAACTCTGCGGCGCCCGCTATTATGAACCGACCAACCGAGGCCATGAGGCAACCATCAAGGACCGCTTGACCAAATGGCGGCTCATCCTTTCACAAAAAAAACCTCAAAAATAAAGGTAGCAATCATGCATCTGCTTCACATCCTCATCGTGTCACTTGTCTTCTTGTTCCTGCCCGGCGTGCTTTCTGCGGCAAACACGGAAAAGCTGACTGTTTTCTACACCAACGATGTGCATGGCGAAACCGAACCCTGCGGCTGAAAATCAAAACAGCTGGGCGGTCTGCCCAAACGGCAAACTCTTCTGCAACAGCAGGACGTCGGCAAAGACACCATGCTCCTTGTTGATGCCGGCTCCCTGCTCTTCACCGATGCAACTCTTCCCCCGGGACGTTCCGGAGAGCAGGCAAAAATCAATGCCCGGGGCATGGTGGAAGCGTATAACCGTATCAGTTATGATGCGGTCGGCGTCTCCCATCTGGATCTGGCCGCCGGACTTGATTTTCTGCAGGAACTCCGAAAAAATTCATCTTTTTCCTGGTTGAGCGCAAACCTTGTCGATGCCGAAAACAATTCCCCCTTTCCCTCTTTTGTTGTTTTAAAAAAGGCAGGACTGCGCATCGGCATCATCGGCTTGACAGCCGGCTCCGCCACAGCTTCGGCAACGGCAGCCGGTCCGGCCGGATTTAAAACCTTACCGTGGAGCCATGTGCTGCCCGGCATTTTAGAAAAGCTGCGTCCCCAAACCGATCTCGTCATTCTTCTTTCCAATGAAACGCCGCAGGAAAACAAAAAAATAAGCAGTCAATACAACGACATTCACCTCATCATCCAGTCAGACAAGCACGCCCGCAATATCCCGCCGGTACTGAACGGCAATACCCTGATCTGCCAGACCGAAAAACAAGGCAAATATCTCGGCAAGCTGGAAATAAACTGGAATGCGTCAAAAAAATGGGAAGACAAGTCTTTTGATGAAGCCGTTTTAAAAAGACAGGAGCTTGACCGCTTGTCCTGGCAGCTCTCGCGAATCGAAAAACAAGGCGATCCGGAACAGTTGTACAAAAACAAACCGGAAGCCCTGAATGCCTACCGCACGTTATCCGAACGGATGATGAACCTGGAAAAGGAAATCCGCCTGGCTGAGGAAAAAAGAAAGGGAAATAATGATCCGGCAACGTATGAAAACCGTTTCCTTGAAATTGCAACAAGCCTGGCCGATGATCCTGAAATTGCCGAAATAACCATGGCAACCAAAAAGAAGATCAATGCCCTGGGCAGGATTGCCGGTGATCAACAGGGACTTCCCGGATATACCGGCAGCCAGGCATGCTTTCAATGTCATGGTGACATAGGTGCTTCATGGCAAAAAAGCCGGCATGGGCGGGCCTATCAGACCCTTGCCGACAAAGACCAGCAGTTCAACACGAGCTGCCTCCCCTGTCATGTTACGGGAATTTCCATGAAAGAAAAGACGTTGAGTCTGGCGCTGCCCGACACTCTCCGCAATGTGGGCTGCGAGTCCTGTCATGGACCGGGACTGCTGCACGGCACAGATCCCGCAAAATGGAAACTGACCGGTCATCCGCGCGAAAACATCTGCCTGCAGTGCCATATCGCTGAGCACGACGACTCATTTGATTATGAGAAAGACAGCAAACTGATCCATTAACAACACACGGTTGCAACCAACCACCCATAAAAAAAGTCCCGTTTCTCCTGGGAGGAACGGGACTTTTTTTATGAATACAGCTTAACAGCGTAAAGGAATCAGCAGCCGAAAGCTTTCTGCAGATTGGGGATGGTCTGTTTTTTGCGGCTCATCATGCCGTCGATCCACATGGAGCTGTTGGCCAGTTTGCCGTTGAAGGCCTTTTCAATGAGCGCGGGATCATCGGAGAGAACCACCAGATCGGTTCCTTCCTTGACAACGTCGGTCAGCATCAGCAGTACGGAGTGACGACCCTCGCCTTTGACCTTCTCCATTTCCTTCATCAGATCGCCACGAATGGCGGCAACCTGATCCAGGGTGGCAAGCTCAAGCTGGCCAACGCCGACTTTGTTGCCCTTCATGTCGAAATCTTTGTAGTCACGGAAAAGGAGATCCTTTGCCGGAATACCGTCAACAGCGGATTTAGCCTTCAGCATGTCCATGAAAAGGGCATCCTTGTCGGCAACACCGGCGACCTTGAGCAGATCGGCAACCGCGGCCTTATCGGCAGGGGTGCAGGTGGGTGACTTGAAATTCACGGTGTCGCTCAGGATGGCGGAAACCATAACGCCGGCGATGTCCTTGGGAATAGCGATCCCGCTGTTTTTGTACATTTCATTCAACACCGTGCAGGTGCAGCCGACGGGCTGGGCATTGAAGTAAATGGGGTTATTGGTGGTCAGATCACCGATTTTGTGATGATCAACAACAGCTACCACCTCGGCGGCTCCCAGATTGGCCGGGGCCTGAGCGAGATCGCTGTGGTCTACCAGGGCGATTTTTTTGCCGCTTGCGTCCATGAGCGTCTCAGGAGCTTTCAGACCGAACTTGGCGAGAACGGTTTTGCTTTCAGGGTTCAATTTTGCTGCATCGATCTGCATGCAGGCAACTGCATCCTGTCCTGTGGCTTTCAGGTAATGAGCATATGAAATTGCCGCTGCAACGGAATCGGTATCCGGATTTGAATGGCCAACAACACAAATTGACATGGTAACTCCTCCTTTCCTAAGTACAATTTTAATTTATCCTATACAACTTACCTGTGCTGGGGTAAACTGAATCCAGTTTCATTAAGAAGTCGCTTGCGGGGGAAATCAGCCTTGTTTCAAAGGGACGAGAACCATCTGCCGACTTCCTTTTAAAACGTGTGAAAGATAGTTCGGATACGATTCGGAGTCAAGAACAAAAAATTGAATCACCCCTCATTTCGCGTTTTTTATTTTGCTTGCACAACAACGTTTGTCGGTTTTTTTGTGAATGCAACTTCGACGGAACCGGCACATGGGGAACAGCCGCGAATCCCGCATCCTTTTCCGGTCTCCCATCAACGTTACCTTCAGACAACCTGATCCCGGCAGATTTTACTTTGATACCGGAATTTGGGTTCGAGAAAAGTGCCTAAAATGCCTAAAGTAATTGAAGTGGCGCCACTTTCTGATCAGACAGCACCTTTCACTTTAGGCACGTTAAGCACTTGAAGTATTTTAGCCACTAAAATCGGCAACAGGCCAAAATCCGAAGTGGTGACATAACTTATTGAAATCACGTTACGACATCACGAGTTCTGAACTTATGAGAGAAGGCAGCTCTTTTTTTCGAAGACTGGGGCTGAAAACAACGAAATGAGCAAAACCAAAGCGATAATTTTCGACCTTGACGGCACACTGCTTGACACGCTTTCCGATCTTGCCGATTCCATGAATCGAGTGCTCGTCCGTAATGGGTTCCCTGCCCATCCGGTTGACCATTACCGTTATTTTGTCGGAGACGGGGTCGAGATACTGGTCAGCAGGGTATTGCCGCGGCAGTCGCGGGATAATGAGTTGATAAGGAAGCTGGTTGCGGAAATGATGGAGGAATACGGCAGACACTGGCAGGACAAAACAAAGCCGTATGACGGCATAGAGAACATGCTGACATCCGTGGCGGAACGCGGTCTCCACCTCAATATTCTCTCCAACAAGCCGGATGCCATGACCAGGCTTGTTGTCGCAACATTTTTTCCCGGCCACCGCTTTGAGCATGTTGCCGGGGCCAAAGAGAATTTTCCCAAAAAACCGGATCCCGCCGCCGCACTGGCCATAGCGAACAAGTTAGGTGTATCGGGACAAGAAATTCTTTATCTCGGCGATACGGCAACGGACATGAAAACGGCTGTCAACGCCGGCATGCACGCCTTAGGCGCGCTGTGGGGTTTCCGAACCGCGGAAGAGCTGATAGGCAATGGAGCAAGGGAGCTGCTTGCCGAACCAAGTGAAATCCTGCGTCACATCCGGGATTAGACAGACAACCGTTCCGCTTCTTTCTGCTTTCTGATATCACATGCCTTTTTAAAGGCCTTGTCCTTGCCGTGCCGCCTGATGGAAACAGAGGTTTTCCCCTGTTTTCCGTCGGCATTGACCCAGCTCACCTCATAGCGGTTCAGCTTGTCATTTAAACGAACTCCGACGACGCCGGTTGTTGTATTGCTGACTGTCACTATATGCTTATTGGTGCGCAGCTTGCCGAGCCTTGTTTCTACTTCGTCACGCCAGGCAATGGCGGCAAGAAGGCTGGAATAACGTCCGCCGCATTTCCCATCGGAAAAGAACTTCGAATGGGTTTTGCCGAAGTAGCGGACCCGTACATACCAGCCGTGGGTTCTTTTCGTTTCCTGGTCAATTCGTGCGATATCCTTATGTTTTTCCTGAAGTATTTTCTTTTCTTTTTTACCTTCCATAACATTCCCTCCTTCCATATGATTGAAACATACCACGCGCGACACAATCGTTTCACAAAGGGTCGAACAGCTACGTATATATACCCACAAGACCCATTTGGCAACAATTCATTTCATTAACATAATATTGAAGCAGACACTTTCTGTACAGTATTAATTTGATAGACTTGCAAAAATTCAGGATTACGATAGGATGCAACGCACACAGACAAGAAGAAGGCTGGCCGACTTCAAGGCATGAGACGCAAGATGGTCCGCCGTTGCGGCGAGATCATCGAAGAAATCAGCGACCTTTTATGAGTCCATCTTGTTTACAATTTTATCAAACACTTTACTCTTACCTAAATCACAAAAAAAAGTGAAGGAAAATTGACACAATATGAAAAAAAACAGCCAAGCGGCCGACAAATTTGCCGAACTGCTCGATTTAATCGACCGTCTGCGCGCACCAGGCGGTTGTCCCTGGGACCGGAAGCAGACGGTCCAGTCCTTCAAGCCCTATCTCATCGAAGAAACCCACGAACTTTCCGAGGCGCTCGACGGGGACGACCCCATGCAGGTGCGGGAAGAACTGGGCGATATGTTCTTCCAGATCGGCTTCATCAACCATTTGTTTGAAGAACAGGAGCACTTCACCATCAGCGAAGTGCTCCAATCCATCATCGACAAAATGATACGTCGACACCCCCATGTTTTTGCCGGCCGAACCTTTGATTCCTATGAAGATATGAGAAGGAACTGGGGCAAGGTAAAGGAAAAGGAAAAACATGACAAAAAGAGCCTGGAAAACGAACTGGACCTCCCCAAATCCCTGCCGGCCCTGATTCGGGCGCAACGGGTCACCGCGCGAGTCAGTCGCAGGGGGTTCGACTGGCCGGACATGGCCGGCATTACCGCCAAATTCGACGAGGAACAACAGGGACTGCTCAACGCCATCGCCGCAGCAGACAAAAACCGCATCAAACAGGAACTGGGCGGTCTCCTTCTCCTCCTGACGCACATTGCCGGCAAATTTGACCTGGCAGCCGAGGAATGCCTTCATGGCGCGACAAATAAATTTGTGCGGCGCTTCAAATCCATGGAGGAAATTATCAACAATGATACCCGAATTTTGGAATCCCTTGATCCTGAGTCCCTGCTTTCCTATTGGCACAAAGCAAAAGAGCGCGACGACGAACCCGGCAAGGAGCAATAACCTCCTTTCCCACCGTGACGTACCAAGCCTTTTTCAATTGACATCGCTCCGCAAATCATGTTAATTGTTTCGTCTTATTTTTGCCGGTTTCACAGGGAAACCGGCGGTCAACAAGTCTTTCCTTGCTCTCTGACAGAGGCAACGGAAGAGGGCCAAAAGTCCACAAGGAGGACCGAATGCGTAGATATGAGACCATATCTATCATCCACCCCGGCGTCGGGGAGGATGTACTTAACTCGATCAGCCAGAAAACGGCTGAAATCATCGAAAAAGAAGCGGGCACTATTATCACCGTTGATAATTGGGGCCTGAAGAAACTCGCTTATCCGATCAACAAGGAACAGCAGGGCTACTATATTTACACCGAGTATGCCGCGGTCCCCTCAGCGGTGGCGGAAATGGAACGTATCTTCAAGATCGACGACAACGTTTTGAAATTCATGACGATCAAGCTCCAGGAAGTGTATGATCCCAACAAGGCCGTAAAATCATCCTTGACCGCCCGTGCCCATGACGATGCGGATGAAGCTGAATCAGACGAAGACGAATAAACAACACAAAAGAGGCAATCATGAGAAAGAAAAAAATATTCCATCGGCGTAAAGTCTGCCGCTTTTGTGCGGATAAAGAACTTGTCATAGATTATAAGGATGTCAAAACCCTGCGCAACTTCCTTACGGAAAGGGGCAAAATAATTCCCCGCCGCATATACGGGAACTGCGCCAAACATCAGCGCGAACTGACGGAAGCGATAAAGCGGGCGCGTCAGATTGCCCTGTTGCCGTATACCGGCTCCCATATCTAAATATGGTATGGCAGGAACAGACTTCCCCAAAGAGCTGTTAAGGGTATTCCTTGTAACGGCGCTGTTGTTTCTTCCTGCCATGTCAGAGGAGTTGGGCTGGATGAGGACCTTTATTCCCCTTCCAGTCTTTTACATCCTTGTCATTTGCGGAGAAAAAGACGGTATAGCGTTGCTGTCAAAGGCATTAGTCGCTGCGGGCATCGGTTGCATTGTCATCAGCGCCTTGCCCGGTTTTATCATATCATTGTCTTTTCTCCCCCTGGCCTTTGTGCTGGCCAGGTCGGTGCGGCAGGAACATTCGGTTCTTCGTGCCGGCATGACGGGAAGCATAGCCCTTGCGTTTGTCTGGTTTATCGGGGCGTTTCTGTACGGGATGATTGAACACGTGCATCCTTACAGGCAGATTCTTGATACAATTGATATTTCCTTAACCGAAACATTCAAATCGTATCAGCAGAGTTCGGAGATTTCGGCCGACACCCTGACGCAGATTGAATCCGCCTTCAGCAGAATCCGAACCGTTATTCCGGTAATTTTTCCGGCAATCATTATTATCACCATACTTTGTACGGTATGGATCAATATGATGCTGGGCGACATGCTGATAAAAAAGAAAAATATGCACCTGAGTCATTGGCCGCCGTATGGTCAATGGAAACTCCCGGATCAGCTGGTCTGGGTCGTTATTCTCTCCGGCATCGGCCTTATGCTGCCGATGCCGGCGTTAAATAAAATCTGTTTGAACGGAGTGCTGATTTCCGGTATTCTTTATTTTTTCCAGGGGCTGGCCGTCCTGTCAAACCTGTTTAACAGGTGGGCGGTTCCCTGGGCATTCAGATTTTTTGTTTACGCGCTTATACTGATTCAGGCTTACGGTATCATATTTCTCGCTATCGCCGGTCTGATCGATGTGTGGTTTGATTTACGTAAATCAAGGAATGAAACAACCTGATTTTTCCAGGCACGTAACGTTCCATCTTAAATAAAAGGTAGAAAAATGGAATTAATACTCAAAAAAACGATTGATACCTTGGGCCAGGAAGGTGATATTGTAAAGGTTAAGCCCGGTTATGGGCGCAATTATCTCGTTCCCCACGGCATGGCCGTACTGGCCAACAAAGCAAACCTTGCCATTCTTGAGCAGGAAATGAGCGTCATCAAGGCCCGCAAGGAAAAAGAACGCCAGGCAGCGGAAGAGCTTTCCAAGAAAATCGGCGGTGCCACCGTTGTCATCGAGCAGCGTGTCGGCGAGGAAAACAAGCTTTACGGATCCGTTACCTCTGCGGATATTGCCCAGAAGCTTGCCGAGGTCGGCATTGTCATCGATAAACGTAAAATCGTTCTCGATGAACCGATCAAAACCCTTGGCGTGACCATGGTCCCCTGCAAGACCGGCTACCAGATGACCACTGAAATCAAGGTTGAGATTGTTCCCCTGTCCATCGCGGAATAATTTTTTACTGACCGAAAAAGCCCGGAAGCATGATTCGGGCTTTTTCGGAGCCTTGTCGCGCCGCTGAAAAGTTACTCACCTCTGCATTTCGCAATTCTTTCATCCGGAGTTTTTTGTCAACAGCGTTGAATACTATTTAAGATGATACCACAGCAATCTCTTTCAGCAAGCCACCGGATTCCGCCTCACAACAGAGAGGCGGAGCAATGTGTCTTGGGAGCTGTCTTGCAGCAGCAAGGGATTCTGGCAAAAATCATTGACTTTCTCCGTCCGGACGATTTCTATTTTCAAGGCAACAAGCTTATTTTCAAGGCAATGCTGGCTCTTTTTGAAAAAAACGAGCCGCAGGACCTCATTACCGTCACAAATTACCTGAAAACATCCAACAGTCTCGCCGAAAGCGGCGGTCCCGCCTATCTGGCTTCCCTGACCGACCTTGTCCCCCTGGCATCCAATGTCGTTTATTATTCCAAGATAGTCCGTGAGAAATCGATTTTACGACAGCTCATCGCAACGACAACGGACATTGCCGGTCGCTGTTACGAAGAACAGGATGACATTGAAAAGCTGCTGGACGAAGTGGAGCAGACGGTTTTTGAAATCGCCCGGGACAAGGGCAGCTCAACCTTTGAGCCCTTAAACAAAATTATTACCCAGGCATTTGAAAGGGTGACGACCCTTGCCGAACGGAAAGAAATGATAACCGGCGTCCCCACCGGTTATGACCAGTTCGACAAAATGACCGCCGGACTGCAGCCTTCCGACCTGATCATCCTTGCCGGCAGGCCAAGCATGGGGAAAACAGCCCTGGCCATGAATATCGTCCAGAATACCGCTTTGCATCACGGCACCGGGGTTGGCGTCTTCAGCCTGGAAATGTCCAAGGCGCAGCTCGGCCTCCGACTCCTCTGTTCACTGAGCAAGGTCGACTCCAACGACCTGCGTACCGGTTTCATCAGGGATAATGACTGGCCGAAACTGACCCGCGCCGCCGGTGAACTTTCCGGCGCAAATATTTTCATCGACGATACCCCTGCCCTTTCCGTTCTGGAAATGAGGGCAAAGGCACGAAGACTGAAAGCCGAATATGACATCGGCCTGGTTGTCGTTGACTATCTGCAGCTCATGCGCGGCCGGGCGGACAGCCGTGAACAGGAAATCAGCGAAATTTCCCGTTCGCTGAAGGCCATGGCCAAAGAGTTAAGCATCCCGGTCATTGCCCTTTCCCAGCTTAATCGAAGTCTGGAAAGCAGACCGAACAAACGCCCCCAGCTTTCCGACCTGCGTGAATCAGGCGCCATTGAACAGGATGCCGACGTCATTTGCTTTATTTACCGTGATGAGGTTTACAACAAAGCGGAAGACAACCCGAAGCGAGGTATTGCCGAACTGATTATCGGCAAACAGCGAAACGGTCCGACCGGCACCGTGGAACTGGCGTTCCTCGGCAAATACACCAGCTTTGAGAACCTGGCACCTCACATGCCGGGACCGACTGCGTAAATTATCCACCAAAGAGCAAGTATAAAAATTATGAATACGAACATATATGATTTTGCCGCTATTGAAAAGAAATGGCAGATGAAATGGCTTTCCGAAAAATCCTTTAAAGTCTCCCATGATGCCGGGAAAAAGAAATATTATCTGCTGGAGATGTTTCCCTATCCTTCCGGCCGCATCCACATGGGCCATGTTCGCAATTACACCATCGGCGACGTGGTTGCCCGTTTCAAAAGAATGCAGGGTTACAATGTCCTGCATCCCATGGGCTGGGATGCATTTGGCCTGCCCGCCGAAAATGCGGCCATCAAACACGCCACCCATCCGGCCAAATGGACCTATGAAAACATCGAGTATATGAAAGGTCAGCTGCAGGGCATGGGACTCAGTTACGACTGGGACCGTGAACTGGCAACCTGTTCCCCGGATTATTATCGCTGGGAACAGCTCTTTTTCATCCGGCTTTACCGGAAAGGTCTTGTCTACCCCAGGGTAACCACGGTCAACTGGTGCGAAACCTGCCAGACGGTGCTTGCCAATGAACAGGTTATCGACGGCTGTTGCTGGCGCTGTGACGAAAGCGTCCTGCCGCGGGAAATGAACGGCTGGTTTTTTAAAATAACCGATTATGCCGAGGAGCTTCTCGCTGAATGCGACCATCTCAAAGGCTGGCCGGAAAAAGTTTTGACCATGCAGCGCAACTGGATCGGCAAAAGCATCGGGGCCGAAATTGATTTCACCATTGAGGGGATGGACAAAAAACTGACCATTTTCACCACCCGTCCCGACACAATTCATGGTGCGACCTTCATGTCCATTGCCCCTGACCACAAATTAATCCCGGAACTGGTCCAGGGAACAGGCATGGAAGATGCCGTCGCCGCTTTTGCCGTTAAAACCCGCATTGACAGACAGCGGCAGAACCCGGAGGATGAACTTGCCAAGGAAGGTGTCTTTACCGGTCGATACGCGCTAAATCCCTTCACCGGGGACAGGCTGCCCATTTATGCGGCCAATTTCGTCCTGGCCGAATACGGCACCGGCGCCGTCATGGCTGTTCCGGCCCATGACCAGCGTGACTTTGAATTCGCCCGTCAATATAAACTGCCGATCATGGTGGTTATTCAGCCCGAGGGTGAAGAACTTCACGCCGAGACCATGGAAGCCGCCCACGAAGGCCCGGGAAATCTCGTCAATTCAGCCGCATTCAACGGGCTCTCTTCGTCGGATGCCAAGGTAAAAATAACCGAAACCGCTCAAAACAGGGGGTTCGGCAAGCCCCGGACAACCTACCGATTGCGGGACTGGGGTATTTCCAGGCAGCGTTACTGGGGAGCGCCGATCCCCATGATTTACTGTGAGCGTTGCGGCGTGCAGCCGGTGCCGGAAAATGATCTTCCCGTCACCCTTCCCGCTGATGTCATTATCGAAAAATCGGGCAAATCCCCCCTGCATGACCTGGAAAGCTTTTACAAAACCACCTGTCCGGCATGCGGCGGACCCGGCAGGCGCGAAACCGACACCATGGATACCTTTGTCGAATCATCATGGTATTACGCCCGATATGCCTGCCCGGATTATGTTCAGGGACCGCTGCACAAGGAATCGGTTGATTACTGGCTGCCCGTTGACCAGTATATCGGCGGGGTCGAACACGCCATCCTGCATCTCCTTTATGCCCGCTTCTTCACCAAGGTCATGCGGGATCTCGGGTACCTTTCCATTGACGAACCCTTCACCAATCTGCTGACCCAGGGCATGGTCATCAAGGACGGCACCAAGATGTCCAAATCAAAGGGCAATGTTGTCGACCCCGACACCCTCATCAAAAAATACGGCGCCGACACCGTCAGGCTCTTCAGCCTGTTTGCCGCGCCGCCGGAAAAGGATCTGGAGTGGAGCGATCAGGGAGTTGAGGGAGCCTATCGTTTTTTAAACAGGGTACACCGCTTTGTCGCTGATAATCTTGACATGCTGCGCCGAACAACCGCCGAAATCCCGGAAAACATCGAGGGACCGAGCCGCGAACTGCACCGCAAGACCCACCAGACAATCAGCAAGGTGAGCAGCGACATCGACGGCAAATTTCATTTCAACACGGCAATCAGCGCGGTCATGGAACTGACCAATACCCTCTATGCCCTTACCGGAGAAAATTCCCGCCAATGGCCGGCAGACGCTGTCATCAAAGAGGCCGTGGAGGCAATTGTTGTTCTGCTCTCCCCAATGGTGCCCCATTTCTGCGAGGAGCTGTGGCAACGCACCGGCCACGACACGGTGCTTTCCACAACGCCCTGGCCGCTCTTTGACGAAAATGCAGCCAAGGAAGACGAAATTACTCTCGTGGTCCAGATTAACGGGAAGGTTCGCAGCAAGCTGCAAGTCGCCGCGGACTGTGATGAAGATCTTTTGAAGGAAAAAACCCTGGCGGATGATAAGGTGCTGAAGTTTATCGATAACAAAACAATTCGCAAGATCATTGTCGTCAGAAACAAACTGATTAATATCGTCGTTTCCTGAACGATTTCCGCGTACCTACAGGTTCAAAGGGTTACAACATGAGAGCAGCAATCAATTCGGTTCTCCTCCTGTCCGTCATTTTTCTTCTGTCTGCCTGCGGCTATACCCATCCCTATGTAAAAATGATGAGCGAGGGGCAAGGAAACACGGGAAACGGTATTTCCATTTATGTGGATATGTGGGACAACCAGACCAGTGAATTGGGGTATCAAGCGGAAATCAAGCAGGCCCTGTTTCGCTGGATGAAAAAATCTTCCTTTATCACCATGGCGCAAAGCAAGGAACAGGCTGACTACATCCTTGACGGCAGGGTTGATTCGGTCCGTTATCCGGGGCTTTCCTACGGCGAATGGGACAGGGCGGTTGAACTGAGAGCGGAAGTACTTTTCAGTTTCAAAATGATTGACCGAAAAACAGGAAAAGTCTTCCTGCAGGCCGATGAACGCAAGTGGCAAGAATCTTTCAGGGCAAACAAGAATGCGGCGACAACCGAAAGGAACAAACGGGAGTCATTGCAGGAAATCGCCGAACATATCGCGGAAAACATGTACGTCCAGCTTTCTTACAGATTTTCCCACAAAGACGAGCCCGGCATGAAAATGGATTTTCCAGCAAAAACAGAGACCAGTGACTGATGCTCTCAAAAAAAAAGCGCCGACTCAAGAACATTGAGCCGGCGCTTTTTTTTGCTCTTTTATTGTGAAAAAATGCTTTTTCCTACAACAGCTGCTTAAAGGATCTGACAATCCCTGCCGCGTCAAGCCCCTGTTCGGCATAAAGATCGGCAGGTTTCCCGGAAGAACCGTAATGGGTGACACCCAGCCTCTTTAATCCGCAGACCAGCCCTTCATCAGCCAGAAGCGTGCCGATCATGGCGCCGAGACCGGTATCGACATGATGGTCTTCCACAGTGAGGACAGGCCCGTTTTTAGCGGCTTCCAGCACGCTTTGCCGGTCAAGGGGAACAATGGAAGCCATCAGCAGTACGGACACCGATATCCCTTCATCCCGCAATTTCCGCCAGGCATCCATGACATAATTACTCAAGGCGCCATAGGAAATAATGGTGCCTTTATCGCCCCGGCGCACCCAGTCGCCACGGCCCGGAGTAAAAACATAATCAGCTCCGAAGAACGGGGTGCCGGCCTCATTTGTGATCATATTCATCTTCGAGCGGCCCATGCCGACAAAACAATTGCCGGGACTGACGGCTGCATGACGGACGATATGGTCCGTCTGGTTGGGATCAGCGGGAAGAAAAACGTTAAACCCGAAATAATTGCGCATCAGGCCGATATAATCGATACCCTGGTGGGTGGGGCCGTCCTCTCCGACGTCAAGACCGAGATGGGTGGCCACCACCTTGACATTGGTGTGGTTGATATCATTAAGCCGGTTCTGGTTATAGACCTCGGAAACGGCAAAGACGCCAAAGGTGCTGAAAAAGGTTGCCATCTCCTCCCGGCTGATGGCTCCTGCCATGGTGGCGGCGTGATGCTCCTGAATACCGGCTTCGAGAAAGGCCTCGGGCATATGTTTGTGAAAATCCCCCATTTTTACCGACCCTTCCAGGTCGCAGGAGATGCCGACGATTTTCGGGGCTTTCCCCGGCACATTGTTTAACCTGGCGAGCTCATACAGCGCGGTGCCGTAAGCTGAACGGCAATCCGTTCTGGTTCCTGCATCGTAAACCACGGCTTTGCCGGCTTCAATCCGCGGATAGCAAACCGTGTCGGCCAGGCGCGTTGCGGCAGAAACGGGTTGTTGTCGCAGTTCCGCCCATTTGGCGGAATCATTCACCACCCCCAGTTCGGCGCATGCCGCATCGAGCTGCTCCTGCTTCAGAGGGGAGCCATGATATTTGGCCAGGTTCTCCATAAAGGAAACTCCCTTGCCCATGGTGGTTTTAGCAATAATGACGGTGGGTCGCTCTTTTGCACCGTTGCCGTTATAGATCCCGGCAAGCTTCGCAAAAACCTTCCGGCAATCATGACCGTCGTCAAGATTGTCGACATTCCAGCCGCAGGAGGCAAACAGGCCGGGAATATCACTCGGCATGACCTCTTCCGTGCTGCCGCAGATCTGCAGGTGATTCCGGTCGACTATGCCGATCAGATTATCAAGTTTATACTTATGGGCAAATCGCATTGCCTCGGCGGCCTGCCCTTTCTGCAGATCACCATCACCCATGAAGACAAAAACCTTGCTGCCGGATCCCTTAAGCTTCATGGCCATGGCCATGCCCACGGCGGTTGACAATCCCTGGCCGAGATTGCCGGTATCCCATTCAACGCCGGGGACGATCTTTTCCACATGACCGGGAAAACCGGACCCAGCACGCCTGAAACCGGCGAGAAATTCTTCCTCGCTGAAATAACCGTACTCGGAGAGAACACTATAGACACCCGGGGAAATATGGCCTATGCTCATCACGACCCTGTCTCTGCCGTCCCAACGCGGTTCCCGCGGCTTATGATTCATCATGCCGTAAGTGACGAGCAGCAGATCCAGCGACGAAAGCGATCCGCCGGGATGGCCCGAAGCAGCCAGACTGGTTGACAGCAGAATGCGCCGGGCGCATCGTTTTCTCATCTCCGCAAGCTCTTGCAGCTCTTTCGTGGACAATTGATCGTTATTCGGGTTTAATTTCAATGTCATGACATCTCCAGTTGGACTGTTGACTGGTTTATTGGTTGCCGGCGGTCAAAAGGTTCGTTACAGTGCAGGTTCCTGCGCGACCGTCACGTGTTACAATTTTACAAAGACAGCCATATTACTATGTTCTCGACCAACTCTCCAGCAGAAAATCCATGAAATTTCGCCCATTGCAAATCGGCAACATAACTCTTGAAAATCCCTTTATTCTTGCGCCCCTGGCCGGTTACACCGATCTGCCCTTTCGCCTGCTTTGCCGGGAATATGGGGCCGGACTCGTCTTTTCGGAGATGATCAGCTGCCACGGCCTGACATACGAACAGCAGAAAACATGGGAGATGCTGCAAACCGCGGCCGACGAAAGGCCGGTGGTCATGCAGCTGTTCGGCGCGGAAACCGATGTCATGGCCCGGGCAACGGCCATGATCGCGAAACTCCCCATTGACTGCATTGATATCAATATGGGGTGTCCGGTCCGCAAGGTCGTGAAAAAAGGAGCCGGATGCGCCCTGATGAAAACACCGGAACTGGCCGGCGAGATCATCCGGGCCGTGGTCGGCAATACCGACAAGCCGGTCACGGTGAAATTCCGTTCAGGCTGGACCCATCAATCCATCACGGCACCGGATTTTGCCCGAATGGCCGAAGAAGCGGGAGCGGCGGCGGTCACCATCCATGCCAGAACATGGAGCGACGGTTTTTCCGGCAGCGTGGACTGGAAAATCATTGAACGCGTCAAAAACAGCGTTGGCATTCCGGTGATCGGCAACGGGGATATCCATTCCCATGCCGAGGGAATTGCCATGATGGAAGCAACCGGTTGCGACGGCGTGATGATCGGCCGGGCCGCCCTCGGGCGCCCGTGGATCTTCAGTCCGGAAGAGATGCCCTCCTCGCCCGGTGTCCGCCTGCTGGCAGTCAAGCGCCACCTGGAACTCATCGCCCTCTTTACCAAACCGGCACACGCCCTGGGAAAGATACGAAATTACGCCGGCAAATATTTCAAGGGAATGCGGCACGGAACCACTATCCGCAACACGATTTACGCAATGAAAACCTTTGCCGAGCTCGATCGCTATATCACGTCGCTGCTGGACCGGTCACTTGCGGAAGATCGACAGGATCAGGGAGACAACAACACTGATGACAATTGAGGTGGCCAGGGGAAAATAAAAACTGAAGCCTCCCCGGCGCACGACAATATCACCCGGCAGTCGTCCGACGGGAAATTTGCTCAGCCAGGGCCACAACAGCCCGACTATGATCAGTATTGCGCCGATAAGAATAAGATTTTTCGCCATGGCGGAAGGATGCGCAACTTCTCGTGCTTGTAAGAGTCAATAAAAACTGCTACGATTTGGGTTGATGTCGGCCCGGACGGAAAGCTGCTTCTTGACATCGTCCGAAAAGAGTCCCCGGAGGCCGACAAAATTTTTTAAAAAATACCATTAATAGATCATGTCCACAATACTTGTTGTTGATGACGAACTCAGCATGCGCGAGTTCCTGAAAATCCTTCTGGAAAAAGAAGGGCATCAAGCGGTAACCGCCCAGGACGGTGAAAAAGCCCTGAAAATCATTGATACTCAGGAATTCGACCTTGTCATTTCCGATATCAGGATGCCGGGGATGGGGGGCCTTGAACTGCTTGAGCATGTGAAAAAAAAGCACAGTGATCTTCCTTTTGTCATGATAACCGCCTTCGCCTCGCCCGAGGACGCGGTGCAGGCCATGAAACACGGGGCCTACGACTATATCACCAAACCGTTCAAGCTCGATGAAATCAAATCCATCATCCATTCATCCATAGCAGGTTCGCCAAATATCGCGGCCGGCAAAAAGGATACGCCTTCTTCCTTTCCCAATATTATCGGGGAAAGCGCGGAAATGAAAAAAATCTTCGACCAGATTGATCGAATCGCCCCCACCCATGCCAATGTGCTCATTGTCGGCGAATCGGGCACGGGCAAAGAGCTGGTGGCCCAAGCCATCCATCAAAAAAGCAAGGCGGCAGACAACAACTTCGTGCCGATCACCTGCAATGCCATCCCGGAATCACTTTTTGAAAGTGAACTGTTCGGTCATGTCAAGGGGTCTTTTACCGGCGCCAATGCCAACAAGATAGGTCTTTTTGAGCTGGCCAACAACGGCAGCGCCTTTCTCGACGAAATCGGCGAACTGACCCCCCTTGTGCAAACCAAGCTGCTGCGCGTGCTTCAGGAAAGGGAATTCAAACGGGTGGGCGACACCAAAACAATCAAGGTCAATGTCCGCATCATTTCGGCGACAAATCGCGACCTGGAGCAGGAAATCCTGGAAAAACGGTTCAGGGAGGATCTCTTTTACCGTCTGGCGGTTGTCCCTCTCCGCATGCCTCCCCTGCGGGAAAGAAAAGGCGATGTCCCTCTGCTGGTGGACTATTTCCTGAAAAAATACTCAAAAACATTTGAGAAAGATGTCCAGCAGCTTTCCTCCTATGCCATGGAGGTGCTGATGAACTATGATTTCCCGGGCAATGTCAGGGAACTTGAAAACATTATCGAACGGGGAGTCGCTCTTTCCACATCAAACATCATCCTGCCGGAAAGCCTGACAT
Source organism: Desulfobulbaceae bacterium DB1 (assembly GCA_001914235.1). Classification (NCBI taxonomy): domain Bacteria; kingdom Pseudomonadati; phylum Thermodesulfobacteriota; class Desulfobulbia; order Desulfobulbales; family Desulfobulbaceae; species Desulfobulbaceae bacterium DB1. Next base: position 59,997 of record MQUF01000002.1, read on the forward strand.
TATCTTCCCAGCGCCGGATTGAACCTCTCTCCGCACCTGTCCCTGAAAACGGAGATACGCTTTTTGCCCTGGCCGGCGAAGAAGAGCTTTATGACCTCGGCCTTGAACAGGTAACGAGCAAATTCGAAAAAAAAATGATCGAACTCGCCCTGAAAAAAGCGGGCAACTCGAAAATGAAGGCCGCGGATCTCCTGAAAATCAGTTTTCGTTCCATGCGCTACAAGGTGAAAAAATATGATATCCAGTAAACCACGGCTCCATTATTTCTCCCGAAACAGAAAAAGAACCATGCTTCACCAGGTCGACGCGGCCTGATCCCCGCCACCGGACAAAGCACAAGCCACTCTCATGATATTGAAAAAATTACGTTCTTTTTCCAGCACCGCAACCGAGGCTGATTATCATCTGAAAAATCAACTGCACTGGGTTCTTTTTCTCCGGGTTGTCATTCTGAGCATACTCCTCGGCCTCACCGTGCTGCTCCAGAACAAGGAACATGACATCGTTCTGCCGCCGATTATCCATATCATCTGGTTTTTGGTCGGAACGTACCTTTTTACCATCATCTCCGCCCTGCTCCTCAAGTTCATTTCCTGCTATCGCCGTTTTGCCTATTTCCAGATCACCATTGACTGTGGTCTGACCAGTTGTCTTGTTTTTTTTACGGGCGGCAGCGAATCCATCTTCACCGTTATCTATTTTCTCCCCATCATCAGCAGCGCCATGATCCTTTTCCGCCGTGGGGCTCTGCTGCTGGCGGCGTTGTCAACCTGCAGTTACGGCGCAATCATCGCCTTGGAATATCTCGGCCACACAGATCCCCTTCTGCGCAGCGGATCTTCCCCTGTCACCAGTATCAGGCTGGCCATGCACTTTTTTTCCATCCGCGGCATCAGTTTTTTTCTGGTGGCAATCCTGAGTTCCATGCTTTCCGAACGGCTTTACCGAGCCGAAGCCCAACTTTCAAAGGCATCTCGCGATCTCGACAGACTTGCCTTGCTGTACAAACAGATCTTTGACGATATCGCCACCGGCATCATCACCGTTGATTCAAATGGACGCATTTCCTCCTTTAACCGTTCCGCCGGTATCATAACAGGTTATGGGGCCATGGATGTTCTCAGTAGAAGTTTTGATCGCATATTTCCGGAACTGACAACCGAAAAAACCGACACTCTTCGCCCCATGACCTATCTGAAAAAAAAGGGGGGAGACAAAATTCCGGTGGGATACTCCTGGACACGGCTCAATATGCCCGGTGACTGCACCAATTGCCGGGTCTATACCATGCAGGATCTCAGCGTGATAAAAAAGATGGAAGAACAGGTGCGCCAGTCAGAAAAAATGGCGGCCATCGGCGAGATGGCGGCGGGCATCGCCCATGAATTCCGGAACCCTCTGGCCGCCATTTCAGGAGCGGCCCAAGTGCTTGAAAACGATTTTGAACCGGGGACTCCATCCAAGAGCCTGATGAATATTATCGTCCGGGAATGCGATCGCCTTGAAGGAACGATCAGTGAATTTCTCCAATTCTCCAAACCAGCCACGCCGGAAAAAAGCTGGATTTCCCTGCGCGGCATTGTCGAGGAAGCCCGCGACCTGCTGCAACAGAAAAAAGATTGGGGCGAACGATTTCATGTGCAAACGAAAATCCCTGAAAATCTTGACTGCTGGGGAGATGCCCGGCAGATAAAACAGATTTTCCTCAATCTGATGGAAAACGCGCGCAATGCCATGGAACAAACCGGTGGCATCATGACGGTGTCAGCCGAAGAAATAAGCGAGGATGAACAGGAAAAAACCCTCCTCCACATTACGGATACCGGTCCGGGGATAGCTCAGAAACATAGAGAACGAATCTTTGAACCTTTTTTCACCACCCGGGAAAACGGCACCGGACTTGGCCTGGCAATCGTCAAGCAACTGGTTGAAAGCCATGGGGGGGAGATCCGGCTTGAAGAAAACCGGGAACAAAAAGGAACCACATTCAGCTTCACCCTCCCACTTCCCTGACATTATATTGCCTCATGACAATCCCCTCACACGCCACGACAACCAGCAACATCCCGGCGACCCGGCAAAATCCGCTTTGCCGTGCCTTGTCCGGCAAATCAACACCGCGAAGATATCTGGTCGGATATCTCTTCATCTTCGCTTTTGTCTTTAATTTCCAGTCAATCGCTTATGGCGCTTCAAGTTTTTCTTCTCTTTTCGGCTACACCTCGGAACCGCAAGATACCCTGCATTATCTTCCCCAGTGGCTTACCGTACTTGAACGCCACCTTATCGAGGATGTCCCTGAAGGGAACTGCACGGATTCCTTCTTTAACCGCTGTCATTTAAAGAACTGGCTCCAGTTTCTCGAAACGATCAAGACCAAGCCTCTTCTGGAGCAGATTAGCGAAGTTAATCTGTATGCCAATCAAAAAACATATATTCTTGATATGGCCAATTACGGGAAAGAAGATTACTGGGCCATTGCCAAGGAATTTCTGTATAACGGCGGCGATTGTGAAGATTATGCGATAACCAAGTTTTTTTCCCTCCGCTGGCTTGGTTTCGACATGGACAGCATACGTATCGTCATCCTGCAGGATACGAATCTGCGTGTTGCCCATGCCGTTCTCGGGGTCGAGTACAACAACGACGTCCTCATTCTTGACAACCAGACGCAGCAAGTCGTTTCCCACAAAGCCATTGTCCATTATCTTCCACTGTATTCCATAAATGAAAAAAAATGGTGGCTGCACCTGCCCGGAATGTAAATCCGGCTAAATGGCCACAAAAAAGCAGCGTATCATGCGTCAAAATCTCCAATGAGTTTATTTTCTATTACATGGGCAAGCGCTGCAATCACCTTTCTGTCATATTTTTCCCCGGCAAGACGCAGAAGTTGATCAAGGGCATCCGTGATAGTGAGTTTCTCCCTGTAGGCCCTCGGACTTATCATTGCCACGAAACTATTGGCTGCCGAAAGAATGCGAGCAGTCAGAATAATTTCATCACCCTGCAGCGAATTGGGATAGCCGGCCCCGTCAAGGAGCTCATTCTTCTGGGCAATGGTTTGCTGCACCGGACCATCGAAATCGATGTCAGCCAATATTTCCGTCGCATAAAGAGTCTCCCGGCGCAATATATCCTGTTCCTCATCCGTCAACGGCGAAGTCTTCAAAAGAAGTTCCCTGGGAATGGAGAGCTTGCCGAGATTGCAAAGGTTGGCGGCTACCTTGAGGGTTGTCACCGACACACTATCAAGACCCATCGCCAGAGCTATTCCCTCCGCCACCTGTGCCGTTTTACCGGAATGGTTGGCCGAGTGTGGGTCGTGGAGATCAATGGCCCGCATCAAAGCGGCAATGATCTGCTGCATGAGCCGTTCTTTCCGGATTTGCGCCTCCCGCAGGATGGTCACATCGTTCAAAGTGAGAAGAGTTGCCGGCCGACCGTCATGTTCGTAACGGATCTGCAAACAGCAAACCTGAAAAACGAGCAGATCCTCCCCAAACGACAGATCCACCTCGCCGGTTACCACCTTGCCGGAACTCTCCGTCTCCGAAATAAAAATTTCAAGCTGCCTGAAATTTTCCGGTCCGAAAACATTGCGCAACCCCTTTCCCTGGAGCCCGACGGGAGAAAGGCTCAACTTTTCCGCCAAGGCACGATTGGCGAAAATGAGCTGTTTTTCGTGGTCCAGCAGCATAACGTAATCCGTCATGTTGTCATTAATGGCATTCAACAGTATCGTTTGCGCCTCAAGCTGACCGGACTTGACGGACAGTTCCCCGGCAGCCTTTCTTTCCCTGATACTGGTGCCGTGCCACCAGGCAGCCACCATCAGACTGGCGCCGACAAGCAGGGCCATGAGCAGGGTAACAAGCAGAAAACGTTGATGCGTGTTGGATTCCGCCAGCGCCTCTGCCGTGGATATCTTCTGGACAAGAGTCCAGCCCAGCATATCCAGTTTACGACTGGTGAAAAGGCATTCCTTGCCGGCATAATCACTGCCGCTGCCGAACTGGCCGGGATGTTGCACGGCATGGGCGGAAATGAGATGCTCCGTATCGGCGGACAGCGACCGTTTCAGCGCAGGGGTGTTATCGGCGAGAGGAGACAGATAGAGAATCAGGTCATTCTCTTGGCGCACGAGCAAGGCCTCTGTTGTCTCGGTGGAAAATCCGGCATTGCTCAACAGAGGGAAAAGCGAATCCACGGCATTTTGGAAACCATAAAGAACCGCTATCGGCTGCTGCCGGTCACTTTGTTTCTGGAGAGCAAAAATCGGCACGAGAAACCCGGCCACCGGCTGATTGTTGGCATTGAGGTGCATGCCGAAAAACAATTGTTTGCCGCCGGCAACAACTTCACGAACAGCTTTTTTAAGGCTGGGATCAGGGAGGGTCACACCTGGGGTTGCAGTGACGATCCGGCTGTCCGGAGAAAAGATGACTATCCCGTTATCCGCGTGAAAGGCGACATTTGCTTGAACCAAAGGCGCCCCACCCTGTCGACTTTCAAAACCGCCGCGCTGGGCGGTGGCAACCAGCAGATTCCGCAGGTAGGAAAGCTCTACCGGTTCCGCCGTGCGATTTTCCTCCGGTCGCTCAACAAGCTGTTGCACATAAAGCTGCAAGGAACCGTTATCGGCGAGTTCCCGCAATGTTGCAAACCTGCCGTCGGCCCACTGATGAACGGAATTTGCACGGCTGTCCGCCATAACGCCAAGAGTCAGCATCCAACTGTTCAGGTCCCTCTTTCTTTCGTATCCGGCAAGAGAAAAGACCGCCCATACACCAAAGATGAGGATACAACACAGCAGGACGACACTGACATAAAATGCCGCGGGACCGGATCCGGATTTTTTCATAGTACCTTTCCTCGACAACAAAGGGGAAGTGAATACAATATCCTTTTTTGCGTATTTCAAATAAAATCAGTGTACACAATCTTCCGACCTTACATCAAAAAAAAAGGCGAACCGAGGGGATATTCCTCGATTCACCTTTTGCCGAATTGAAGCAAATGATCTAAACCGTATCAGTCAACAAACACGACGGACTCTTCATCTTCGTTTTTGACGGCAATCTCTCCGATAAGATACGGAGATTCCCCAAGGGCTATCAACTGTTGCGAAACATCATCCACGATGCGTGAATCAACAACAAGCACCATGCCGATACCGCAGTTGAAAGTGCGAAACATCTCCTCAGACGATATTTTACCTTTTTTCTGCAAGAATTGAAAAATCGGCAGAATCGGCCAGCTTTCCTTCTGGATGCAGGCCTTGGTTCCCTTGGGCAACACTCGGGGAATATTATCGATAAAACCGCCGCCGGTGATATGCACCAAGCCCCGCACCTTGAAATTTCGAAAAAGGTTAAGCAGCGGCTCGACATAGATACGTGTCGGCTTCAATAATTCCTCACCCAAGGTGCCGCCAAGTTCCTTGACATAATCCGTGACCGACAGGCCCAGCTCTTCAAAACAAATTTTCCGCACCAGGGAATAGCCGTTACTGTGGATACCGCTGGAAGCAAGGCCGACAAGCTTGTCGCCCACCTTTATTTCCGATCCGTCAATAATCTTGTCGCGTTCGGCAATGCCAACCACGAAGCCTGCCAGATCATAATCGCCGGCATTGTACAGCCCCGGCATCTCAGCGGTCTCGCCGCCGATCAATGAACATTTTGCGATCTCACACCCCTTGGCGATGCCCCTGACAACGTCTGTCGCCACATCCAGCTCAAGTTTGCCGATGGCAAAATAATCAAGAAAAAAAAGCGGTTGAGCTCCGGAAACGATAATATCGTTAACACACATGGCAACCAGATCGATGCCGATGGTATCATGAACATTGCAGAGACCGGCTATCTTTAATTTTGTCCCGACACCGTCCGTGGATGACACCAACACCGGATCGCTGAAACGGTCTCCACCGATAGCAAACAACCCTCCAAACCCACCAATATCAGTCAAAACTCCCCGTCTGAAGGTTGCAGCCACCAACGGCTTGATATTTGAGATAAATTGATTTCCCTTATCAATATCAACACCTGCTTCGGCATATCTGGAACTTTGTTTTTGATCCATTTTTTTTATTAACCGCATTCTCGTTAATTAAGGCCTTGAAAGGACTGACGCCCGGCGTAAAGTACCGGGGCAGACGAAAGGCTATAGTTTTCTGATATATTACTTCCTAAACACCTTGCCGGATCACAAAATGGCAATTAAATATGCAAATTATTTACTTTTCAATGGGTAAAAAGTCAATTGCTTTTCTTTAAATTCCGCCGTGACAATTTCCGACAAAAAACAAAAAAACTTACAAATTCAAAATGTTAAAAGAGACAATGCGAACAACTTCACCGGTCAACAAAATGAATCCCCATTCACCAGGTTGATTTCCACTATCACATGCGTTATTTTAGAAAAATGAAAAAAAATCACATACTCAACATTTTATTGTTCATAATGATGCTTATTTTCGTAGCACGTTCTCTCAATTTCGGAGAGAATCGAAAGGCCACATGAACGCCGTTCTTTTCACTATCCCAGTCTGCGGATATTTGCGTTCTTCCTGAAACCAGAAAATAATTCCCCATTGAAAAGGAGTTCCGCCATATGCTGACCTATGATGCTTGTATCAAGTACGCCGAAGAAGAACATTATTGCCCTCATTGCAAAACACGCCTTTCCTGCTGCGAGACCCCCCCTTTCCATATCGGGGACGGACTCGGTTGGGGATGCGATGTCATGTTTGTCTGCCTCAACGATGAATGTCCCATCTTTGAACGAGGCTGGAAGCACATTGAAGAACAATACGGGCACAGCGGCTCCTATCGCTACATGCTGCTCCCCGGCGAAAAAAAAGGCGATCTGATGATGGTCGGCAGCAGTGAAGCTTTTACCGGCTGCATTGTCGATCCCGAGGCGTTGAAAGGGCAGAACATTCGCTACCAGAAAGAAAAAGAGGCTCTCAGTCAACTGCCGACCTGCATCGAGAAACACGACATCGCCCCCTTGCTGACTCTCTTGCTTGATGAATGCGCCGGTTTACAAGGAAGAATGAGCGCCTGCAAGCTCCTGGTCGCAATGAATGATCTTGGCTGCATCGACCCCATACGAAATCACAAATTTGCCAATACGGACCTGGAACAGAATGCCAATATGGCAATCCGCCAAATCCTCCAGGCGAATTTCAAGAAGGAATGCCCGGCCTGCCTGGAAATAGTTAAAAGTCAGGCTAAAATATGCAAGCACTGTAACAAGGAATTTTGATTGATACCGGCACGATAATCCGATGATTCATCGTGACGGAAATCCGGCATCACCACTTTTTACCGGTTCGTCAATTTTCACCTTGCTATTAAAAAAAGAATTTATTATAAACACAGGACTTTAATATGACCACGTGATTAAAAGTTGGATGGTGGGCGTAGCTCAGCTGGTGGTAGCTTCGGATTGTGGCTCCGACGGTCGTGGGTTCAAGTCCCATCGCTCACCCCATTCTATTTTAAGGAGATTTAAGCAATTTGCTTAAATCTCCTTTTTTCTTTTTCATTGCCCTCCCCTCTCCGCCCGACAGGAAAATTCCCCCTTGGACAGCTATAAATCGCGCTTTTTTTTGCGGTTCAAAAGAACAGTTCATAAATACATATGATTATGTTATACAGCTGTCAAATTTCCTCTAGAATCCTGCCTTCCTCTTAAATTTTATTGTGACCGCATAATTCAATATGAGAGAAAACAAAACGATTGCAAGACGACGGTCGCTCCGGCGGATCATCGAAATGCATCCCGCGCCTTTGGTGGCATTCAGTTTTGTCCTGTTTATCATCGCGGGGAGCTTCAGCCTGATGTTGCCGGCCGCGACACAATCAGGTGACATGCATTTTATCGACGCATTATTTACCGCCACCTCGGCGGTTTGCGTTACCGGCTTGGCTGTCGTTGATACCGGAACCTTTTTCAGCACTTTCGGCCAATGCATCATTCTGGCACTCATGCAGATCGGTGGCCTTGGCGTCATGACCGTATCAATCATGCTGTTCAGGGCCATCGGCAGGAGCATCACTTTCCGGCAGCGCATGGTCCTGCAGGATGTCTTTGCCCATACCCCTCGTGAAGACATTCTGCATGTGCTGAAGACCATCATCGGATTCACGTTTCTCGCCGAAGCAGGCGGATTCATTTTTCTCTATCTCCACTGGAGCGCTGAATTCCCTCCAGCCAGGGCCGCCTTTCTCGCGCTGTTCCATGCCGTTTCCGCCTTTTGCAACGCCGGTTTCTCACTTTTCCCAGACAGTATGGTGCGTTACAGCAACAACATACTTTTAAATTTCACCATCTGCGGGTTAATCGTCACCGGAGGCATCGGCTTTCCGGTGGTGCATGATATTTTCAGAAGAACCAGACAGGGAGGGACAAGGCGAACCAGATTGTCCGTGCAGACAAAAACCGTGCTCCTGACCACAATAATCCTGATCGTTGTCGGAAGCTTGATGTATTGGTTGCTTGAATATGGCCATTCTCTTGCCGGCAAATCCCTGTCGGAATCCCTGCTGGTTTCCCTCTTTCAATCAATTACCTGTCGGACTGCCGGGTTCAATACCGCGGATATTGCGGCGCTCAATCCCTCCACGCTGACCATGATGATTGGTCTCATGTTTTTCGGGGCTTCGCCGGGTTCCTGCGGCGGAGGGGTCAAGACCACCACCTTGGCGGTGATCATCTTGTTTACCTGGAGTCGAATCAGACACAAAAAGCGGGTAAACATCTTCCACAAAAGCATTCCGTCTGAAACGATAAGCAGGAGTTTGTCGCTGGCCCTGGTGGCGACCTGTCTCATCGGCGTCACACTTTTTCTGCTTCTGGCAGGTGATACCTTTGCCAGGATACATCCTTCTGTTGGGGGCGAAATGTTTCTCGCCTATCTTTTTGAAACGGTTTCCGCTTTCGGTACCGTTGGTCTTTCCATGGGATTAACGACAATGCTGTCCACCTGGGGAAAATTACTCATCATCTTCTTGATGCTGGTCGGCAGGGTCGGCGTGCTGACCTTTTCCTATATTATCATAGGCGGTGCCATTGCCGACGGCATTGAATATGCGGAAGAAAATATCATGATCGGTTAGCGGTGTGACGTGATCACACGGCAAAGGAGTCAGGAAGCATGAAAAAATTCGCGGTTATCGGACTCGGCAATTTCGGATTTCATGTTGCCAAGGCCTTATACAATGACGGCAATGAAGTTGTAGCCATTGATACGGATAAAGCCCGCGTCCAGGCTATTGGCCCATATTCATCCGAGGCAATCGTCATGGATTCAACGGACAAAGAGGCCTTACGCACCTTGGGACTGGACCAGATGGATGGAGTCATCGTTTCCACCGGCACCAAAATAAGCACCAGTGTTCTCATCTGTCTGTATCTGCAGGAAATCGGCGTAAAGACTATTTTGGCGAAAGCCCTGGATGAAGATCATGAAAAAATATTGAAACGCGTCGGCGCTACCGAGATCATCCACCCGGAACGGGATATGGCCCTGCGCATCGCCAGGGTCTTGTCCACTCCCAATGCCCTCGACTTCATTCCGCTGGCCAAGGATTTCGAACTTGTCCAGGTGGCACCACCCAAGGAATTTCTCGGCAAAAGTCTGACGGAATTGAATCTGCGGGCCAGGTATAACATCCAGATCATTGCCGTCAAGGAACTGGCACCGGAAAATATGGTACTGGCACCGCCGGCGAATTTCGTCGTCAAAAACAGCGACCTTCTTATCGTGCTCGGCAAATCCCAGGACATCAATAAAATCAAGGCACTCAGACAATAACACTTTGGTGATGATGTATGTTTTTTTCTTGATGATGCCGAATTTCACCCAAAAAACGCAAAGGTATTTGATCAAACATACAGATATTCGCCTGCTTGACTAACAAGAAACTAATAGACGATCTCCCGTGATCATTGCTATAAATAGAGATACGATGAAAGGGTTCCTTGAAAAATTGTCGAGGAAAAACCGATGGAAAGATTAGACGGAACGCATCCCGCGAATGCCGTGATCGTCGGCTGTGGACGCTTGGGTTCATTGCTGGCCGGCGAACTGAGCCGAATGGGCAGTCGGGTAATGATCATCGACCGCAACAGCTCTTCCTTTGAGCTTCTTGACGTCGGATTCAGTGGTTTTCGGGTGATCGGCGATGCCGTTGAGGTCGAGGTACTGCTGGCCGCCGATTTACAGCAGGCTGATTGCCTTCTGACCACAACGGAAAAAGACACGGTCAATCTCATGGTGGCCCAGGTGGCAAAGATCCTTTTTTCGGTCCCGCTGGTGCTGGCACGGGTCTATGACCCGAAACGGGAAGTCCTTTATCGTGAATTCGGCATTGAAACCATCAGTCCAACGAGCCTGACGGCTGATGCATTCCTGCGCGCTCTTTGCCCGAAAAGAGGTTTGTCGTGAAGGTCATCATCGCCGGCAGCGGTAAAATTGTCTATTACCTGGCCAGGCAGTTTGCCAAAAAAAGGATTAAAACCCTGGTTGTCACCCCTCACCCGGACGAAGCGAAGGATCTGGCACAACGAATCGGCGAACCTGTTCTCAAGGGTGACGCCACTGATCCCCGTATCCTTGAGGAGGCAGGAGCGCTTCAGGCCGATGCGGTGCTGGCGTTGACACCGCACGATGAAGACAATCTGGCCATTTGTCAGATTGCCGGCAAAATGTACAAGGTGCCCCGCACCATCGCCCTGATCAATGATCCGGAAAACGAGGAAATTTTCCACAAACTCAACGTCTCGGTGGCCATCTCCGCAACCCGTATCCTGTCCATCCTCTTCGAGGAACAGGCCGGTTTTGAGGAAATCGGCAAAATGATTTCCGTGGCCGGGGGGAATGTCTCTGTTTCAGAGGTTATTCTCCGGGAAGGATCACCTGCCGACGGCGCCGCAATTCAAACGATCGCCTTTCCCGAGGAGGCATTGATCGGCGGCGTCATTCGCGGCGGCAAAGTACTGATCCCCAAAGGCAGCACGGAGTTGCAGGGTGGCGACCGGCTGATCGTGATTGCCACGGAGGCGAGCCTTGATCAGGTCCTGCATGTTCTTACCGGAGAAGGAAAGATTGAGTGACAGGCGCTATCGTGCATACCTGGGAGAACGGTATCGCGTTCTTGGTGGCTATACCGGCGTTCTTTTCTGCCTTGTCGGCGTGATCATCACTGCTCCGGCAGGGCTCGTCCTGCTCTTCCCCGGCGAAAAAGAGACGGCCATGGGATTTCTTTGGCCCGGTCTTGTCCTGACTTTTGTTGGAGCTGTTCTCCGCATTACCCTGCGACCAAAGCAAAACGATATCCTTTCGACCACCGAAGGCGCCGCGATTGTCGTCATGGCCTGGAGCGGTGCCGTCATTGCGGGAGCCGTTCCTTTTCATTGGGCGGGCCTGGATGTGACGCAGGCCGTGTTCGAGGCAACCAGCGGCTGGACAACCACCGGCCTTTCAGTGATCGATGTCGCGCGGATTTCACCGCTGCTGTTGTTCTTCCGCAGCCTCATGCAACTGGCAGGAGGGGCCGGTTTGGCCATCCTGATGCTCGGCGCCATGAGCGGACCGGCAGGTGTCGGCCTGAGCACAGCCGAGGGCAGGGCCGACCAACTCGTACCGCAAGTCCGACAGTCTGCCCGGTTAGTCCTGAAGCTGTATACTCTTTACACCCTGCTGGGCGTGGCGGCTTTGCATTTTGCCGGCATGGATTGGTTTGACGCCGTCAATCATACCTTTTGCGCCGTCTCCACCGGTGGATTTTCAACCCGGCTTGATTCAATCGGTTTCTGGAACAACCCGGCAATTGAAGCGGTGTTGATTCTGCTGATGCTCCTCGGCACCACGAATTTCCTGACCGTCTATACCATTGGGCACGGCAGGCTTGGAGCGGCTCTGCGTAACGGCGAATTGCGCGTCATGGCCCTCCTGCTGCCGGTATCGGTCACCCTTCTTTTCTGCGGAGCAACCTTCACCGCATATAAAAACGCATCCGAGCAGTTCCGGGCAGCCATTTTTCAGGCGGTCAGCGCCCTTTCCACCACAGGTTACGCCACTGTCTCTTTTTCCGGCTGGAACGGTTTTACCTTGCTCGTCATCATCATACTGATGCTTATTGGCGGCGGGACAGGATCAACGGCGGGCGGCATCAAACAGCACCGCATTTATCTGCTGGCCAAGGGATTGAAAAGGGAACTGAGCAAGGTCTTTTTCTCCGCCAAAGTCGTTTCCGAAGATGTTTTCTGGCTGGGGAACCAGCGCCGCTTTCTCGAGGAAAACGATCTGCTGAAAGCAGGACTGTATATCGCGCTTTATCTCTTCACCTGGCTTGCCGGAGGATGCGCCATTGCCGCTTTCGGTTATCCCCTTGCCGACAGCCTTTTTGAATTCGCCAGCGCTCTCGGCACGGTTGGGCTTTCCGTCGGTGTCACCTCGCCCACAACACCGGCCGGGCTGCTTTGGATAGAAATTATCGGAATGCTGCTGGGCCGTTTGGAATTTTTCGTGATTTTCTGGGGCATTATCAAGATCGGCAGGGACCTGTCACTCTTTCTGCCGGGATGCCGCGTCGGCAAGCAATAAGCCTTTGCTGCCGCAACAAACCGCGGCGAACGAACTCAAACAGGCTATATCGCTCGTGCGGCACGACGCAATATATCACGCAACTCCCTATCCATGTTATCCCGATGCGACCCGGCCCAATAAATCTTGCCGCAGCCCTCGCATTGATGAAAAACCGTATAATATTTTTTTGTCAAAGGTTCGAGCGCCCCCAGCACGTCCTCTTTGCGCGCGGCATACAGCAATCCGTTACAAAGAAGGCAACGGCTGCATGGATTTATTTTATTCCGGAGACCATAAAGCCGTATCACTTCAACAATCTGATCACTCGGCCGTTTTCCCCTGACAAGATGACCGAAATCAACAACCTTCCTCTTGAGCAGGTTTCGATCACGGGTTAACAGAATCCTGCGCCGGCAACCGGCAATTGCAGCGATCCTGGGGTCTCCGAGGCTTTCGGAAAAAAGCGTATCAAATCCAAGGTGACGCAACTTGACGCCAAGTTTTCCGACATTGACATCAACAATAAAGCGAAAATCAACTAACGGATCAGGGCGGAGAAGAGAAGGGGAAAGGAAGTCGGATGCGCTGGAAATGGGGAAAATTTCAATTTCCGCATGAGGGTGAACAGCGGCGCCAAAACCAGTTTCAGCACCATCAATCAAAATTTTTTCAATTTCCGGATGCGGGACCCCGAAGGACTCAATCAAATCCTTGACAGATGTTTGCCGTTGCAAATCAAAACGGACAAGGGAATCCTTGATAAATTGTCGCGGCAGTAAATCGACAAGATTGCCGTTAAAATGAAGGGTGACCATGTGTCTGCGGTTATGCGGCACGTTACGGCAACAATTTGTCAACCACTCCGTAACAGCTGGAGGATCTCTTCCATATCAGGCCACAAGGGTGCCTCAAAAGACAAAAGTTCACGAGAAACGGGATGATAAAACGACAGGCAATGGGAGTGCAAACATTGTCGCTGCATGGTCGACTCGGCGATGCCCTTCTTCTTCCTGCCATACATTTCATCTCCGGCAATGGGGCATCCAAGATGAGCCATGTGAACACGAATCTGATGTGTCCGGCCTGTTTCAAGATGAACCTTGACATAAGCAAAGCCGGAACGAAACGTCTCAAGAACTTGCCAGTTGGTGACCGCCTCACGCCCACCCTGCTCCAGAACCGCCATTTTTTTTCGATGGATCGGATGACGTCCGATACAAGTGACGATCCTGCCTGCTTTTTCTTTCGGAATGCCGGAAAGGATTGCCAGGTACGACTTGACCACCTTCCGTGACTTGAATTGATTGACCAGGCTTTGATGGGCCGCATCGTTTTTCGCGACAACCATGACGCCGGAGGTATCCTTGTCCAGTCGATGAACCACGCCCGGCCGCAGCTGTCCGCCGACACCGGACAAATGGGAGCAGTGATAAAGCAATCCATGAACAAGGGTACCGCTTGAATGACCATGAGAAGGATGGACAACAAGTCCGGGGGGCTTCGCCACAACAACCAAGTCTTCATCCTCAAAAAGGACGACGAAATCAAGATGCTGAGGAACAAGGGAAGAGGGTTCGGGCGGCGGCAGAAAGATTTTTATTTCTTCTTCCTCCCTGACACGGTATCCGGTCTTTTTTATTTGATCATCGACAAGAATATTGCCGGACCGGATAAGATGCTGAATGCGGGATCGAGTCAACCCGGCGCACGCAGGGTGATCAGCCACCAGCTGATCGAGTCTTTTTCCGCGAAGCGCGGCTGAGACAATAAAAGTGATATCTTCCTTATTGACGGATGGTGAATCGTGAACGTTCAAATGAAAACAGGATAAAGGGTCGGCAAAAGGCACCGTTTCAACCGCGCTGTACGTGAAAAAAACTTAATTGTCGAAAATACGTTCGATATCCTTTTCAACCTGATCCTCCTGGACCTTGTTGGCAAGGGCAATTTCTTTCATGAGAAGATTCTTTGCCGTATCAAGCATTTTTCTTTCGCCGAAAGAGAGGTCCTTATCTTCTTTGAGAAGATAGAGATCACGCAAGACCCCGGCTATCTTATACACTGAACCGGTCTTTATTTTTTCCATGTATTGCCGGTAACGTTGATTCCACGGCTGTGCTTGAATTTCCACATCCCTGTCTTTCAGAATATCAAACACCCTATCCGCTTCAGCGGAAGAAATAATGCCCCGCAGACCGACATTTTCACTGTTACTGGTAGGAATCATGACCACCATGCTGGTGTCTATGATTTTCATCACATAAAACGACTGCTCACGATCACCTACCGTTCTCTTTTCAATTGACTGAATCTCACCTACACCATGAGCGGGATAAACCGCCATATCGCCTTTATTAAACACACTATCCCCCTTTGTCCGCCTAAATTTGAAAAAATGGCATAACCAGGTTTGACGGTCTCGCCGAAAGCCGCTCGATCGTCGTACAGTAGTGCATGATAACTGTTTAATTAATCGTCACAAAAATTCGGTGCCAGGATTTTCAAAAGCCATCAAGTTTCCGGCTAAACAGAAAACTAACCATACTCTAATCTATTTATCATAACACGGATCAGGGGGTTTAGCAATCAATCGTTCTCAAAGGGGAAGAGGCGCGCCGATCGACGGCGGAAAAACAGGACAAGAAAAAGATCTAATTATCTATTTTTAAAGAATTTACATGGTTCATTGCGGCTTCGACACCCTTGGTGACAATCAAGCGAACCGCATCGAAAACAAGATCACGCAATTGGTAACAGTCGCCAAGCTCCGCCTGGGTCATTTGCTGCAACACATATCCTTCGATTGCCTGTCCATTTGCCGGGCGACCGATGCCGGCTTTTATTCTGACAAAATCCTTGTTGCCGATATGGGAAATGAGCGAACGAATGCCGTTATGGCCGCCCGCTCCACGATTAACCACTATCTTGAGGCGACCAAGGGGCATGTCCAGGTCATCATGTATAACGATGATTTTTTCCGGGGGGATTTTATAAAAAGAGGCAGCGGCAAGAACAGCGGTGCCGCTCAGGTTCATGAAAGTCTGCGGCTTGACCAGCACCAGTGGATGATTGTCAAGGGTGGTCCTGGCAACATCCGCCTGCCATTTGCTTACGCTGAAATCAGCATGCAACTGCTCGGCAAGATAATCAACATAAAGAAAACCGACATTATGCCTGGTTAAAAAATATTTTTCCCCTGGATTACCTAGTCCAACCACAAGAAACATAATGGCACCAAAAAAGCACGACGGGAGAGGTAAATAAAAAAAGCCGGGAAAAGGCAACCCTTCCCGGCTCTGGAATAACAATGAACGGTCTTTGTTATTCTGCTTTCACAGGCGCGACAACAGCGACACAGACTTTGTCCTTTTTGCCCACCAAGCTGACATTCGCAGGGAGAACGAGATCCTGGCATGTAAACTGCTCATTCGTTCCCAAGGGAGTCACATCAACTTCGATCTCGTCGGGAATATCAAGCGGATTCCCCTTCACTTTGACCTGATTCACGGAAATGGTCATATCGCCACCCATGTCAACGCCGCGTGCTTTTCCGGTATATTTAACCGGAACGGTGAAGAGCGCGGGTTTATCCAGGGCGATTTCGTAAAAATCAGCATGCTCAAGGGTATTCGTAACAGGCTCAACCTGAATTTCCTTAATCATCACATGGCGTTTTTCCTGCCCGACCTCGGTGTCAATTTCAACATTCAATACGGCATTTCTTCTTTGCAGATGCAAAAGTGTCTTGGTAAACGAATGTGTATCAAGCGTTAAAGCAATGGACTCACGTATGGGACCGTACAATACCGCGGGAGTCTTTCCAGACCGACGCAAAGTTCGTGCAGCACCTTTACCAAAATTCTTTCTTACCTGGGCAGATACATCAATCTGTATCATGGTTCAAACCTCCTCAAACGATAAACTCCGAACAAAACACCCGCAGCGGATGTTCATAACCTATCCATATAATTATTTCTCGGAACAACAAACAACAAAGACAACGATGAAAAATATTCTCAAACAAACAAGGAACTTACTGAATCTTCCGAATGAATGCAACGGATCGAATCGCCAAGGAGTTCAGAAACAGAAAGCACTTTGATCTTGCCGCATTTTTTTGCTTCATCCGACTGAGGGATGGTATCGGTAACAACCAGCTGCTTAATACAGGATGCATTGATCCGGTCAATCGCCGGACCTGAGAGGACCGCATGGGTGCAATAAGCAAAAACCTCCCTGGCACCTTCTTTAACAAGAATTTCAGCAGCCTGACACAGTGTGCCGGCAGTATCAACCATATCATCGAGCAGGATGGCGTGTTTTCCGGAAACATTGCCGATGACGTTCATCGCCTGGGACTGATTCGCCCGTTCCCTGCGCTTATCTATAATCGCCAGTCCGGCATTCAACCGCTTGGCAAAGGCGCGCGTCCGCTCAACTCCGCCGGCATCAGGCGAAACCATAATCACTTCTTTATCGGAAAAGGATTCCGAAATATTTTTTAACAAAACCGGAGCGGCATAAAGATTGTCAACAGGGATATTAAAAAAACCCTGAATCTGACCGGAATGGAGATCCATGGTCAGAACCCGTCGCACGCCGACTGCCATCAGCATCTCCGCCACTACCTTGGCTGAAATGGGTACCCGGGGAGCAACTTTTCTATCTTGCCTGGCGTATCCGTAATAGGGCATGACCGCGGTGATACGTCGGGCCGAAGCACGACGAAGCGCATCCGACATTAAAATCAATTCCATCAAATGGTCATTAACCGGGGTGCATGTCGGCTGCACGATAAAAATATCTTTTCCCCGAACATTTTCACCTATTTCAACGTAGGTTTCGCCATCGCTGAACTTTCTGACATCAGCCTTACTGAGTTCCATTTTCAAATGCGCGCAAATGTCTTTGGCAAGAGACGGGTTGGCATTTCCACTGAAAATCATGATGTCTTTAAGGCTGCCCATAATAATTCCGTTTCATTCAGTTGTACTTCCACCATTGTTCGCAAATGATGTAAAAGCAACATATATTTAGTAATCTTGCTGATTATCAAAGATGAAGCAAATGGCTGGGGCGGCAGGATTCGAACCTACGAATGCAAGAGTCAAAGTCTTGTGTCTTACCGCTTGACGACGCCCCAGTTTAAAATACCATCAAGAAGTGAGCGGCTTTGCGAAAAACACCCTTTCAGGATACTTCTCCAGCAGTTCATTCCGGCATCGTGCTGCTTGATCCAGATCTGTAAATATACCGAAAACTGTTGGCCCGCTTCCCGACATCAATGCCGATACAGCCCCGCGTTCCATCAGCATTGACTTGATTTTTCCTATTTCAGGATATCGACCGATGGTTACCTGTTCAAGATCGTTGCCTCGCGCATCAGGGCAACGATTGGCCGACAAGGGGCCTAAGATAAATGGATTACCCTTTATTGTCAACGCAAAATTAGCAAGTTGCGAGTGATCAAGATTTTCAAAAACCCATTTTGTCGAAACAGGAAAACCGGGATTTACCAACAAAAAACAACATTCCGTCAGCGCCGCCCTCTTTTCAAGCTTTTCACCGACACCTGTTGCCAATGCCGAACAGTAATCGGACACAAAAAAAGGAACATCCGCTCCGAGGGCCAGCCCCAGGTCCATCATTTTTACTTCACTCAACGGCTGCGCGTAAAGCAGGTTCAATCCCTTCAAGACAGCGGCAGCGTCACTGCTTCCGCCGCCTAAACCCGCCGCAACCGGAATATGCTTTCTCAGGGTAATCTCGACGCCGCCCTTTGCCCCTGTTGCCCGGAAAAAAAGGCGGGCAGCTTTATAGGCCAAGTTCGTTTCATCCTCCGCAAGCCCGGAATCCGGGCAGCTGAGTTTGATGCCCGACGAAATTTCTTCAAGGGCAATCGAATCAGCCAGGTCGATCTTCTGCATCCACGTTGCAAGTTCATGATATCCATCAGGTCTGCGGGACAGAACCTTCAGAAAAATATTCACTTTTGCCGGTGCCCGCAGATGAAGCGTTCGGCCTCCGCCCATTTACGACTTTGCCTTTACATAGCGCATCTTGAGATCATAGAGGAATTTCCCGAGCATATTTTCTTCTTCCTCGGTCAAATTCCCCCTGGTCTTTTCCTTAAGCACATGAAGCGTATCAATGGTATGTTTCACAAGCACGAGATCCTGCCTGCGCAACCCGGTTACAGGGTCGGCGATCTCCCCGAGATGAAAAAGGGCTGAGGTGTTAAGAGACATGACAAAAGCGCCAAATGTGACTTCCGGCATGATGCATTTGCCGTCCACCATCTCTCCACCCGCGCATTTACATTTTTTCTCCGCCTCATCCATGTTGTTTTCCGACCCGCGTCGTTTAGCTCAGATCAAGTACCATGGCACTGGTTATATTCTCGAGCTGCATGACGCTTTCAAGTTGTTCCTTGGTGATCAAGGTATCGGTGTTGAGCAGAATTACGTTGCGTGACTGATCGCCCTCACCCATTTCCCGACCGACAGTCATGCGGGAAATATTAACGCCGGCCTTGCCCAAAGTCACGCCTAATGCACCGATGACGCCGGGCACATCCTGGTTATAAACAAAAAGCATCGGACCATCCGGCAAGGCCTCGAGCCGGAAGTTGTTCAGCCGAACCAAGCGCGGCTCTTTTTTACCGAAAACGGTGCCGGCAAGCACATTTTCATCTTCCGATGTTTTCACTCGTACCGAAAGCAGATTGGTGAAATCGTCGGAGTCAGCGGTTTTTGATTCAATCACCCTGATGCCTCTTTCCTTGGCGATCATCGGCGCATTGACAAAATTTACCGCATCTTTCAGGATCGGGGTGAAAAGCCCTTTCAAGAATGCCACGGTGATGGGTCCGGTCTGCATCTCGGCGAGATCACCGTTAAACTCAATGTTCACCTCTTCCACGCTGCCCTTGGCAATCTGCATATGGAAGGAACCGAGCATCTCGGCAAGGGTTACGTAAGGCCGCACCTTGGAAAGCACCTCGGCGCTGACGGAAGGCACGTTCACCGCATTGGCCACCGTATTATTGAGCAGATAATCTGCAATCTGTTCGGCAATGGTCACGGCGACATTTTCCTGCGCCTCGGCGGTTGAGGCGCCAAGATGCGGGGTGCAGATGAAATTATCCAGACCAAGCAGCGGAGTTGTTTCCAGTGAAGTCGGCTCTTTTTCAAAAACGTCCAGCGCGGCGCCGGCAATTTCTCCACTTTTCAATGCCTCGTAAAGCGCTGCCTCGTCAACCACGCCGCCCCTGGCGCAATCGATAAACATAGCGGTCTTTTTCATGGCCTTGAACTGTTCCGTCGAGACAATCTTGCTGGTTTCCTTGGTCAACGGAACATGAACGGAAATATAGTCGGACCGTTTGCAGAGTTCATCCAGGCTGACCAGTTCCACGCCCAGCTTGTCGACAAGGTCTTTCGGCATGTGCGGATCAAAGGCGATTACCTTCATGTGCAATCCCTGAGCCCTGTTGGAGACAATGGCGCCGATTCGGCCTATGCCGATGATGCCCAGGGTCTTTCCGGTAACCTCACGGCCCTGAAATTTCTTTTTGTCCCAGCCGCCGGCCTTGAGACGGGCAGTGGCCTGAGGGATGTTCCGGGTGAGCGACATCATCATGGCAATGGCGTGTTCCGCGGCAGTGGTGGCATTACCGTCCGGAGCGTTCATGACGACGATACCCCTTTTACTGGCGGCGGCGATATCGACATTGTCAAGCCCGATGCCGGCACGTCCGACAACCCGGAGCCTGTCAGCCGCTTCGATTATTTCGGCAGTAACTTTTGTGGCGCTGCGGATGACCAAACCATCATATTGGCCAATTTCCTTTTTCAGCTCTTCCGGGCTCATTCCTGTCTTGATGTCAACCTCAAGCCCTGCATCCAGGAGAATTTTAGCTCCAACCGGGGCCAGATTATCACTGATAAGTACCTTCATGACCGCTCCTTTGTCATATAAAACCGCTGTAAATTATAAAAAGTATATCTTAAAATGAGCAAGTAATTAAAACATAGCACTATGCTTTTGTTGCCAATTTTTGTCAAGGACAAAGAAAAAAAACAACTCGCCCGTTGAAAACGGATCACATGGCCGTTTCATTGCGGTAAATGGGACAAAGAGCTGCCCAACGAACAGAAAAGAGAGACGTTATGCCGTAACGGCTGCTAATCCCGAAAACATGCGGAGAAATCCGCGGGGCCTTCATCATCTTCATCCGGTTCCGCGGGCACGGGGGCCAACCTCCGAGCCAGTTCAAATTCCTTTTGAAAATCGGCAATTTTCTTTTGCAGGAGACGTTGCGGAAAACGTTCACCGCCCAGATATGCACTGACATTCTCCTGAAGTTGCGTCAACAGTTCCGAGAGAACGGCATCCTTTTCCTTTTCGTCGATAAAATTCCGCTCCTTGCAAATCACATGGGTTATTTCCCCGGCGAATTTCCGTTTGAGTTCATCAACCAGATTTTCATCATCCACGGACTGGAAAGCGTCATCTCCGAGCTCAAGCGACGCCTCGCAGCGAACCTTGACCAACCAGCGGTCCGCCGCCACTTTTCTCGATAAGTCGTAAAAACCGACCTTTATGCCGTTGGGAAATTTCTTTTCCTGGAGAATTTTTTCCGTCACTTTGTATTCACTCATATTGTATAACGATGGTTGATTAGGTTAGATGAAAAGGGTATAAAGTATTTTTTTATTTTCAGTTTCCAAACATATGCACATTATCAGTCCATTGCGGAGCCCACATGACCGTTTCAATTTACAATACCAAGACCGGCCGAAAAGAACCTTTTTCCCCTTTGGAAAAAGACCACATCAAACTTTATGTATGCGGCATCACCGCCTATGATTATTGCCATATCGGCCATGCCAGGTCGACCCTGGTCTTTGACATGATCGTCCGCTATCTGCGCTATGCCGGTTTCAAGGTGACCTACGTTCGCAACTTTACCGACATTGACGACAAAATCATCAAACGGGCGCAGGAGCAAAATACCACAACCGAGGAACTTGCCAACCGTTTTATTGATGCCTTCCATGAAGACATGGAAAGCCTCGGCAACCAACCTCCCGATCTTGAGCCCAAGGCCACGGAAAATATCCAGGAAATTATTGAGATAATTGAAAAACTCATAAAAAACGGTTACGCCTATGAGGTAAACGGCGATGTTTATTTCAGGGTGGAGCAATTCAAAAATTACGGATCGCTGTCCGGGCGCAACCTGGAAGACATGATGGCAGGCGCCCGCATCTCCATCAACGAGCAGAAGCAGCACCCCATGGACTTTGCCCTGTGGAAAAGCAGCAAACCCGGCGAACCGACCTGGGACAGCCCCTGGGGTCCGGGACGCCCCGGCTGGCATATTGAATGTTCCGCCATGAGCCGCAAGTTCCTCGGCGAAAGTTTTGATATTCACGGCGGCGGCAAGGATCTTATTTTCCCGCATCATGAAAATGAAATTGCGCAAAGCGAGGCAGCATCAGGCAAACCTTTTGTCGCCACCTGGATACATCACGGCTTTGTGACAATCAAAGATGAAAAAATGTCCAAATCCCTGGGCAACTTTTTGACCATCAGGGAGATCCTGGCAAAATACCCGGCGGAAGTGCTGCGCTTTTTTGTTTTCTCCACCCACTACCGAACTCCCCTGGATTTTTCCGAAACCGCGATGAAGGATGCGGAGTCCGGCCTCACCAGGCTTTATACCTGCCTGGCGGAGATCGCCAAAATTCCCGGCGAAACATCTCCGGAGCAGAAATCGGTTGCCGGCAAAAAAAATGTCGTGAAAATCCAATCACTGGTTGACCGTTTTGTCCAGGCCATGGATAATGATTTTAACAGTGCCCAGGCCCTGGGCCATATCTTCGAAGTGGTGAAGGCACTCAACACCATCCGACAGGCGCTGCCGGAAAAACCGGCGGAAACGGATGTCGAGCTTCTTCGCTCAGGCGCTGAAAAGATTAAGGAACTTGCAGGGATCATGGGCCTCCTGCAGCACGACCCCGTTGCCCATATCCGCGCGAAGCAGGAAAAAATCCTGGCGCAGCTTGACATTGACGAGGAAAATATCAAAAAATTGATCGATAACCGCACCGAGGCGCGCGAACAGAAAAACTGGACCCGCGCCGATGAAATACGCGACCAGCTCTTGTCCCACAATATCGAGATCAAGGACGAATCCGACGGAACGACCAGTTGGCAGGTGCGAATATAAAACCCAGAAAAAGAAAGAGGGATCACCATGAAACGATCTCCCGTTGTTGCCGATCATTTTTACCCGGGTGATCCCGATATCCTGAGAAAAACGCTCACCCATCTCATTCCCCGGACGGACAAGAAAAAAAGAAAGGTTATCGCTGCGGTTTCCCCCCATGCCGGTTATGTCTATTCCGGCGGCGTTGCCGGTGAAACATTTGCCGAAATCGACATCCCGGAAGACGTCATCATCCTGGGGCCGAACCATCACGGCCACGGGGCGGCCATTGCCCTTATGGCCGACGGGGAATGGGACATGCCCATGGGCAGGGTGCCGATCAACAACGAACTGGCGGGTCTGATCCATGACCCGATCATCAAAAAAGACGACCTGGCCCACCGCTACGAGCATTCTTTAGAGGTCCAAGTCCCCTTTCTCCAGTTTTTCCAACAGAATCTGAAAATCGTCCCCTTGGTTATCTCCCATATCCCCTATTCCCTTTGCCTGGCAATCGGCAAGACGCTGGCCGAGGCGATCCGCGCCTACCAGAAACCCGTTCTTCTGGTGGCCAGCACCGACATGACCCATTATGAACCGCGACAAACGGCAAGCAGCAAGGACCACCTGGCCCTGACCCATTTGCAGAACCTTGATCCCGAACAACTGTATAATACCGTCACCGGGCAGCGCATCTCCATGTGCGGCATCATGCCGACGACGATTGTGCTGATCGCGGCCCTTGAGCTGGGAGCCACCCGGGCGGAACTGATCCGCTATACTGATTCGGGCGCCGTAAGCGGCGACACGGACCATGTTGTCGGTTATGCCGGGGTTGTCATATCCTGAAGCGAAGAAATCAGTGATTTTTCCTTGACTTTTAGAGCCGTATTATCTAAATAGAAAAGCTCAACTCTGCTGGGAGATCGTCTAACGGCAGGACAGCAGACTCTGACTCTGCTTATCGGGGTTCGAATCCCTGTCTCCCAGCCATTTTAATTTCTCCAACTCTCTCTCCATCTGCAACAGCTTTCAACCGCTCTTCTTAACGGCAATCTGGGTTGTCAAAATAAACTATTCCCTCACTATCCATACAATAGGAAACATTGTATGGATTCGCCGGCCGGGAAGGAAGAACACCGGAAGAAGTCAACTCCTCGATAGATAAGGGTTTGCGCCCGTATTTGTTCTCATACTTTTGCGTGGCCTGCTCGATCACATGCACCCCTTCCAAGGCATGCAGCCGGTCAACGATGTCCGCGTAGCCGGGTTCGCTTTCCGGTTTATCAACAAGCATTGATTTCATCAACGCAATGGCCGCCGCGGTTTCACCACCTTTCTGGGCCAGACGGGCGCCGAGAATGGATAGAAATGGCGGGGCATTGGGTGCCTTGGCGGCTTCAAAAAAAATTTTGCCCGCCTCTCCCGGTTGATCAAGAAAGTAATAGGCGTTAAATCCCATGGTGTGTAAGGGCTGCCAATCCCATGGACGGTTTTTTGCAGCGGTTTTCAGTATCTCCTGCGTTTCAGCTACCATGTTCGCCGGTTCCCACGGAAGCCACCCTTGAGCCACGATGAAAGTCTGGGCAAAGGAAGGATCTAGTGTCTGACTTGCGACAAACAAGTGATGGATACCCGGCCAGTCGTACTTTTTTTTAACAACTAGGAACCCTCCTTCGGGTTTACGCACAAGCTCGGTGCCCAGTTGCGCACCTGCCTCCAAGGTCAAATAGTCGGACATTAACCCCTTGAACTCACCTGCTATAGCAAGTAGAGCGATGGGTGGAAGATTCCATATTCCAGAGCTTGAACGTGATGAGCACCCGGTGACGTCGCGATGTTGAAGCAAGGCGTTATAGCTCATTGCATAGAAACAGACCAAGGCCAGTCCCGTCATAAGATTGAAAGTCAACCGCCTGTTCATGCCAGCTCCTTGCGCTTAAACAGCAGGGAGGCGAGATAGATCAGCAACGCCGAATAGGAAATACAGTACAAACAGAGCAAGGTGAATTCCTGACCACTGAAGGCAATGCCGTAGGCGGCAATATACTTCTTGTCAAAAAGCGACAGGTTCGGAAATATCCAGGAAAGGGCGACAACCAGATTCTCCTGCCCAGACAAGGCTCCGGCACTGGTATTTTCCAAAACCACCCTGCGTAACAGTTCCATGTTTTGGCCTACAAGATAGGAGGAAACAGCCAGCAGCAGGGCAACAAAGGGTTGACTGGCAAAACTGAAACAAAGCACGCTCACCGCCAGTACCACCACCAGGCTCATATACTGACAAACCAGGGCCATTAAATAGGTCAACCAAGAGAAGTCGGGTGGCACATAGGCGGGGTATTTCCAGAGCACATATCGCATGGACAGGGCGGCGGATATCCCGAGGATGAGGGTGGCCAGAAACAGGATCATGGTCACGCCCATGAACTTGCCGGTCAGATACTGCCAAATTGAAACCGGCCGGGAGAGCAGCATGAATATCCGACTCCGTTCCAAGTCATCGGCCAGGATTTTCATACCGAGAAAAAAAACCAGCAATAAGCCGGTGAAAGCCACGGCAGATAGACCGAACTCCACGGAAACCTTGCCCAGATCCCAGGAGTAAAGGGTGGCAACTCCCAGGTTTGCCATGTTGAGCAGTACCGCGAGACAGACAATGGCCCACAGCGCCCGATGGCGGATACCCTCTGTACAGGTGGAGAGGGCCAGAAACCAAATGTTACGCAGCGCTTGTATGGTTGGCCTCCTCAATAACCCTGACAAAACGGTCTTCCAGCTTCGTCCCTGTCTTCAGGAAATCTCCCAGCTCACCACTATAGAGCAGCACTCCCTTATGAATGATGCCGATGCGGTCGCATAACGCCTCGATGTCACTCAGGATGTGGGAACTGAAAAAGATGGTTTTGCCTTCCAGTTTCAACTCGGCGATAAGACTCTTAATCTGGTGGCGACCCACCGGATCAAGCCCACTCATGGGCTCGTCAAAGATCAGCACTTCAGGGTCGTGGATCAGGGCGTTAGCCATGCCCAATCGCTGCTTCATTCCCTTGGAAAATCCCGCAACCCGGCGATCCGCCGCATCAACCAGAGTCATACGCTCAAGCAACAGGGGAATACGTTGGTCAATGACCTGCCGAGTCACGCCGCTCAACCGACCGGAGAGTCGCAGGGTTTCCCTTGCGGTGAGGTGATCGTAAAAAAAAGGAAATTCGGATAGATAGCCGATTCGGTGACGGAACTCTTCCTGTCCTACAACATGACCCATGATTCGTAGAGAGCCGGAATCCGGCTTCAGAAACCGCAGCAACAGTTTAATTGTAGTGGACTTCCCTGCCCCATTGGGCCCTAAAAAACCAAACACCTCGCCCTGAGCAATAGTGAGGGAGAGGTTGCGAAGCGCATGGTTTTTTTTGCGTCCTGCTCCAAAAACCTTCTTCACGCAGCTAATTTCTATGGCGGGAAATCTATTCATGCTTATCTGCTTGAAGGAGAGGAAAGTTCTCTCTTGTAGAACAAACCAGCCCCGGCCGATGTTCACGACCGGGGCTACTGAACAATTCAAACTAGGCGAAAGACGCTTATTATTGCACCATTTGCCATGTAGTAGTTGGCGCACCACCACCAGCAGGTCCAGCGTTGGTAGGATCATTGTCTCCGTCAAATTCGTTAGCCCCAGTTGTCGCATTTCCCCAGGCATAAGCAGCCATTATTCCAGCGTTGTTAGGCCATGTAGGATTACTAACGCTATATAAATTCGTGGGGACATCAGAGTCAGACCCGTAAGCAGTGTCACCATTAAAATGTCTTGTGATTACATTGTGTGATGTTGCTTCATTAGATCCAGCCACTGCGGTCGGAGTATTGGTCCACATAATCATGTTAGCACCAATCCCGATGGGTACCGCAAATGTCTTCAGAGTACCTGCGTTGGTTCCGGCGATTCGTCCTCCAGCGGCTGCACCGGTTGCCCCTGATGCCAAAACGGGATCAACTGTTGAATCTGACTCTGCCGCTATTCCTGTTCCTGTCGCCGGAAGAGCGGCAAGGTTTGCCGCTGCAGCCTCCGACTCTCCATAACAACCGAGTTCAGCATTAAGATCAGACTGGGAACTTACTGTCATCTTGTTTAATGCCTTGGCGTTTGCGTTCATGGAGCGGGTCCTATACGCCGCAAACTGCGGAATGGCGATGGCCGCCAGAATACCGATGATGGCCACAACGATCATCAACTCAACCAGGGTAAAACCTTTTTGGTTGTTTTTCTGCATTTTCTTTAACAACGAAATCATGATATGCCTCCTTTGGAATTAAAACTACCGAGTTTTTTTTGTCATCCATGACATGATGTGTGAATTTGAATTGTATTAAAAGCTAATTTCATGCCACGAGCCCATCCTGTTTCAAAAATCCACATAACCATCTAATTTTACTTTTAAAATATTAATTTTTTTCTCCCAAGCGGTAATTTGCGTTAAACCATTTCATCACCTTCCGTCTTCGGTTGCTCCAGAAATGACATTTTTTGTCAGCATCTGGTGACATTTTTTGTCACACGAATCCGGCTCGTGATTCACCGAAGGAAAAAGCCTGTATAGTGGACCCCAGTTTTGAGACAGCAATTTAAGCTATGCGCTACCATCAAGGAGCAGGAAGCGATGAGCGAAAAGAAAAAGAGAAAGGTCCACACTCCGGAGTTCAAGGCAAAGGTTGGCTTGGAGGCACTGAGGGGGCAAAAAACAATCAATGAGATCGGGCAAGAGTATGGCGTCCATCCCATTACGGTTGGGCACTGGAAGAAAGAGATCCAGGAGCAAGCCAAGACCTTGTTTGAAGGCAAAAGAGGCCCCAAGCCGATTGCCGGGCACCAAGAGCCGGAGCTGCTGTTCAGTGAGATTGGAAAGCTGAAGGTAGAACTGGACTGGCTTAAAAAAAAGTCCGGGATCAGCCGGTAATGACACGACGAGGCTGGATAGCCAAAGAAGGGGTGATTTCCGTGAGTCGGCAATGCATTCTGGCCGGGGTCTCTCGTGCGACGCTTTACGCGCAGCAGAAGTCCAGGCCTGTCAAGGAGGATAGTCTGCTGTTCAGTCGTCTGATCGACGAGGAATACACCCGTCACCCGTTTTACGGCAGTCGCCGGATGGTGATCTTTCTCGAAACAGCAGGCTATGCCGTGAATCGAAAACGGATACAAGGTCTGATGCGGGGAATGGGCCTGGCAGGTATGGCGCCCGGGCCGAATACCAGTAAACCGTGTCCCGAGCACAAGGTGTATCCCTATCTGCTGCGTGGTGTTCCAGTGGTCAGGCCAAACCAGGTGTGGAGCACGGATATCACCTACATCCGGCTGGCCCGCGGATTCACCTACCTGACAGCGGTCATAGACTGGTACTCACGACGGGTATTGAGCTGGCAGATCAGCAACAGTATGGATGCAGCATTCTGTGTCGATTGCCTGGAGGAAGCCTTACGCACCTACGGCAAGCCGGAAATCTTCAACACGGACCAAGGCTCACAGTTCACCAGCGCCGCCTTTATCTCGGTGTTGAAACGGGAAGAAATAACCATCAGTATGGATGGGAGGGGTCGCGCCTTCGACAACATTTTCGTTGAGCGTCTCTGGCGTAATGTGAAATATGAAGATGTGTACCTGAAGGACTATACATCGATGGGTGACCTGGCTGCGGGCCTGAGCAAATATTTTGTCTTTTACAACACAGAGCGCCCTCATAAAGCGCTAGGGCAAAAGACGCCAGATGTTGCGTACCGGTTCGCAAAGCACGGCGGGGCGTTGATCGTGGACAGATTCCCAGACAGAGAAAAGAAAACTGAACAGGCAGCACCAGAAAAGATCAAATCGGGACAGCGCCGTCCAGCTGTGGATGAAGTCAAATGTGCAGCTTAAACTCTGTGTTTTTTTGTCTTGACTCAGGGGTCCACTTTACTGCATACAATTAAGGTGTCAGCTCAAGGGCAAAATATCCGAAGAATTATCCTGTCTCAAGAAAACATAATTGACTATGCTCCATGTCAAGTATATACTTTGAAATATAAACTTTACTATGGAGGGGTGATTATGAGAGCAACCGCAAAAGACCTAAGATTCAATTCAAAAGAACTGATAGACTCCGTGAATAGGGGCGAGGAAGTTGTTATTACCTTCCGAGGAAAACCGTGCGCCAAACTTGTTCCCTACCAGGAAAGCAAAAGGCAAACAGAAAAAAATAAATTGTTCGGAATTTGGCAAGATAATGACATGGTAAAAAATGTGGATGAGTATGTAAGAAGTTTAAGGAAAGGAAGATTCTAATGGTTATCGATACTGACGTTCTAATTTGGTATATGCGAGGTAATGAAAAAGCATATCAGCTCATTGAAAACTCAAACAATTTTTTCATATCTGTCATCACATATATGGAAGTCGTCCAAGGATTGAGAAATAAAAAAGAGTTAGTCCAACTCCGCAAAGCACTCCATGAATGGAAAACACAAATTCTGTATGTGTCCGAAGAAGTATCTGCAAAAGCCATGTTCTATGTAGAGCAACATTTTCTCAGCCATTCCATGCAATTGGCAGATGCTTTAATTGGAGCTACGGCAATCGCATATGGCCTTCCTATTCTCACGGGAAACGACAAACACTATAAGGTAATGAAGGATCTTCAGATAAAGAAATTTGTGCCGTAGCAACATGGAACCTAAAATGAGCTAACGAATAGTAAGGACTCTAGCCGCGATAAAGATACGCATAAGGCGAGGGACAAACATGCAAACAATCAAAGCTTCGGATTTCAAGGCAAAATGCCTACATTTTATGGACGAGGTGAACCGGGCGGGCGGAGGGTGTAAATTAGTTTGTGTAAATGGCCATTCAGGGGTAGAGATACTCCTCCCCCTCTATAAGGAGACAAAATGGCCATTGAAAAAGAACTACTGGACCGGCTGCTTGCCGACTACAAAAAGCCCGAAGACCTGATTGGGGAAACCGGGTTACTCAAGCAACTCACCAAAGCCCTTTTGGAACGGGCTCTGGAAGCAGAGTTGACCGAACACTTGGGGCACGAAAAGCATGCCGCAATTGCTGCCAAGGGCGGCAACACCCGTAATGGAAAGTCGGCAAAAACCATTAAGGGCGAATTTGGCAAGCTACCGATCGAGGTACCACGCGATCGCGACAGCAGCTTCGAGCCGATTATCATTCCAAAAGGCCAGACCCGGTTCACCGGCTTTGACGACAAGATCATTTCCCTCTATGCCCGAGGGATGACCACCCGCGAGATTCAGGGGCATCTGGAAGAGATCTACGGCGTTGATGTCTCGCCCAGCCTGATTTCCGGTGTCACCGATGCCGTTGCGGATGAGGTTAAGATCTGGCAAGAGCCGACCTCTTGATGCCCTCTATCCCATCGTCTACATGGACGCCGTCCGAGTCAAGGTGAGGGATAACGGCCATGTCAGCAACAAAGCGGTCTACTTGGCCCTGGGCGTCACCATGGACGGCGTCAAGGAGGTGCTGGGTATGTGGGTGGCGGAAAACGAAGGTGCCAAATTCTGGTTACAAGTGGTAACCGAACTGAAAAACCGTGGAGTCCAAGACATCTTCATTGCTTGCGTGGATGGCCTCAAGGGCTTCTTCCCCGAAGCCATCGAGACGGTCTTTCCTCGCACCCAGATCCAGCTCTGCATCGTTCACATGGTGCGCCATTCGCTCAAGTATGTCTCGTGGAAGCAGCGCAAAGAGGTAGCGGCTGACCTGAAAAGCATTTACCAGGCGCCGACCGCCGAACAGGCTGAAATGAATCTAACCGAATTCGAGGAGAGATGGAACGAAACCCATCCTTCCATTGGCCAGAGCTGGCGGCGAAACTGGGAGCGAATCACCCCGTTTTTTTCCTATCCTGCGGAGATTCGCAAGGTAATTTATACGACCAACGCTATCGAATCGCTGAACATGTCGTTGCGCAAGGTCACCAAGAATCGGGGCTCATTCCCCAATGACGCGGCTATGCTGAAGCTACTTTACCTGGCGCTAAACAATATCGCAAAGAAATGGACTCTGCCGATCAGAGACTGGAAGGGCGCTCTCAATCGTTTTTCCATCCTGTTCGAAGATAGAATGCCTGTTTATTGAAAGGCGAAACCAAAACCATTTACACAAAATTCTTTACAGGCTCGGCGGGGGGGAAACAACGGTTTATTCTCCGAACAGAACTCGACGTATGGCGTTTTGATCTTCTGCAAAACGGCTTGCTTGGGATCCCTTTACAAGGATCAACAGTTATTCGTGCCGGTCAACTGCGGTCATTTCACGGTGATCCAGCCGACCGAATGATTGTCGCCACCGCCATTGATAATTCAGCCACACCTATAACGGCTGATGAAAAAATTCTCTCCTGGGGCCGCTTTCACCAAAAAATCGGCGCACGAGTATAAAGCGAACAAATCTCTCTTTTTTTCTCGCATCTACAAAGAAAGCGCCTGTACACTCACGACTCAACCTATATCCCATGCCGTAATTTATTTCATTTCGAGACACCCACCTCCCTTAAAGTCGGAGGAGGCAATTTTACTAATGAATTCATACCGGGAGCAAACTCAAAGAAAACATTATTGTCAGAATCTTCAGCAATATATCGGAGAGTCACGGGTTCACCGATCTGTACATCGACATTAAGCCCCTCTCGTGATGGCTTATAAATTACTCCATTATCCAGCTTCAGGGAATGATCCTCATATTTCTCGACAATATTCCCGGAGACAATTTCCGATTGAAGCGCCAGAGCCGACCAGCTCATGGAAGCCTGGAGACAGAATGCCACCCACAACAACAGGGAAACCACGACCGATTTTGTAATTCTACCCAGCATGATTTTTCACCTCCAACGTATCATTTCCATTAACATTTTCAATCTGGACATCCCCAGCATGAACAGAAAGCAACATTACGGCTGCATACTGTTACTGTCCCGCCAGTAATACAGTTCCAATCCCAATCCTGGTGTTTCTATTTCGTACGGGTTATCAGGATCAGGCCCTGGCCCGATGACTGCGCCACCCATACTGGCCATGGCTGCGGCATGGCCTCCGCTGGTAATGATGGTAAAACCGGATGGAATACCGTAGATGTTGGTAAATTTCTTGTAACGATCTGTAATATCAAGCTTATCGGAGTCAGGAAAATTCAGATCATAGGCCGCGCTGGCATCAAGATAATTCAGCGCATAGACAAAACCATTGCCCTGCGGATTACAAGGATCACTGATTGAAGCCTGATACGACGTGAAATAGAGAGTCCCATAATAGAGAATCGCCTGGCTTAAAATCTGCTCACCCTGGTGATCATCATGACCACTGCTGGTTACCGCGTCAACAAATGTCGGATAGGTCATATGTTGGCAAACCGTGCTGTCTCCCTGGTCTTCAAGCACAATGTACCAGCCCTTGGCATCATTCTCGTGCAAAGAGCCTGCTTCCATGGCCGGCGTGGTGCCGTACACGGCATCATCGGTCAGCAGCGATCTCAAGTATTTCTTCATATCACCGGAAGTATCCGTCGCGTCACAGAGTCCATCCAGTGCTCCAAGATAGCAATCTTTAATAATAGAATCCGTCCCAAGCTCATCACAGGTAAGATTCAGCAAATCATCCTCGACATACGGCGAAGAAGTCACTGGAACATCAGTTGTTCCAGACAAGGTGGCAGAAACCGACGAATCATCATAGACGGCATAAAAACGATTGCGTATCATCGTGTAGCGAGGATTTTCCCTATCCCCGGTCCCAAAGAAAAGTGAGGCCATAATTTTCGCGTCAAAGGCCACATCGGGAAAATAGTAATTGCCCGCTTCGAAATAATCTTTTGAACCGCCCCATGATATAGCGGGAGGATAAAATGCCTTGCGCCCCACATCCACCGTATCAATACCGCCCCCCATGGTTCCGCTGCCGCTCTTGCTGCCTGGATTGGCGCTGAAAATCTTATCCACCAACCAGTTGGCGCTGGACACCTTATAAGTTCCGGCATATTCCACATCAAAGTCAAACCTTACCTTATAAAGATTGGCGTATATATCAATTGCATAAAGAGACAATAAAACGTTGTCCTTTAATCCAGTTGTCGTCCCCCCCCCATCGCTGTATATGTATCGATCCGTGCCGGTAACAACGGTAGGGCTGGCCGGGAAAGAAAATTTCATATCAGGGAGTGTTTGCGTAACCCCTGTTGTGACTGAAGCAGCTCCGTAGGTAACGGAAAACGGAAGAATCTGCTCAGACGAGCCATCCCCGAGCGTGACGTTGGTCACAGCGGCTGGATCATCAATATCCACCACAAAAACACCTCGGCCATGTTCATTCATTTGCGGATTATACGTATTGTAAATGTCATCGTTATATACATCTTGAGCGGCGTTTGTTTTCGTCCACTCCTGATTATCCAGATTGCCTTGATCGGTGTACGGCGTTCCATTTAAATCAAGATCGTTAAACGGTTCAGGGAATAAATCCTCTTCCGGGTCATAACCACCAGAAAAAATGACAACATCCTTGAAAGACTTTTCCCCGTCAGCGGTAATGCCGACAGGAACACTCGCCACCTTGACCTCCGACCAAGACTGAGTAATTTCAGCATTGGTGTAATTCCAGGCCACTGTCCATTTCGAGGGATCAGCATCTGATATGTCAAGATTCCAGAAAGCCCCTCCCCCTCGTCTCTCACCGAAAATCAGATATTTCGGATTTTTATCCCGACGATACAGGGTGATGAGTCCGTCAATCGTGTCATACATGTAATTTGCCTGCACATCTTTAAGCTTTGGCAAAATATCCTCAGGGATGAATGCAAAAACCTCGCGGCCTGTCTCATCATCAAAGGCATGAAGCATTCCATCGTTACTCCCGACAACAATATACCGTTTTGTCAAGGGAAGAACGGGATCAGTCGTATCAAAATAATCAACCACTACGGGTCGCGAATGAATTATTGATCCAAGCACCCAATCCCTCACCCCCAGGGGAACCCCTGTGACAGCGTCAGCATCGTATGTGTAACCATGAACAAAATTAATCAGCTTGTCTCGGGTGGCATTATCAGCCACACCAAGATCTGCAGCAGTGATACTTGTTGAGTCAAACTTGACCATTTCCTTGTCACCATCTCCGTCACCATCCTTCCATGTATAAATGGGACGTGACCAATAGAGGCCGTTAGTGAAGAAATAATTGACATCCTCCAGAAGTACTTCACCAGCGCCATCCTCCTTGACATCGGACGCACCATAGTTGTCAGTGTCATTCACATCAAGATCATCACCCCAGAAAGCTGCGGTATTGTCCAAAAATTGTCCAGAGCTGTCTACGGCTTCCCTATTGGCATGATCATAAATCATGAAGAGTTCAGGCCGGTCTACCGAACCGTCACCAAGCTTGAATTTCTTAACGTTGCCAACCCAATAGGCGCTGTCCATTGGCAAAAAGAGCCCCATATAGAGATCGTCACCACTTTGGATTTTGTTTACAGCATCAACCGAGACAACTGGAGCAGTAAATGAAACAGCCTCTGACATCATCAGGGCCAGGGAGTAAAAGGCGGCCACTAATTGCTCCTTGTTGTAAGCAACTATATATTCCCCCCCAGACTCCTCGGCCGCATCCCTGAGTAACGGATGTTTGGCGCCAAAGGCAATATGATGGGTCGTGACGTTCACATAGGAGTTAGCCGGATCAACGACTTCCGTCTTATCCATCCAGCTGTGGGTATACAGCCAATGGGCCACATCATCATAATAGTCGGGTTTATTGCCGAGACCCTGGTATGGGTCTTGCGTCCACTCATCCTTGTCCCAGTCCGAAAAAGTTACCCCGCCAATACGACTCGGATCGTCATCATCAGACGGGAAGCCATCTGTCATGGAAATAATATAATTCTTACGGCACAACAGATTATCCAGTTCGTGTCTCTTGATATAGTACCCCTGTTCAAAAACATCCTGTAATGCTTCCATAAGCGGAGTTCCGCCCTCCGCTTTCACACCTTCTATGTGCTCAACAATCGCGGCACGATTTTCATCATCGTTAAGGTTCGGGTTAAGGGCCGATTCAATTTGCGCCCCGTCACCGTTTTTAAAGGCGGCAAATCCCCAGTTCAGCTTCCCCCTGAACTCTTCCACGACATAAACAAGCGTATCCTTGGCCACGTCCAACCGGCTCTGCATAACATAGGATCCACCCGCAGCCTCTTCATACACCACGCGTATCTTGTCAATGGTGTATCCTCTCCCGGTTGTGGAGTTATCTGATTTAAGTTTCAAGGCGACAGTGTCACCTGTGATCACCGGTGACCAACCGTCATTGGCGCTGATCGGCTTGTTGTCATTGTCATGCTGGGCAACAACATTGCCCGCCTGATCATAAATCTTCACATAATCTTTGGTGAACGTGGCCACATTATTATTTCTCTGCACATCAAAATCGGAGAAATGAACCTGGATATACTTTGCGCCGGCATGAACAATGGTGCGTGCGGTATCTGTTTCGCTTAATTGGTTGAGGTAATTTACCGCACCCTCCGGATAATCAAGGACATGGCCGATCTCCGCCCAGGAATCCGGCGTAATCGGAAATGGCTCAAACGGCCAGGCAGGATCACCCTGAAAGGCGCCGGGAGGCTCAGGATTATTCGTGGTGTAATGCAGGTTGTACATGGCCTGCATATTGACCCAGTTCCCCGTAACAAAAAAATAAACATCAAGATCACCGGTTTCCACCTGATCAAGCGCGTTGACCGCAACCCCTTCATAGCCGCTGAAGTAATAACCTGGGGCATTCAACAACCCATTGAAGCCACTATCGACAACAGAACCGTTATAAAGTGTGGCAAAGTCATGCGCCTTGATGTCGAGTCCCAAAGGGAGACGGACATTATCAAGCCTGATATATCCATCAGCATCAACGGTAATTCTTCGCAGTCCAGTGCCATCGTCAGCCAGATTGCCGCTTGCATCAATAACCGTATGCGTATCAACAAGATTAGCCATAAACCACAAATAATCAGGATCTGCCGCGTCACCGGAAAAGGCAACATCCTGCCCGTCAACAGTGGCTATGGTCGCACCTATTCGCCCTTTCCATAGATATATTTGTTTGGCCGGCTTGTGGTTCTGGTAAAAAAAACTGCTATTTGTAACGGTATCATAGATATAATCACCATAGTCACCTACCGGGCTATCTTTTAACGTAAAAAGATAGTCGAACATTTTTCCGTAATCAATGCTATGTTCATACACTCCGAAATTCATTGAACCGGAACTATCCATCAATACGTAACAGTTTTGCTTGACGTTTACCGAGTATATATCAGTATCTCTCGCGGTGGCGGACGTTGACAAACAAAGCACCAGAGACAATAAAAGCGAGACCCGGATAGATTGTTCACGATTTTTCTTCATCGTCTCTTTCATAACAATGCCTCCTTTGAACTTACATGAAAAAAAATTTCATGTTTGCACATGAACCGGTTGCGAATAACCCACGCAAACCCAGCCGACTCAGTTGGACGAAGCCGCTACGCGGCAGACGAGTCACGAGCGAGCTTGTTTATCCATCATTAACATGTTGTAATCTCACGGCATACGGTAATAAGTAGAGAGTGGCGGAGCAAAGGCGAGGCCGCCGCATCAACTATTACCAAGGAG
Source organism: Desulfobulbaceae bacterium DB1 (assembly GCA_001914235.1). NCBI lineage: Bacteria > Pseudomonadati > Thermodesulfobacteriota > Desulfobulbia > Desulfobulbales > Desulfobulbaceae > Desulfobulbaceae bacterium DB1. The sequence continues at coordinate 96,511 of MQUF01000002.1, forward strand.
GTTACAATGAACACCACCATGCCACAAGATTCCCTCTTCAACAAGCAGTATCAGAAACACCTGAAATGCCTCAAACTGGGCGGTCTGCAGCCCAAGACCATCGACGCCTACGCCAGGGCGATCCGGCGTATCGGCAACTATTTCGATTGCAGGATTGACAACCTCAACTCCGGCCAGTTGCTCGACTATTTCACGGAACTCCTGGACACGCATTCCTGGAGCGCGGTCAAGCTCGACCTCTACGGCCTGAAGTTCTTCTATTCCGGGGTACTGAACAAACCCTGGGAAGATATCCCCCTGATCAAGCCTCCCAAGACATCCAGAATCCCTGACATCCTGTCCGTCGAGCAGACGGAGCAACTATTTGCCGCAACCAAAACCTTGAGCTACAAGGTCTTCTTTTTTACCTGCTACAGCATGGGCCTGCGCCTTGGCGAAGGCATTCGACTCACAGTCGGCGACATCGACGCAGGCAACATGCGGGTCCATATTCGTGATGCCAAGGGTAACAAGGACCGGCTGGTGCCGCTGCCAGACAAGACCTTGCGGGTGCTGCGGGAGTTCTGGGCCATGCACAAGCATCCCCGGTTCCTCTTCCCCAGCAGGAAAAGAGGTCTGAAAAATGCCCACCTGGTTGATTTGCCCCTGGACAGGGGCGGCATTCAAACCACCATGCAGACCGTTGTCCGGCAACTCGGCATAAAAAAAAATCTCATGCCACTCCCTGCGTCACAGCTATGCCACCCACATGCTGGAGGCCGGGGTTGATCTGCTTGAGCTGCAGCAGATCCTTGGCCATGTCAGCATCCTGACCACCGCCAGATACACCCACCTGACCTCCACCACGGCCAACAATGCGAGACTGGCCGTCAATTCCCTGGTCAACTCCCTGGACATCAGATGGGGAGGGCGTAAATAATGCTGCTCTCCACGATCATCAACAAGTTCAGGGACAGCTTCTTCCGCACCTACAACAAAAATCTCCTGTCAGGCCACATCAAGGCTCTGGAGTCCATGGCCCGATGCAGATACGAGCATGGACCGCACATGCTGGCCCGTTGTTCGGACCACCGGTGCGGCGAACGGATCTATATTCCCCATTCCTGCGGCCACAGAAACTGCCCCCATTGCCAGAACCATGAGAGCCGGCAGTGGCTGGAAAGCCAGCTTGACAAACGACTGCCGTGTCAATACTACCTGATCACCTTCACGCTGCCCGGGCAGATGCGGGATCTGGCGTGGAAACACCAGAAAACCGTTTACGCCCTGATGTTCAGGGCAGTACAGGACCTCCTGAAATCCTTCACCAATAACGACAAAAAACTCGGCGGATCAGCGGGATTCACCGCCATCCTCCACACCCATTCCAGAACCCTGGACTATCATCCGCACATCCACGTTGTCATGCCCGGAGCAAGCATCAACCCGCAAACCGGGCTGTGGAAGGAAAAATCCGGGAAATATCTCTTCAGCCACAAGGCCATGGCCAAGGTCTTTCGGGCGAAGCTGCTCCAGACCCTGGTCGAAAACAAGCTGCCGGTTCCCCATGATTGCCCCGATCAGTGGGTGGTTGACTGCAAGGACGCGGGCAACGGCGAGAAGGCCCTTATCTATCTTGGCCGTTATCTGTACCGGGGTGTTATCCGGGAAAAAGACATCCTGCACTGCCGGGACGGCATGGTCACCTTCCGGTATCGCCATGCCAAAAGCGGAGAAGACCGGACCCGAACCGTCAAGGGCGAGTACTTCCTCTACCTGCTTATGCTCCATGTGCTGCCCCGAGGGTTTCGACGGGCAAGGTCGTATGGTTTTCTCCATGCATGCAGCAAAAAGCTGCTCCGCTTCCTGCAGCTGGTGCTGCGGGTCGCGCCATGGCGCGCCCTTGTCCGCAACCTGAAGCAACGGCCGGCTATCATCTGCCCGGCCTGCGGGGCCGCCATGGTGATCGCCGCGACAATGATCGCCCGGCCACCGGCCATGGCCGCTCCGTTACGGCAATAGACGAGCCGGAGGCATCGGGTATGTAAACGAAAGCCGTGAACTTGCCGAGGACACAAGCCGGATTGCACCGGGACGGGACTCCTGCGCCCGAAAAACGCCGGAAATCAGCGTAAAGCAGCATGATACAGCACCAAAATCCTTTTCAAAGAACATTGCGGGGGCCACTCCCGTCTTCCTTCGCCTGATCCGATCCCTCCGGAACCCAAAAGCTCTTTTCTATATATGGCCACCGGGCTCGTCCAACCACCGGTTCAGATTGTGGCTCGCTGCGCTCTCACAATCTAACCTTGTTCGTTATATTTTCAAAAGCACATAGCGTATCTTTACAGGCTTGCCTTTACGCCAATCTTTGTCCCGCCGAGTTCAACAATCGCTGGGGCAAGAATCGCACTCCCCTGCACACGAAATTTATACCCCGAAAAAGAACTTGGATCATAGCCCATGGGCGGAGTATCGGGATAGAGATAGGTAACCAGATAGCGGTAGTCAAATTCATTGGTCATCACCGGCAGATTGTCATAATTCTCCACAAGATTTTGCCAAGGCCAGGTAGTGGGGTCAACCGCGGTGATTCCCCCAAAAACATTATCGGTGTCGTTTCCGGGATCAAAGTCAGCATCTGAGGTGGGAACCAGAGGTTGATCGCTAACGCTGGGATTTGCAATCTGATAAAACGGTTGAAGGAAAAAACCGACTTTACCCGCCTCGGCATTAGCTGCGCCCTCGGCGATATTAAATTGCTTCTCAACCCGTTGTAATCCTCCCGCAACATCCAGCTCGGAACGGGATGTGTCCATTGCCCAAATACCCAGCAATGAAAGAGCCAACAGGACAACCATTGCCATGACCAAAACAAATCCCGCTTCGCGAGTATCAGTTTTTGCCTGTACCGGCAGCAAATAAAAAAACATGATGAGATAATCCCTCGATGAAATTACAAGCTGATATTGTTATACTTTATTGTTGTCATCTCCAACTTCGCAGGCCCCATTGGCGAGTCCCAAATCATAAATACCCTGATGGTTTTATTCAGCATCTCTCCAGTTGCCAAAGTCCTATCCTTCACATCCCAAGCCAAATGATAAAAAATATCGGATCGATCAACAATATCGCCCGCGACTCCTCCGGGAGGCATTTGTATCAAAAACTGCATCTCAGGGAACTGCGCCGCGGTAAAAGTTCTCACTTTAGCTGCATCGATCAAAAGTTGTAATTCGCCGGAAGTTCTTATATTATCAAGCTCAACAGCAGTTGCAGTGGTCTGAACCAGATTCGGATCATCAAAAGAAAGGCTTTTCAGATTTTCAAGAAGTGATAACGCTACACTGTTGGCGCCGGTTCGATTCATTGCTGAAGAACTGGAACCTACGGTCTGAATCTGCATACCCAAAGCAGCAAGAACCCCAATGGTCAAGACGGCTATGGCCACCATTGTCTCAACCAAGGTCACGCCTTTTTGGTTTTTAAACACAGCAAACATAGCCTTAATACTCCATATTCCGACATTGAATAGTGGCCACCACCAGTCTGCGGCGAAAATTATCATCAGGAGGATCCCACACCACGCCCGACGCTGCTGTATATGTGTTCGTGTTCAGAAAATCCTGAGCAGGATTAGCCGATCTGGCCAGGAGAGAAACCTGTACCGCTCGTATCTTGCTTAAATCAGGCGGGGTTAAAGTTGTTGTCCCATCATTTAGCATATAATTAAATTCAAGTGCGTCGATATTATTCGCCACACCCTGAAATCCTCCCGCATTTCCAGTTTGCCTGCCCAACGTTCCTGCCCCAGACCAGGCAGCACCGCCGTTATCAACGATTCCATCATTATTCGTGTCTTGACCGGCTTGAAAACCATAGGCGATATCTTCATCGACATCATCAACATCGCCATCAGCACTATTTGCATTCACAGCATTCCCTCTTATATCCATGGTAAATCGGAAATGATTAAGGCTCGCAACAAGAATCCCCGCACTATTACTCTCTGTTGGGTCGCATCCGGCTTTACGAATCTCCATCGTCAATATGGCGAGAGCTCCTCGCAAATCCTGTTGAATATTGGCCACATCATCATGGGCGGAGTAACTTTTTGATTGTGCGGAATATACCATTGCAAGACCAGCCATAATAACCCCAGAAACAGCAACCACAATCATCAACTCGACAAGAGAGTATCCTTTTTCATCTAACGTCGGAGTACACTTTCTCCCCTCGCTATAAAAAACCATACAAATATTCCTCCTTTTATTGCATGGCAATTCTGCCGGCGCTAGAAACTGTGACCGCTCGCCAATATGTCGGCTCACCAATGGGACGAATACCAATGCCACCCATCCCAAGTCCACCAGTGGAAGCATTCACAGGAATTCCCCGAGAATTAAAAACGAGAGCATTATTGGCAAAGGAAACACCATCAGCTGCTGCCACCGGCGGAGTTGCGGCAAAAGTAACCCTGCTGGACAAGCCTGGATCAGATACCAAAAGCACACTCTCGCCTGGATCTACCACTTCGTCGTTCGCTGTACCCCCTCCGGCGCCATTATCCAGAAACATTGAGTATGATGCTGCGGCAGGCACGAACAAAATTGTCACATTTTCTCCCCGTTTAATTGCTTCAACCTTGGCCTGCATCATTGTCGAATAAATATCCCTGGCAGCACTACGCAACCGCATATTGGAACGTGCACCACCCAACATCTGATAGGCAAACCCAGATAATATGCCTATAATCGCTACAGCAATCACTAATTCAACCAGTGTTAATCCTTTTTGATCTTTCAAAATACCCATGTTTCCACTCACTAGCACTCATTTCACCCTGCTAAATATATCGATTAACACATTTGTTTACGGATTTCTTTTCGAAATATTAATACTACATGCAAAATTTGACCCATAATCTCACCCAGCATTAAATTACTTGTAACTATCCAGCGTTGCGCCCTGGGTCCAGGCTTTATTTTCTAAGTAGCATGGAGCCAATTTTCGCTGAAGCAGCGGTCAAAATCAAAAACTAACCAATAAATCCCATTGTTGAATTTAATTATATTATCAAAACCGATGATAGATATGAAATTATTTTTAAAGCAAAAAAAATCTACCATTTGCCTGACATTATAAAATTACTTTTTAAGGTCGCTCTTCTTCCTATAAAAAAATTCTGCCACACACCCCTGATCAGCTTTATCACTCCATACCAAACTGGAACTATTAAAATAATTAACACACCATAGGTGGCAGGCAAGGCAGGCATCAATGTCCGTTATCAGAAAAAAATCTCACCCCCCTCCTCTTCAGCAAGGGTCATTTACGCGGGAGGAAGCAAATCACCACATTTGCCGCAGGCAATAACGTGACGGACCTGTATTTTTTTCCCTCGTTCAATGTTCTCGCTCTGTCCCCTCCATTTTGTTTTCCCCTTTTCCCTCCCCTTGAATTGACTATAGCACACTTCAACCAGCAAAGGAAAATCTCCGCAGCGCTCACCGCTTATTCTGCCGTTGAGCTTATATATAACGCCTGTCTGATTATCGGTTGCCCTGAAAGTATGAAGATACTCCTGAATCGACACCATTCCCTGATCAAAAAAATAGGTGGAGGCAAGAAAAAAGGATGGAAGAACAACGCTTCCATTCTGCCGCAGGATGATATTTATTGTCAGCAGCCTGTCGTGATTATTGCCGATCATTTCCCGGCCGCTGAAAAGCTGAATGCTCCAGGACGAATTATTCGTTACCCGCATCTGGGGCACACCGTTACAAAGCTCCATCTCACCGACTTCGATCATGCCTTGCCGCAAGGCTTCGTCATAGTCTATCCTGCCTTCTTTTTTTTTGTTTACCTCGCAAAACAGATCAATCGGAGCAACTCCCTGCTGAAACTTCCGCATGCCGGACCATGTCCCCATCATTCTTCCCATGTCATCCTCCTTCTGTTTAATTTTTTCTTGCAATCATCACATCTTTCTTCCAAGATACAGAAGCAGGTAGGACAAACAGTGTCCGACCAAAAAAAATCCGATAAAAAAATGAAAAAATTTAAACCGCAGCACAGCCGCCTGCTTTTCATCGACAAAAAAATAAGGGAGGGAACATACCCCAACTGCGCATCTCTGGCCGCGGAGTGGGAGGTAAGCGCAAAAACGATCCAGCGGGATCTCGACTACATGCGCGACAGTCTTGACGCGCCGATGGAATATGACGCAAAAAACAGGGGCTATTACTACACAACGGAGAATTTTCAACTTCCGGCCATCCCGCTGAATGACAGCGATCTTTTCGCCCTGTTTATTGCCGAAAAGGTGCTGAAACAATATGAGTCCACCCCCATTTATCCAAGGCTCAAATCGTTTTTCGCCAAGGTGCAGGATTCGCTGCCCGACAAAGTCACCATTGATCCGGCGCAACTGGAGGACAGATTTTCCTTTTTCAGCAATCCCCACACCATGGTATCCTCATCGGTTTGGGATACCGTCTTCGCCGCCCTGCGCAAAAACGAGTCAATCCGCATCAGCCACGGCAAACCGGGCTCGGACCAATTAATCGAACGCACCATCGAGCCCTACCACATCGTCAATTATCAGGGAGAATGGTATGTCATCGCATTCTGCCGTTTACGACAGGCGGTCCGCACCTTTGCCCTTTCCCGCATAACCAAAGCGGAGGCGACAGGGATTTTTTTTCGTATTGCCGATGATTTTAATTTTCAGGAAACGACCAGAGATCGTTTCGGGGTCCAATGGAGCAATGAGACATTCGAGATACGGATACTTTTCAACCGACAGGCCGCGTCGTACATTGAAGAGCGGTTATGGCAGGAGGGACAGGAGATCCACAGACAGGAGGATGGCGGCATTATCATGTCCTTTACCGCAAGCCATCTGCTGGAGGTAAAACGCTGGGTTCTTTCCTGGGGCGGCGCGGCGCGGGTGCTGTGCCCCGCTGTTCTGGCCGAGGAGATCAAAGTGGAACTGGCAAAATCTTTACAAAATTATGAAGCAGGAAACAGGAAAGGGAGCCATAACCAATGACGATTTCCTTCAAGGCAGACCGACACCTCATTCACTGGATGACCGATATCCGTCGGGAGATCCATCGTTATCCGGAACTTGCCTTCCATGAATTCCGCACGGCGGACTTGCTGGCGGACAAACTCGACGAACTTGGCATCCCCTGCACAAAAGGGGTCGCGGGAACCGGAATAGCGGCAGCCATTGGTGACAACATTGACAATGGATCAACCGTGGCGCTCCGGGCCGACATGGACGCCCTGCCGATCACGGAAGAAACGGGACTGCCCTTTGCCTCGCGCAACCCGGGGGTGATGCATGCCTGCGGCCATGACGGCCACATGGCCATTCTTCTGGGGGCCGCGGCCCTGCTCAAAAAACAGCCGTCACTGCCGGGCCGTGTCGTTCTTCTTTTTCAGCCTGCCGAGGAGGATGAGGGGGGGGCGCGGAAGATGATAGCGGAAGGAGCGCTCAGCGGGGTCAACGCAATCTTCTCCGGCCACATCGAACGCCATTTCGCCGTTGGTGAAATTGCCGTGCAGCCCGGCATTATCTGCGCCTTTACCGATGATTTCATCATCAATGTCCGGGGTTCCGGCGGTCACGCGGCCAAACCGCATGAAAGCCCGGACTGCATTGTCGCCGCCTGCTCGCTGGTTACCAGCATGCAGACCCTTGTCTCCCGTGAAACAAACCCGGTTTACCCGGCGGTGGTCACGGTCGGCAAATTTAACGGGGGAACCGCCTCAAATGTGATTGCCGGTCATGTCACGCTTGAGGGGACCATCCGCACCACTTTGCCGGAAGCCAGGGAAAGAATTTTTAGCGGCATCCGCAGAATGGTCGACGCGGTCCAGCATCTCTATGGGGTCACGGCGGAGATAGAAGTGACAACCGGATATCCGCCGGTAGTCAATGACCCGCACGCCGCGGAAATTGCCAGAAGCGCGGCCCTGGCAACGGTCGGTGAGCGAGGAGTCAAAAGCCAGCCTTATCCGAGTCTCGGCGGGGAGGATTTTTCTTTTTTTCTCCAGCAGGTTCCCGGCTGCTTTGCCCGTTTCGGGGCACGACGGGATGATCTCGCAAGCGGCAATCCCCACAGTTCAACATTTGATTTTGATGAAGGGGTGCTGCCCATTGCCGCCGAATATCTTGCCCGCTGCGCGCTTCTCTTTCTCCAGCAAAAAAAGCCGACATAAAATTGCCGCCCCACGTAAACCGTGCCGGGTCGGCAACCGGTCGGCGCAAAAAACTAGCCGACGAGCGATACTTTCAGGGAAACGATGGTTTCCAGATGATGGGTCTGGGGAAACATGTCCACCATCTTCATTTTTTCTATCAGGTACCCCTGTTTTTCAAGCAGGAGCAGATCACGGCACAGGGTGGCCGGATCGCAGGAGATGTAGAGTATCTGCGCGGCCGCAAGGGCCGGCAGAAAGGCAATCACCTCCGCGCATCCCTGCCGGGGGGGATCAAGAAGAACCAGGTCGAATTTTTCCCCGTTTTCAGCCAACTGCCGGACTCCTTCCAAAGAAGAGTTCTGGCTGAAGGCGCAATTTGTAATGGCGTTGATCTCAGCATTCCTGACAGCGCTGCGGATGGCCGATCGCTGCAGATCCATTCCCGTAACAGACCCGACACTTCCGGCCAGGGGAAGGGAAAAATTGCCCATGCCGCAAAAGAGATCAAGCACACGTCCTGTTTTATTGACCATCGCCCAGTCACGCAGCAGACCAATCAGATTCTCATTCTGCTCCAGATTGACCTGACTGAAGCCGCCGGGCTCGACCGTCATCCGCAGATTGCCGTCGGGCAAGGGAAGAGAAAAGAGCAGCAAAGGTTTTTCCGGGCCGCATTGCCGGCCGGGCAAGGAATCAATCATCCCGGCTCCTGCCGCAAAAACCAGCACACTCTTGATAAGCTCATGGCCCGCGGCTATTTCGCGAAAAATCTTTTTCTCGGCCGGTCTGGTTTTCCGCGAAAGATGAAAAATCACAACAACCTTTTCATCCTCCGGACTGAGCAGCAGCTCGATTTCATCAACCAGCGAGGCGATTTTCCGCCACGACGGCCCGGAAACAAGGAAGGAAAGCGCATCATTTAACTCCGGACGGGCAAGAAGGCAACTGGTGATCGGTTCCACCTGATGCGATTGATGGCGGAGAAATCCCGGCCTGCCGCTTTGATCCACATGCAGCCTGATCCGCTGCCGATAACGAAATGACCCGGCCGCGGGCAGCGGCGGCTGCAGAAAACTCGGATAACGGGAACCGAATCCGCTGCGATGGAGCTGTTCCTGGAGAATCCGGTTCTTCAGTTCCGCCTGGTGTGCCGGATGAACGTACTGAAAATCACAGCCGCCGCATTTGCCGTAGTACGGGCAGGGCGGCTCGGTCCGCAAGGATGACGGCTTAACGACGTCAACCAGACGGGCCTGAACAAAACTTTTCTTGCTGTCAACCGATGCGACGACGACTTCTTCCTCGGGCAGAACACCGGGAACGAGAACCACCTTCCCGTCAGGAAGATGCCCCAGCCCCTGACCGCCGATTATCAATTTTTCAATGGTAACGGGAAAGGCCATAACAATGAGAAATCCTGTTGGTTTTCAAACAAAAATCCCGCTCGGCCAACATGCCGGGCGGGATTTTTTTGCAATGAAGAGCGGCTCGCGAACAACCAATGCAACCGGAACACTCTCCGCCGGATGCCTGGTCAATATTTTTTATCCGCATAGGCCAGCCAGCCGCCCGCCATGACAAGATCCCTGTCAAAGGAGTTCAGACTGAAACCGCAGGTAAACTCCCGGCTGCCTTTCGCGGTTATCGTTTCCTTTTCGAGGTCAATGGAGATCATTACATCCTTGCCGAGGGAAAAAAGGGTGTCGATATCTTCTTTTTTCAGCTCAATGGCCAGCATGCCGCAGTTGAACATGTTCTGCCGGAAAATCCTGGCAAAACTCTCGCCGATGACCACATTGATATCATTGACCTCAAACACCCAGACCGCGTGTTCCCGGGATGAACCGCAGCCGAAATTGGAACGGGTGACAACCACTCCTGCATTTTTGACATCAGCAGCAGGATCAAAACCCTCCAGCTTCAGGTCTTCAAGGATGTAAGGCTTCAAAGCCGACTTGGAATTCTCGGTCAGATATTTCGCCGGAATGATCTCGTCGGTATTGATATCGCTTCTGTCCAGAAAAAGGGCCGGACCACCAAATGTTTTCATAAAAACCTCATTCTTTTGTATTGCGGATTTCGGATTTGGGATTGCGGATTGGTTACTCAACAGAATTTCTTCAATCCGCAAATCCGGAATTCCCAATCAGATAAATTCGCGTGGATCAACAATCTCGCCTTTCACCGCAGCGGCGGCGGCGGAAACCGGGCTCATCAAGTGCACCATGCCGCCTTTGCCCATCCGTCCGTTAAAATTGCGGTTGGTGGTGGAAGCACACACCTCGCCTGCCGCCAGAACACCGTTACTCATACCGAGACAGGCGCCGCAGGTGGGGTTGGTCACGCAGAAGCCGGCATCCATAAAAATTTTTATCAGGCCTTCTTCCATGGCCTGATTGTAAACCTTCGGCGTGGCCGGCGAAAGGATGGCGCGCACCGTGGGGGCTATCGTCCGGCCCTTGAGTATCGCCGCCCCGGCCCGCAGATCTTCGATGCGGCCGTTGGTGCAGGAACCCATGTAGACCTGATCAATCCGGGTGCCCGCCATTTCAGTGACATCCTTCACTTCATCCGGCTTAAAGCCGTATGTCACCTGGGGCACCAGGGCGGAAACGTCAAATGTCTTTTCCACAACATATCCGGCATCCGTATCGGAATGCCATTTGCGGAAATCCGCCACGGCGGCCTCAAGGGAATCATATTCATCCTTGATAAACGGCCAGAGATATTCGGCGGTGACCCGGTCCGGCAGGCAGACGCCGCAGGTGGCACCCGCCTCGATGGCCATGTTGCACAGGGTCATGCGTGATTCCATGCTCATCTTGTCCACCACCGGTCCGACAAACTCCATCACCTTGTCGGTGGCGCCGTTCACCGTCAGTTCCTTAATGACCTTCAGGATAACATCCTTGGCAGAGACCCCCTTGCACAGCTCGCCGGTAATGGTGATCTTCATGGTTTCCGGCAGGCGGAAGGAGCAAACACCTTTGAGTATTCCCACCTCGAGATCCGTGGTGCCGATACCCGCGGCAAAAGCGCCAAAGGCTCCGTGGGTACAGGTATGGGAATCGCCCATGATGACCGTGTAGCCGGGCCGGATAAATCCCTTCTCCGGGAACAGGGCATGGCAGACGCCATTGGCCCCGACATCGAAGAAATCCTTGATATGCTGCCGTCTGGCCCAGTCGCGCAGAATTTTTGCCTGGGTGGCTGTCTTCGAATCCTTGGACGGGGTGACGTGATCGATGACCACCTTGATCTTTTTCGGGTCAAAAACCCGGTCCATCCCCCGCTCATGCAGGTCATTTATGGCAATGGGCGTGGTGATTTCATGGCACATGACCACATCAATATCGAGTACAACATTATTATCAGAGGGAACATCACGCTGATGCGCCTCAAAAATCTTTTCCGTTATGGTTTTACCCATGGTCCTTTTTCCTCCAGATGGTTACCGGTTGTGGCCGTCATTCATAAAGGAGCAGATTAATCAATCCTGCACAGATAATCAATTTTTTTATAGTTTGTATCCTCTTCATAATATGCTATAAAATCCGTAAATGTCTTTTCCCGCGGTCCGCACCCATAACATTCCATATTTCTACCCATGGTGAACACAAGCTCCGCCCCTCTTCCCGAAGACCTGCCCCCTTTCCAGGCAAACCCTTCCCGGCAGAGTCTTCTCATGCTGATTTCCACCTTATTCAGGAACGAATTCAGCACATCGCCAATAACCGCGCAATTTGACAAACTTTTGCATGATGTCATGGACCTTTATGAAGGAAAATGGCAATCACACGAAGCCTGCCAGGTGGAGTATCACACCATTGATCACAGTCTTGAGGTTGCCCTTGCGGCAGCCCGCATGGCAATCGGCTGGAACAGGGTGAAAGAGGGTGAGGACAAATTATCGGACACAATCTTTTTATGCGGCATGGCGGCCGCGCTTTTTCATGACAGCGGCTACCTGAAAAACAAAAACGACACCAAGGGCACGGGCGGCAAGTACACTTTTTCCCATGTCAAGCGCAGCAGGGATCTTGCCTCCGGGTATCTTGCCGAAAACCGATGGGATGAAGGCGAAATTGCTTTTATCTGCAACACGATCGACATTACCGAATTCAACAAAACGCCGGACCTTTCCGTTTTCCGGGACAAAGCGGAAATCGCCATGGCCAGGATGGTTGCCTCGGCCGACCTCATTGCCCAGATGGCCGACATCAACTATATAAGCCGATTACGGGATCTGCATGACGAGTTTCTCGAGGCGTATGAAAACGAGGGCCGCAAAAATCTCCGGAACCGTTCGGTTCACATTTTCGATTCATTTCATGAAATCCTGGACAACACGCCGGAATTCTATGAAAAATTTGTTCTCCCCAGGCTTTCCCTGCTTGACAGGATGGACCAGTATCTGGTCGTTTTTTTTGCCGACGGAAGAAATCCCTATTTTGAAAACATCATTGCCAACATTTCCGGCCAACTGCTGAAGCACCGCGTCCAGTGGCAACGACTCGGCGACATCCTGCAACAAATGGGTCTTGTCCGGCAGGATACCCTCACCGAGGCCGTCACGCGACAAAACAACAATGTCGCCTCAGCCGCGCAAAAAACCAGTCACTCCTCCGCGAGCCTGTCGCGCCGATTGCTCGACTGGCTGACAACACCCTCGCGGAACAAAACACGACTCGGCGACATCCTCATGGAAATGCAGGCGGTGGAACCGAAGGCGCTGCGCACCGGCCTTCTTTCCCAGCTCCTGCCGGAACAGCTGACCCGGCGCCTGACGGCGGGCGAACTGCTGTATCTCCTGCAGATTTCACTGCTTGCCCAGAATCTGTATGATGATCCATGGATCTTTGGACAGATTATCGAGATATCGCTGGAACTGCTGGGAAGCGAATCCGGTTCCCTGCTGCTGATCAACAACCGGAAAACGGAAATGCTCCTTGCCGTCCACACCGGACCGCACAAAAAAAGCCTTGAAGGGAAATCCCTGCCGCTTGACAAGGGACTTTCAGGCTGGGTTTTTCGCCATGCAAGGGCGGCGTATGTCCCGGGATCAACCATGAAGGATTTTCCCCGTGAAAAAGGCTATCATGAGGAAATGACAATACGCGGCATTCTTGCCGCGCCCCTTTATGTTAACGGGGAAATCATCGGCGTTGTCGAAGTGCTGAATAAAAAAGAGTCCGAATTCAACGACCATGACGCCGATATCCTCACCCTGGTGGCCAATATCATGGCCTCATCCTTGTCACTCGCCAACCAACTCCAATTGAACAGGACACCATGAAATTCATTTCGCCATTTTCCCAAAAAACCTTTTTCCTCCCGTTTGTTTTGCCGGTAACCGTGCTCGTGCTGATCGCCGCCGCTTTCCTTGGCGGCGGCACGGCCATTGCCGCCCACGGGGTGAGCATTGACGGCAAACTGAAATATCCGCCCGGCTTTTCCCGTTTTGATTACGCCTCACCGAGCGCGGTCAAGGGAGGGGATCTTGTCCTGCACTCCCTCGGCAGCTTTGACAAAATGAACCCTTACACCCTGAAGGGAACGGCTCCCGACGGCCTTGCCGAACTCGTTTTCGAAACCCTGGCCGCGACGAGCCTGGACGAACCGTTCGCCGAGTACGGCTTGATCGCCGAGGATATCCAACTTGCCGAAGACCGCATGTCGGTCACCTACACCCTGAATCCAAAGGCACGTTTTTCCGACGGCACCCAGGTCACCGCGGATGATGTGAAATTTTCCCTGGACACCCTGAAAAGCCGGGATGCCCACCCCTTTTACGCCTCGTATTATCATGACATCAGCAAAGCCGAGATTCTTGGTCCGCATCAGGTCCGTTTGCACTTTGCCCGGCCGAACCGGGAAATCCACATGATCGCCAGCCAGCTGCCCGTGCTGTCAAAGGCCTTCTACGAAAAGCATCCCTTCAACGCCCCGAACATGACCATCCCGGTGGGCAGCGGTCCCTATGTCGTCAGTGACTTCAAGCAGGGAAAATCCATCACATACAAACGCAATCCGGATTATTGGGGTAATGATCTGCCCTGCAGACGCGGCATGTTCAATTTCGACACCGTCACCTTCAAATTCTTCAAGGATCAGATTGTCGCGGTGGAGGCCTTCAAGGCCGGGGAATTTGATTTCATGCACGTCAATATCGCCAAGCAGTGGGCCCGGGATCTGCAGGGCAGCCGCTTCGACCAGGGTGAAATCGTCAAGGAACTTTTCCCCCACAAAAACAACCAGGGCATGCAGGCCTTTGTTTTCAACATCCGCAAGCCGCTTTTCGCCGACCTCAGGGTCCGCCGGGCCATCGGACTTGCCTTTGATTTCGATCGCACCAACAAGACACTTTTTTTCGGCCAGTACACCCAGACAAGCAGCTACTTCAGCAACTCGGAGCTTGCCGCAACCGGCCTGCCCGAAGGGCTTGAACTGGAAATGCTGCAGCCGTTCAAGGGCAAGATCCCCGACGAGGTGTTTACCACCCCCCTGACGCCGGTGGCAACCGGTTCGCCCCAGGCACTGCGGGACAATCTGCGCCGGGCGAAACAATTGCTGGCCGAAGCCGGCTGGACCATCAAAGACGGCAAACTGGTGAATGGGCAAAACGAACCGTTCACCTTTGAAATCCTGCTCGTTTCCCCCTCATTTGAGCGGGTCATGGCCGATTTCACCAAAAACCTGCAAACTCTCGGCATCAATGCATCCTACCGCACCATTGACCCGGCGCTTTATGTCCGGCGCATGCAGAAGTTTGATTTCGACATGACGGTGGAGGTCTTCGGCCAATCGCAATCGCCGGGCAACGAGCAACGGGATCTCTGGACATCGGAGGCGGCCGACAAGGAAGGCTCCCGCAACGCCATCGGCATCAAGAATCCGGTGGTGGATCAGCTGGTTGACCGCATCATCTACGCCACGACCCAGGAAGAACTGACCGCCGCCTGCAAGGCCCTTGACCGGGTACTCTGGTATAATTATTATGTCGTGCCGAACTGGTATCTCGCCACCTATCGGCTGGCCTACTGGAACAAATTTTCCCGGCCGGACACCTTGCCGCTTTATTATGCCCCGCTCCAGTTGTTGATGACATGGTGGAAAAGCAATTGAAAATTTATAATGGATAATTGAAAATTGAAAATGACACGAGACAATGTCATTCAGGAAAAAAGTTATGCCTTTGCTCTCAGGATTATCAAGCTTTATAAACACCTGACAGTCGAAAAATCCGAAACGATTCTCGCGAGACAGGTTTTAAAAAGCGGCACAAGCATTGGGGCAAATGTTGAGGAAGCCCTCCAGGCGGAAAGCAGACCAGACTTTATCCACAAATTATCCATTGCCAACAAAGAAGCCCATGAAACAAGATACTGGCTCATGCTGTTGCGAGACAGCGAAATTTTGACAGATGATGACGCGACAAATTCAATTATCGAGCAATGCATTGAGCTAATCAAATTATTAGCGTCAATTATCAATACCTCCAAAAACAGGAACCAAACCTCAGTTCCTTAATTATCAATTTTCCATTACCAATTCTCAATTATGTTTTCATACATTTTCCGCCGCATACTGCTCATGATCCCGACCCTGTTCGGCATCATGCTCATCACCTTCACCGTTACCCAGTTCGTTCCGGGCGGCCCGGTGGAAAAGATGATCGCCGATCTGCAGCGCTCGTCCCAGCGAGGAGAGGTGAGCGGAGGGGCGGCAAACCTCTACCAGGCAAGCCAGGGACTGGACGCGGAAAGGCTGGAAGAAATCAAGTCTCTGTACGGTTTTGACAAGCCTCCGGTGGAGCGATTTCTCACCATGATGGGCAACTATCTGGTCTTTGATTTCGGCAACTCCTACTATCATCACCGGAGCGTGGTCGACCTCGTCGTCTCCAAACTGCCGGTTTCCATGTCGCTCGGCCTCTGGTCGTTTGTCATCGTCTACGGCATCTGCATCCCGCTCGGCATCAAAAAAGCGGTGCGCGACGGATCACGCTTTGATGTCTTTTCCAGTTCAATCATTCTGGTCGGCTACGCCATTCCGGGATTCGTGCTCGCCATTCTGCTCATCGTCCTTTTCGGCGGCGGCAGCTTCTGGAACATCTTCCCCCTGCGGGGACTGGTATCGGACAACTGGGCGGAAATGAGCCTGATGGGCAAAATTCTCGACTATCTCTGGCACATGGTCCTGCCCATCATCTCAAGCGCCGTGGGCAGCCTGGCCGTCATGACCCTGCTCACCAAAAACAGCTTTCTGGAAGAAATCCGCAAGCAATACGTGCTGACCGCCCGCGCCAAGGGCTTAAGCGAAAACAGGGTGCTGTATCACCATGTTTTCCGCAATGCCATCATCCCGATCATCACCGGCTTTCCCGGCTCGTTCATTGCCGCCTTTTTCACCGGCAGTCTGCTGATTGAAACAATTTTTTCCCTTGACGGCATGGGGCTCCTGGCCTACGAATCGATCCTGAACCGCGATTACCCGGTGGTGCTCGGCACCCTCTACTTCTTCACCATTATCGGATTGTTTTCCCGGCTTCTGTCGGATCTCAGCTATGTGGTGGTCGATCCCCGCATCACCTTTGACAGCGTTCAGTAATCAGGCGGCACGAGACCTTCATGACAATGAAAAAAATGAAAAGAAACAGCCTGCTGAAACGGCGCTGGCGCAAATTCACCGCCAACGGGAGAGGGTTCTACAGCCTCATCATCTTTGCCGTTCTTTTCATCTTCAGCCTGGGAGCGGAGCTTATCAGCAACGACAAACCATTGCTGGTCATTTATGAGGGGGACTTTTATTATCCCTTGCTGCAAACCTACCCGGAAACAACTTTCGGCGGCGATTTCGCCACCGAAACGGACTACCGGGATCCTTATATTCTCGAAAAGATAACCACCGGCGGCAACCGGGTTTTCTTCCCGCTCAATCCCCACAGCTATTCTTCCATCAATCCCAACCTCGATGTGCCGGTCCCCTCCCCGCCGACCAGGGAAAACCTGCTCGGCACCGATGACCGGGGTCGCGATGTTCTGGCCCGCCTGCTCTACGGCTTCAGACTTTCCATTCTGTTCGGCCTGGCACTTACCCTGGTGGGAACCCTGACCGGCATCCTGGCCGGAGCGATTCAGGGCTATTTCGGCGGCAGAACCGATCTTTTTTTCCAGCGGTTCATTGAAATCTGGAGCTCCATGCCGGAACTGTATCTGCTCATCATTTTTTCCTCTATTTTCAAACCAAGCCTGCTGCTGCTGCTTGTTCTGCTATCCATGTTCGGCTGGATGGGCCTGTCCGATTACGTGCGGGCGGAATTTCTCAAAAGCCGCAACCTCGATTACGTCACGGCGGCCAAGGCCATGGGGGTTGGCGACGCCACCATCATGTTCCGCCATCTGCTGCCGAACGGCATGACCCCGGTCATCACCTTTCTCCCCTTTCGCATGTCAGGCGCCATTCTCGCCTTGACCAGTCTTGATTTTCTCGGTCTCGGCGTGCCGCCGCCCACCCCGAGTCTCGGTGAACTGCTGGCCCAGGGCAAGGCCAACATCGATGCCTGGTGGCTGTCGCTCAGCACCTTCATCGTCCTGGTCGGCACCCTGATCCTGCTTATTTTTATCGGGGAAGCATTGCGTGAAACCTTTGACCCCCGCAAGGTGTGAAATGAACGGCACACTGCTCGACATACAACATCTCAATGGCGGATTTCATACCGCGGACGGACATGAAGATGTCCTGCGTGATGTGTCCCTGTCAATTGCGCCGGGAAAAACCGCGGCGCTCGTCGGCGAGTCCGGCTCCGGAAAATCGGTAACCGCGCTTTCCATCCTCCAGCTTCTTGAACGGGAGGCCTTCAGCTGCAGCGGCCGCATACTCTTCGAGGGGCGGAATCTGCTCGGACTGCCGGAGGAAAAACTGCGGACAATACGCGGCAATGACATTGCCATGATCTTCCAGGAGCCCATGACCTCGCTCAATCCGGTCTACACCATCGGCGATCAGCTTATGGAACCGCTCACCATCCATCAGAACCTCTCGGTTGAGGAGGCGCGGCAAAAAGCGGTGCAGCTGCTCGGTAAAACCGGCATTCCCGACCCGGAAAAAAGGATGGAGAGCTTCCCGCACCAGCTTTCCGGCGGTCAACGCCAGCGGGTGATGATCGCCATGGCCCTGGCCTGCCGTCCCAAACTGCTTATTGCCGACGAACCGACCACGGCCCTTGACGTGACCATTCAGGCCCAGATTCTCGCCCTGCTGCAAAATTTACAAAAGGAAATGGGCATGGCCATCCTGCTCATCACTCACGATCTGCACATGGTGAACAAGGTGGCGGATTATGTTTATATCATGCATGAAGGCCACATTGTTGAACATGGACCCACCAACGCAATCTTCTCCTCGCCGCGCGATCCCTATACCCAAAAGCTGCTGAGCAGCGTGCCGAAGGGCGATCCTCTTTTCCGGGAAAATGCCCCGCCGCTCCTGACAATCACCAATCTCTGCTGCAGCTTCTCCATCAAAAAAGGTTTTTTCAGACGCACGGTCGGCGAAATCAAGGCGGTTGACAATGTCAGTCTCATCATCCGCAAGGGATCGACGTTTGCCGTGGTCGGCGAGTCCGGTTCCGGCAAGACCACCCTTGGTCTCGCCATTCTCAGGCTGGTCCACGGCACGGGAACGATTCTCTTCCAGGGTGACGATATTCTCCGAAAAAAAAGCGGAGAAATGCAGACCTTGCGCAGCCGGCTGCAGATCGTTTTCCAGGACCCCTTTTCTTCCCTTTCCCCGCGTTTCACCGTTTTTCAGATCATTGAAGAGGGACTGAAGGTGCACAAGATCGGCGGCACGAAAGAAAAAAGGCGGGAAATCGTTGAATCCGTGCTGCACGAAGTCGGTCTGACCGCCGAAATAGCCGACCGCTACCCCCACGAATTTTCCGGCGGACAACGCCAGAGAATCGCCATTGCCCGCGCCATTGCCCTGAAGCCGACGTTCATTGTGCTTGACGAGCCAACCAGCGCGCTTGATATGACCATCCAGGCGCAGATCATCGATCTGCTCCGTGAATTACAGAAAAAATACGCCATCACCTATCTCTTTATCTCCCATGACCTGCGGGTGGTCAAGGCCCTGGCCGAGGAGGTGGCGGTGATGAAGGACGGCAAGATTGTCGAAAGCGGCCCCTCAGCCCGCATCTTCGCCGATCCGGCCCATCCGTATACGCAAAAACTGTTCGGCGCGGCTTTTGACCTCAAGGCCTAAATAACGCTTGTTATTCATTTTCTTTTTCCAGTATCATGACTGGTAAAATTACTCATTTTTTTCAACCCCGATAATGAAGGATCAACGATGAACAAAACATTTACCCTTGTTGCCTCCCTGCTGTTTGTCAGCTTCTTTTTCACCTGTCCCGCCATGGCGGCCCAGAACCCCTGGGAAATGAAGCTGCCCTTCCAAGAGGCAACCATCGACTACACCCTCACCGGTTCGGAAAACGGCACGGAAACGCTTTATATCCGGGATTACGGCAAGGAGCGCGCCAGATACCGCAAGACAACCACCAAGGTCATGTTTGTCACCACAGACACCAATGAGGCCGAGATTACCACCCCGGACTGGATTTACACCATTGACCTGAATGCAAAAAGCGGAACAAAAACGACCAATCCCGTTAAATTCATGGTCGAGGAATACAACCGGCTGTCAAGCAATGAACAGCAGATGGTCGATAAGAACGCCGAGGAAATAGGCATGTCCGCCCTCCAGGGCATGCAGGGGTCCGTGCAGCAGAATGCCGGAGAAATCCTGGGATATAACTGCGACCTGGTCACGGTTGCCGGCACCACCAGCTATTCCATCCACGGCACGGATATCCCACTGAAATCGGATGTCAACCTGATGGGCATGCAATTTTCCTCCGCCGCCACCGCCATCAACAAAGGGCCGGTGAACGGGGATGTCTTTACCCCGCCCGCCGGTGTCGCCGTCGAACATGATGTGCAGGCTGACGAAGCTGCCCGCGCCATGGCAAAATCAACCATCGACACCCTGAAATCCCCGGATGCCAAAGAGAAAATGCAGCAGCAGGCCGCCTCGATGGGAGCGGCGCGACAGGATGCGGGTACGCCGCCGGCAGGCCAGGGCGGCACAAACGATCAGGATGTGCGGAAGGCGATGGATGCAATCAAGGGCCTCTTCGGCAATTAACAAAAAACAGGGTTGAAATTATGACGGAAGACATGTACGCATTCAAGTATGGCGAATACGGCAATACCGAATCAATTATCGTCAAAAAAACCGGGCTTGCGCTCCAGTATTTCAACCACATCAACAAAGGAACGGCCTTTACCGAAGATGAACGCAAACGTCTCGGCCTTGACGGCGCTTTTCCGCCCTCTCCCCGTCCCCTTGCACTGCAGGTGGTCAACAGCGCGGAAAAGGTGCGAAACAAGGAAAACGACATTGAGCGCTACATTTACATTCGCGCCCTGTACGACCGCAACACCACCCTGGCCCACGCCCTGATTCAAAGCGACATCGAAAAACTGATGGGCATCATCTACACCCCCACCGTGGGACTCGCCTGTCAGCGTTATTCCTCCATTTTCCGCACCGCCAACGGCATCCATTTTTACCCCGGCAACATCGACCGGGCCGAGGAAATCCTGCGCAGCTACGTGCACCTGGGAATCAGGGTGGCGGTGGTCACCGACAACCAGGGAATCCTGGGCATCGGCGACCAGGGAGCGGGCGGCATTGCCATCTGCCTGGGCAAACTGATGCTTTATACCCAGGGGGCGGGAATTGCCCCTTGGCACTGTCTGCCGGTTTCCCTTGATGTGGGCACCAACAACAAGGCCCTGCTGGAAGATGAATACTATCTCGGCTGGCGTCATTCCAGGCTCTCCGGCGACGAGTATGTCAGATTCGTCCAGCGCTTTGCCAAGGCGTTCCGGGCCGTCTTTCCCAACGCCCTCTGCCAGTGGGAGGATTTTTCCAAGCAGAACGCCTTTGCCATTCGCGACGCCTACCTGCATGACCTGATTTCCTTTAATGACGATATCCAGGGCACGGGTGCGGTAACATTGGCCGGCATCCTGACCGCCATGCGAATTAAAAAAGAAAAGCTGGAGGATCAGGTCTATCTCATCCATGGTGCCGGTGCAGGCGGGGTGGGCATTGCCGAACAGATTGAAACCGCGTTGCGGGAAAAAGGCTTAAGCCCCCAGGAAGCCCGGCGCCGGATCTTTACCCTGGACAGCCGCGGACTGGTGACGACAACACGCAACCTTGAACCCTATAAGGAAAAATTCGCCAAGGATCCGGCCGGACTCCCCTGGTATCAACAGGACGGGGACGGCTCCCTGGTCAATGTGGTGAAAAACGAAAAGGTGACGGTTTTAATCGGCACCTCCGGTCAGGGTGGTTGTTTTACCGAAGATGTGATAAAGGCGTCTCTCGGCAATACGTCACGACCGGTCATCCTGCCGCTCAGCAATCCCACCTCCATGACCGAGGCCCTGCCCGAGGACATTTACCGATGGACGGATGGCCGGGCGCTGGTCGCCACCGGCAGCCCCTTCCCGCCGGTAACCCATAACGGCCGGACATACAGGGTCGCGCAGTGCAACAACGTTTTTGTCTTTCCCGGCGTCGGACTCGGCATCATTGCTTCCGGGGCCAAGGAGGTGTTGCCCTCCTTTTTCACCGCCGCGGCTCATGCGGTTTCCCGCTGCGTCACCGATGAGGCCATGGAACGGGGTGAACTGCTGCCGCCGGTGGCAACCCTGCGAGAGGTCAGCCAAAAGGTGGCCCAGGCCGTGGGCCTGACGGCAATCACCGCCAATGTGGGTCGTCTTTGCGCCTTCAGCGACTTCCAGCATGACAATGACCCAAAGCGGCTGGCCGCCCTGATTGCCGGCATGCGCTGGGATCCCGAGTACCTGCCCATCGAGGTGAGGCACTTTTCACTTTAGCGCACTTCAGGCACTTCCCTGTCACTCCTTGCCGTGACGGCGGAGAAAGGGCACCCTGTCAATTTCCGGCAGGTGGGAGCTGCCGACCGCCGTGATCAACCAGAACCGCTCCGGTGTTTTCTTGATCTGCGCCATCAATGATTCCGACACCCAGTGGGAATCATCAATCAAATTATAAAAGGCGGAGTCAACCCCGAAAAAACCGTCCAGCATGTGGGCCACGGAGTGGACGATCTTGCTGAGATACCCTTGCGGCATGGCGTTCCAGCGGCCCATATCACCAAAACCTTCCTCCTCGAGTTCACCGAGCAGTTTGGCAAGCAAACTTTTATTGCCGGCAATTGCCTTGGCAAGCATTCCGGCAAACCCCGCATCCACCCCGGCACGGGCTTGCCCTTCGTCCACCGTCACCTGTTCATAGCGGATCAGTACCGTGGCGGCAAAAAAATGGTTCACCTTGTTTATGGCCGCTCGCAGATCAGGCCCATCGACCAGAAAATAATGGGTATTGATGAAATCGGAATCCATTGTCTCCTCATTTTTTTACGAGACCGGTTACAGCGCCTCATTTTTCGGCCGATACACAATCAAGAGAGGCCGGTGAATCGATCGGGCCACGGTTTCAGCCAGAGAACCAAAAAAGAGCCTCTGCAAAACGTTTTTGCGCAATGTGCCCATGATCACCAGGTCATGTTTTTCCGCTTCCTTGAAAATGGTTTCCTGGCGGGCCTCTGTTTTTTCCACCTGGAAACGCATTTGCGCGCTGATGTCAAGACGCCTCATCCATCTTTTTATCTCTTCTTTTTTTACGACGGCCTTATCATCGGATTCATCCGCCGAAAGCAGATACAGGATGGTGATCTGATGACTGCCGACACGGGAAAAGGCATGGACAATCGCTTCAACATCGGCGAGTTCATCCATGCTTCTGACCGGGACGAGAATCTTCTCCGTATGCAGTTCGCCGTAAAACCTTACCACCACAACCGGGCAGGCAACATTGCCCGCCACTTTTTCAAGAATTTCATGAAATCCCTGGGCGGTTCCCTCCAAGGGATAACCGAGCACCACCGCCTTTGCCCGGTTGTACTCGACCGCGGCCACCAAACCGGAAGCGACACTTTTGTCAGGGATCAGTTCGGTGACGAGTTCATAGCCGAGGCTTTTGGCCTCCTCTTTTTCGTCGCGAAACAGATTTTCAACAGCAGCCGCGTGCGCCACTTTATTTCGATCAGGCCCCACAACCCGCACCGCCAAGGGTATTGCATGATAATGATGGGCGAGTATTGTCGCGATCCGCGCCAAACCACATACGGTCAAGGGGTGAGAGGCGCCGAAGGCGACAACGCCGTCAGGCGCGGGATGGGGTTGCAGCTTTTCCCAGCTCCAGGGCACCAGGGAAACATCGGCATAGGGTCGCGGATCTTTCCCGTTCCGCTTGGTTTTCCCCCCTGTCGTTTGTTTCCGGTCCAGCCTGGAGGCTGGGACTTCACCGGCCTGCTGCGCGGCAAACCTGGCACAGAGAGGACCGGTGAGCTCGGAGAGCATGACGCCGACCAGCACCACCGGGGCGACAATCTGGGAAAAAACCGCAAGCTTCGGCTCGCTGCCGATCAGTATCACCAGACCGATGGCGACCTCGGCCTGGGGCACCAGCGCCAGGCCGAGATATTTTCGCACCGCGACCGGCGCTTTGGCAAGCAATGCCCCGCTGTATGCCCCGCTGTATTTGCCCATGACCCTGAAGGTGTAATAAACAAGTCCCAGCCAGCCGGCCTTACCGATCGCGGTGAAATCGAGATGGGTGCCGGCCAGGGTAAAAAAAAGCACATAGATGGGTGGTTCAAAGGCATTAAGCGCCCGGAACAGCCGGACATCGCGGGTCACACGGTTGATGACCGCAAAACCGGCCGCCATGCCCGCCAGCAAGGGGGAAAAATGAAAATAACGGCACAGCTCGCCGCCGAGCAGCAGCAGGGCCAGCCCGGCGGTCAGCATCTCGCCCTGCCGCCGCAGGTAACGAGACACAAACGATATCAAAAGCCCGGTGACGACCCCGGTCAGCAACGACATCCCGACTTCGTACAGGCCACCCAGCAAGGGGCCGGCCAGCCAGCCGCCGCCGTCGCCGATCAACTGCCCGGCAAGGGACGTGGCCATGCCGAAAAAGACAATTGCCAATCCGTTATCAATGGCGATGACCGCCATCAGGGTGGAGGTCAATGGCCCTTTCGCCTTGATGTCCCGCATGACATGCAGGGTGGTGGCAGGGGCCGTTGCCACGGAAACGGAACCGAGGAGAAGGGCCATGACGAGATAATCAAGGGGCTGCTGAAAGTGGGAATTGATACCGAAAAACCGGGCAGCGGCATAGGAACCGCAGCTGACCAGGAGAAAAGCCCCCATGGCCTCAAAGCAACCGATCAGGGTAATACTTCTGGCCGCGGCCAGAACACGTTTCAGCTCGATCTGTTCGCCGATGCCGAAGGCGATCAGCATCAACGCGATCCGGGTGAAATGATCGAGCTGCCGGCCGAGGCTTTCCGCCGTCACCAGGCCGAATCCGCCCGGACCGAGAAGAAAGCCGGCCAGGATGTAGCCGGTGACGGAAGGCAGTTTGAGCAGCTGTCCCGCCTTGGCAACGAACATTCCCGTTGCCAGTAAAACAGCCAATCCAAGGGTAACTTCCTGCATGAAACAGCGCTCCGCGTATTTGCAAAATTTGTAACTACTCAGGTGTTGAGGCTATAGACTGAAGACTGTCGGGCTGTCTGTACTGCATACGTTCATATTTTGTGACGTCTTTCCTTCAGCCTACAGCCTTTCGCCTATCTACCTGAATAGTTACCCAAATTATATAAAAATCAGCCTGCTTTTATTGTAATGGCAAAAAGACGATTTCACCACCCAAGAATGTTTTCCGACAAACTTCTTCTTGAATGAATCAAAAACCATGTGATAAAATTTTCGTGACACGTTCATCCAATTCCCCTCTTTCCGATTCGTAAGGATTGCCGCCGATGATCGACTTCATGCAACGGATTAAGGGAGGAAACAGTTATGCGGAAAATATTCAGCAACATTATCCCGGCCCTTGTCGGGATCGTTTTTTGCGGGGCCCCCGTTTTCGGGGCAACGGATTACAGCGCGATGTCCACCGAGGAACTGGCGCAGATGAGAGGAACCATGCGAGAGGCTCCGGCCGAGGAACGCGAGGCATTCCACCGCGAGTGGCAACAAAGATTCATGAATATGACGGCTGAAGAGCAGCGGAAATACGGTGGTCCGCCGGAAAATGCCCCACGGGACGGCTCCGGGGACGGATATGGTCGAGGCGGACAGGGAATGGGACCCGGCTCCGGCATGGGGGGAGGCAGAAGGTAAAAAAAGGATGGCTGTTTTTTTTGACAACACTACCACAATGTACTAAAAATTTAATAATACATACTGTTCCCAATTTCTTTCCAAGGAGGCCCCATGCGATTCGGACTGCGTTTCAAGGTAATGGTTATCCCCCTGCTCCTCATGACTCTTTCCACAGTTTTCCTGATCAGCGTCTCCCTGTGGGTAGAGAATCACCTCTGGTCGAAAAAAATCGAAGAACTGTCGCAGAGCCAGGCCCGGCTTGCCAAGAAAAGTCTTGCCGCCATCGAGCAGCAGGCCATCACCATCGCGGCCCTGGTATCGGAACTTCCCGGGGTGGATGAAGCGTATCAACTGGCCAAAAGCGGCCAGGAAGGCGAAGGCCGCACCCTGCTCCGCAAAAGCACGGATCCGATGCATCACAAGGTCACCGAGGTGCTCGGCGTCAAGAAATTCAAAATCCATTTCCACCTGCCGCCGGCCAGAAGCCTCCTCCGCATCTGGGAGGAACCGGGCAAAAAAGACGGTGGAGATGATATTTCCAGTTTCCGCCCCAGCATCCTGAAGGTCAATGAGGAAAAAAAGCCGCTGTCCGCCATCGAGGTAGGACGCGGCGGTTTTGAGGTGCGGGGCATCGTCCCGGTTACCGGGCCCTCGGGCGAGCATCTGGGCTCCGTCGAGACCCTGCTTGAACTCAATAAGGTTTTCGAGACGGCCCATGTTCTTGAATCGGACAACATGGCGGTCTACATGGACATCAAGGAACTTGAAATCGCCAGGGATTTCAAGGACAAACAGCTGCCGGAAACCGCCGGGTTCGTCCGCATTTATTCTTCAAAAAGTGAGGAAACCGATCCCTATGTCACGGCCGATTTCCTGCGGGAAACCGCATCCGGCCAAGCTGCGGCGGAAAAAGACGGACGTCTGCTCACGGCAATCCCTTTGCTTGATTTTTCCGGAGACATCAAAGGCGCGCTGGTCTTTGTCAGGGATGCCAGCGAAGAATTATCCTTCATCAAAAAACTGGAATGGTTTCTCATTATCGGCGGCGCCTCCCTGCTCGTCCTTGTCTGCCTCTTTCTTTACCTGTCAAGTTCGACAATCGTCAAAGGACTTTCCTCGGCCATGAGCCGTCTTGAAGAGAGCAGCAGAAACGTCACTTACTCCTCCAATGAAATCAACGAGTCAAGCCAGGCGGTTGCCTCCGGCGCCTCCGAACAGGCCGCGGCCCTGGAAGAGACATCCGCCTCCATGGAAGAAACAACCTCCATGATCAAGGCCACGGCCGCCAACTCCAACGAGGCGGACAATTTGATGAAACAGACGGCGGAAATCACCGAGCGGGCGAAAAAATCAATGGAAGAACTCATCGTCTCCATGGGAGAAATTTCCCGGGCAAGCGAGGAGACCTCGAAAATCATCAAGACCATCGATGAAATCGCCTTTCAAACCAACCTTCTCGCCCTCAATGCCGCTGTCGAGGCTGCCCGCGCCGGTGCCGCGGGCAGCGGTTTTGCCGTGGTGGCCGACGAAGTGAGAAGTCTTGCCATGCGGGCAACCGAAGCGGCCCGCAACACCGCAACCCTCATCGAATCCACCGTGGAAAAAGTAAAACGAGGCGAGATCATCGCCGGCAGTTCCAATGAGACGTTCAACGAAGTTGCCACCGCCAGCCGGAAAATCGGTGAACTGATCAACGAGATATCCATCGCCTCCCGCGAGCAGGCCCAGGGTGTCGACCAGATCAACAAAACAATCTCGGAAATGGAATCCGTCACCCAGAATAACGCGGCTTCCGCGGAGCAGTCCGCCGCCGCCTCCGAAGAACTGAAAGCGCAGGCTTTCCACATGCAGGAAATAGTCCTTGCCCTGCAAGGGATTCTGGAAGGCAAAAGCGACGGCAAAGCCGAGGCTGCCGGAAAAAACAAGGGGGGAGCCCCCCCGAAAACAATGAAAAAGAAGGCGGCTGCCGCTGCCGCACCCGGCCAGGCCAGACTGCCTCACCCCGAATCATCATTGCGGGGCACGGGGAAAGCGGCAAAGCAAAAACGGTCCCCGGAAGAGGTCATTCCTTTGGACGATGATAATTTCCAGGAATTTTAGGGGCCGTGGCCGCGCAAACCGTTTCTTTTTTCCGGCGCTGCCCGGATCAAACGGCAACGCCCTGCTTACCCGGCGTTCTCATAGAAGCAGGTTTTGCCGCAGTAATTGACGAACTCGAGCCGACTGCCGACTTTTGTCACATAGTCGGGTGAAAGAGGGATCTTGCCGCCGCCCCCCGGCGCATCAAGGGCAAAGGTGGGCACGGCAAGTCCCGAGGTGTGGCCGATCAGCGCACGCATGATTTTCATGCCATCGCTGATCGGCGTGCGAAAATGATTGGTGCCGCGGGTCATGTCGCCCTGAAACAGATAGTAGGGGCGAACCCTGATCATCAAAAGCCCCTGCATCAAATCCCGCATGGTTTGCGGATCATCGTTGACCCCGCGCAACAGCACGGTCTGGCAGCTCAGCGGAATGCCCGCGTCCGCCAAGCGCCCGCAAGCCCCGGCAGCTTCCGGGGTGATTTCCCGCGGATGATTGAAATGAGTGTTGATATACAGCGGATGGAATTTGCGCAAAAGCTTTACCAGCTTTCCCGTCACCCGCATGGGCAGGGTGCAGGGTACCCGGCTGCCGATGCGGATAATCTGTACCGAGGGAATACTCCTTACAGCGGTGAGAATCTCGTCCAGCAGTTCATCTGCCAGCAGCAGCGGATCGCCGCCGGAAACCAGCACATCCCTGATTTCCGGATGCTTCCGTATATAATCGATACCCGCCCTCACCGTCTCCCGGGAAATAACCATTCTCTCCGTCCCCACCTTGCGTTTGCGGGTGCAGAAACGGCAGTACATGGCACACTGGGAGCTGACGAGAAAAAGAACCCGGTCAGGATACTTGTGGATCAGGTTGGGCACCGGACTGAGATTTTCCTCGTCAAGCGGATCGTCAAAACAGACATGGTCTTCCAGTTCAAGACCCGAGGGCACCGCCTGTTTCCAGATCGGGTCGTCTTTGGCCTCAATCAGCCCGAAATAATACGGGTTGATCCGCATGGGATAAATCTCGGCGGTGCGGGCTATTTCCTCTGCGTCCGGCGATAAGTGAGCCGGGATGTCTTTTGCCCTGATAATGCTTTTTTTTAGAATGTTTTGCCAGCCTTGCATGGACAGACCTGAAGGATTCCTGTTAAAATATGTGAATGAAACAGACTGCTACACTATCATTTTTGACGGCAGGGCGAAATGGCAAAAAACAAAAAAAAGGCCGCGTATCTTACGCTTTATGAGTCAGGGGAGCTTGAGCGGAGAATATCCCGGCTAACGGCAGTTCTCGATGAATGCAGGCTTTGCCCCCGTCAGTGCCGGGTAAACCGGACAGCGGGAGAAACCGGTTTCTGCCGCACCGGCAAAAAGGCCATGGTCGCCAGCTACCACCCCCATTTCGGCGAGGAATCCTGCCTGGTGGGCGTCAGCGGTTCCGGCACCATTTTTTTCAGCAATTGCAATCTGGGCTGTGTTTTTTGTCAAAATGACACCATCAGCCACCAGGGGGAAGGCGTTGAAGTTGACAGCGGCCAGCTCGCGGCCATCATGATAAGCCTGCAGAAACAGGGATGTCATAATATCAATCTGGTCACCCCGAGCCATGTGGTTCCCCAGATCACGGCAGCGCTGCCCATTGCCGTACAAAAGGGACTGACCCTGCCGCTGGTTTACAACAGCAGCGGCTATGACGGGCTTGCAACACTCGGCCTGCTTGACGGCATCATCGATATCTACATGCCGGATTTCAAATTCTGGGATGCCAGTTCCGCCAAACGTTATGCCAATGCACCGGATTACCCGGAAGCGGCACGATCAGCGCTGACCGAAATGCACCGCCAGGTCGGTGATCTGGTCATGGATGACAACGGCATTGCCGAAAGAGGGCTTCTGGTTCGCCATCTGGTGATGCCCGGCGGCCTGCAGGAAACAAAAGAGATCATGGCATTTCTCGCCTCCCTCTCCCCCGCCACCTATGTCAATGTCATGGAACAATATCGCCCGCAATACAAGGCCCATGAATTTCCCCCCATCGACCGACCGCTGGATCACGGGGATTACCAAAAGGCCCTGCAGCTTGCCAAGCAGGCCGGCCTGCAAAGGCTGGAACAAAGCGGCCTGCTGTTGCTGTTGAAAAAAATGGCCCTGACCTGATCGGATTTTTCCATTTCGTTGTATGGAATGAAACATGAGATGTCGCAAGCGACACCTGGGCAGGAATAGTCTTTCGTTCTGGGAAGCCTTCCAGATCTTGACCTTCCCATTTCACATCTCTATTATATTGTTTAGTAATTCAAAAAATATGCGTCATATTTTCTTTGCAAAGTATTGCACCTAATAGAATAATGGCATTGTTGGGTTTGGAAGTATTGACTTTTATGTGCGGATAAAAGCCAAAAGCGGGCTTGACCACTTTTTTCAGTTTTCTTTTGCCGACCTCAATGCTGGTATGCATTTTTCATTTATCGCCAACACCACAAATATGGCTATTGATAGAACGAATTCCGTCCAGCTAATAACTTGTTCGGCCAAACAGAGAAAGGAGAATATGCATATGTCCACGAGACTAACTGAAGCAATGGCGGTGGCCATGGAACTGACCCTTGAAGAACGAGCCCAGCTTGCGGGAAAACTCTTGATGAGTCTGGATGAACCTTCTGAATCGGAAATCGAACGGCTTTGGCTCGAGGAGGCTGAACGCCGGATCGAGGAATTCCGGTCCGGAAAAGTTAAGGGCATTCCCGCGGACGAGGTGTTTCGCCGCGCTATTGCGGACATCTCATGAACACGGAGTTCCTTCCTGAGGCCGACGCGGAGTTTCGTGAGGCAGTTCGGTACTATGAGGAAGAGGCTCCTGGCGTCGGCATGGCCTTTATCGCAGAGGTTCACAGGGCGATCTCGTTAATCGTTCAGAACCCCGACGCGGCCGTTGCAGTCGTCAGTGGCATCAGGAGGAAGGTTCTCCATCATTTCCCTTACAACGTCATGTACTCCGTGGAAGCCGCATTGGTCGTGATCGTGGCGGTGGCTCACCAGAAGAGACGCCCGAGATACTGGCGAGGCAGAGTCAAGAAGCTGAAGGAACGAAGAGGCCAAATAGGGTAGCCGGGGGATTCTCTTCCCCAGCCCCCACACCACCTAGCAAGCGCATGCGCAAAGGCGTGAACCTTTTCGTGTATGTCCCCTTTTCGTGGTGATATCTACTTGGTGGTCCGAAACAATGTATACCGTATTTCCAGATGGCGAAATTGATGACCAAGATATGGAGCAACTGAAAGAGCTTCTTGATGTCCTGGACCATCAATTGGATAAAAAATGGATAAAAAAGGGACAGATTTATTTTTGACATTCCTTTCGGCGGATGGTAAGTTTTTTTTATGCCACGTCGAGCCCGAATAGTTCTACCAAACTGTCCGCACCACATCATTCAGCGCGGTCACAACCGACAGGTGGTGTTTGCTGGAGATGCTGATTACCTGTATTACCTTGATAATCTCCGGGAATGGAAAATCGAGTTGGGATGTAAAGTTTACGCCTACTGCCTGATGACCAACCATGTCCATCTCGTTATCGATCCGGGAGATCAAGCTGAAAATCTGGGTCTGCTCATGAAACGGGTAGCTGGCCGCCAGACCCGCTATGTCAACAAGATGGAGAAACGGAGCGGTTCGCTCTGGGAAGGCCGTTTCAAATCAAGCCCGATCAATGCAAATGAATATCTGCTTGCCTGCTGCAGGTACGTGGAGTTGAATCCAGTACGTGCGGGTATGGTTGAAGACCCTTCTCAATATGCCTGGTCAAGTTGTCCTGCAAAGACCGGCATCAAAGAACAGTCATGGCTCGATCTCGATCTTTTCTATCTGGGCCTTGCTGATACTGCAAATGAAAGGGCTGAGAAGTACGCAAAATGGCTTTGTGGGACCGTTCCAGATGGGGAATGGAAATTGATCCGTGAGGCGACTCAACGGGGACAATTGACGGCGAACAGCAAGTTTGAAAAAGAAATTTCACGAAAATTGGGTCGCCGAATTGAATTGCGCGGCCCAGGACGGCCCAAGAAGAATAAAAAATAAATCTGTCCCCTTTTCGCTTTATTTCACATCTCAATTATATTGTTTAGTAATTCAAAAAATACGCGTCATATTTTCCTTGCTAAGTATTGCACCTAATAGAATAATGGCATTGTTGGGTTTGGAAGTATTGACTTTTATGTACGGATAAAAGCCAAAAGCGGGATTGACCACTTTTTTCAGTTTTCTTTTGCCGACTTCAAATACCGGTATGCATTTTGCTTTTATCGCTAACACCACAAATATGGCTATTGATAGAACGAATTCCGTCCAGTTAATAACTTGTTATGGCAGTAAACGGAGATCGTTGTGAGCAAGCCTGGCAGAAATGATTCTTGCCCCTGTGGTAGTGGTAAAAAATACAAGCGGTGCTGCATAGACAAAAAGCCACGCGAGCGCTCCGTAATGATTGGGTCTTCCGAGCCCCTTCGCGGTGTCTACTACGACAAAGAAAAAATGGAGTTTACCGGAATAACCCATGACAATCGTTTGATCAAGCCTGTCGTGACTTATTCGCAAACGCACTACGAAAGTGAGTCGGGAAAAGAAAGGGTCATCACTCGCATCCATGACAAGGTTGTGGACGGCGAACCTGATATCCTCCGGCACCTGTCTTCCACTTTTGACGTCATTGTAGCCATGGACACAAATACAAAAGAAATTGCGGGCGAGAGAATATCGGCATGTGGCATCGTTCACTGCATTCTGCAGCGTCTTCCTGATGCCGAGCGTGAAGGCTACTATGCGAGCTTTCCTTGGCAGAACACGCTCTTGTTTAGAAACTCCTCAGTCGTTCCCGATTTGGCCATGTTGCCCAACAAGCGCAAAGGACTAACAGCCGGTTTCGAGTTTTACCAGTGGCCCACCAGGGCCGATAGTGCCTCGTTGCCGCTTTCAGTGGCCAAACTGGCTGGATTATAGCCGATTTTGCTGTTTTTAGACAACACCGCTCCATTGCAGCTGCGGGCTAGCCCCGGCAAGCTTTCTGATCTTTGACAAACTATCCCCCCGGCCAGCCGCCGGCGACAGTTACTCCAGTTGCTGCAACTTGCCGCCCCGACCGACAACGGATAAAACGGATAAAAAGGGGACAGATTTATTTTTGACATTCCTTTTTCAGCGGAGGATAAAAAAGGGACAGATTTATTTTTGACATTCCTTTCGGCGGATGGTAAGTTTTTTTTATGCCACGTCGAGCCCGAATAGTTCTACCAAACTGTCCGCACCACATCATTCAGCGCGGTCACAACCGACAGGTGGTGTTTGCTGGAGATGCTGATTACCTGTATTACCTTGATAATCTCCGGGAATGGAAAATCGAGTTGGGATGTAAAGTTTACGCCTACTGCCTGATGACCAACCATGTCCATCTCGTTATCGATCCGGGAGATCAAGCTGAAAATCTGGGTCTGCTCATGAAACGGGTAGCTGGCCGCCAGACCCGCTATGTCAACAAGATGGAGAAACGGAGCGGTTCGCTCTGGGAAGGCCGTTTCAAATCAAGCCCGATCAATGCAAATGAATATCTGCTTGCCTGCTGCAGGTACGTGGAGTTGAATCCAGTACGTGCGGGTATGGTTGAAGACCCTTCTCAATATGCCTGGTCAAGTTGTCCTGCAAAGACCGGCATCAAAGAACAGTCATGGCTCGATCTCGATCTTTTCTATCTGGGCCTTGCTGATACTGCAAATGAAAGGGCTGAGAAGTACGCAAAATGGCTTTGTGGGACCGTTCCAGATGGGGAATGGAAATTGATCCGTGAGGCGACTCAACGGGGACAATTGACGGCGAACAGCAAGTTTGAAAAAGAAATTTCACGAAAATTGGGTCGCCGAATTGAATTGCGCGGTCCAGGAAGGCCCAAGAAGAATAAAATATAAATCTGTCCCCTTTTCGTGAAGTTTAATATTTCTTATAACCACTGCTTTCACTGCGACGGCAAAAAGTTGCCGCGCGTGAAGCTGGCGTTAGGCAATCAAAATGAACCAATCAGAAAGTTGTGTTGCTCATATTGATATTCTTGGCATGTCAAAGTTAGTGGAGAAGAACTTTGATGATGCATGGGGGGTGCTGTCTGACTTAGTTCATGTTCGAAACGAACAACGATTCAATCAATATGAATTTACCGATAAAGGCGAAATATTTAAGGTAGCTGAAAACATTCACTTCATTA
Source organism: Desulfobulbaceae bacterium DB1 (assembly GCA_001914235.1). Lineage (NCBI taxonomy): Bacteria > Pseudomonadati > Thermodesulfobacteriota > Desulfobulbia > Desulfobulbales > Desulfobulbaceae > Desulfobulbaceae bacterium DB1. The sequence goes on from MQUF01000002.1 coordinate 130,379, forward strand.
CATTTTCTGACACACTTTTTTTATTTACAAACAGCACATCGCCTATCGAATTAAAATCATTAATTATTCTAGTAACAGAAATTTTCCATAAGGCATTATTCAATTGTGTTCCTGTCAGAGCTGGAATTGGCCTTGGCCGATTCAATGTCAATTTTGAAGAATCTATGTTTGCTGGCCCAGCTTTAATTGATGCCTATTACGCAGGAGAAAATGCAAAATGGCTTGGGATCACATTTTCAGAGCCAGCTGGCAAAGCGGCTAGTACTAAGTAACTTTTATATTTTCGGATACAGATGTTGGAGCTTTATACGAGCATCCGATGTTTTGAACTGCCAAACAATTTTCTTCGCGCTATTGTTTCTCGCTTTTTCCCAGGCAGCAACATGGGCCTGCATGACCGCCATTTCTGGTATCCGGCGATCAAGACACTGTCCCTTGAGAACACTGAGTTCGATTTCCGCCATGTTGAGCCAGCTTCCGTGCTTGGGTGTGTAATGAATTTCGAGTCTTTCCGCCAACCGCCTCGCCTCTTGGGGTTCGAAGGCTTCATAGAGTGAGGCGATATTATGCGTGTTCAAATTGTCCATAACCAGACGAACCTTGCAAGCATGAGGATAACGCTCATCCAGCATTTGCTTGATCTGTGCCGCCCAATCTTTACGGGTTCGCCGTTCCGTGACCGCTACATGGCGCCGACCGGTCAGCGGTTCAACTTCCATAAATATTTCTGCCACGCCATTTCTGACGTATTCATCGTCGATGCACCGCGTTTGGCCTGGTTTTCCTGGTATTGGCTCTCGAACTTCACCAATCAGCTGTTTGGAAGATTCGTCCATACAAACCACTGGATACTCAGGATCATATGGGAAATGGTACACTTCCAAAACATCTTCCATCGCCGCTACAAAGGCTGCGTTACCTTTCGGCGGGATTTTCCAGTATTTCTTGCGGTGAGGTTGAAGTTCATTTTTTTTAATGCCCGCTGCACTGTCATGTGCGAAACCTTATCAGCAAAACCCAATTCAACTGCTTTTTCCGCAAGTAGCCTGACTGTCCATCGCTGGCGTCCTTCCGGTGCTTCGGAACACGCCAACGCAATCAATCGTGCCTCAAATGCCCCGTCAAAGATAACCTCTCTTGGCGGCTTCTCGCTTGGCTTGCGCTCCAAAGCAGCCTCGAGTCCTTCTTCGACAAAGCGCTTCTTCAGGTGTTCAATTGAGCGGCTGGTTACCCCCAGGGCATCAGCTACATCAGCGACTTTCCATGCCAAACCTTCTGGACCGGCGTCACATAGAAGCAAAGCACGGGCGTGTCTGAATCGCCTGGCCTCGATTCTCCCCCTTTTCGTCAATGCCTCAAGCTCGCTGCGTTCCTCTTTGGTCAAAGTAACTCTGTATCTCGGTGACATGATGGCCTCCTTATGTTGGATGCCATCAGTATATCACCACGGACAATAAATGCGAACTAATTAAGGTTACATGGTACTAGTTCTTTAGACCTAACTTCTGGCACACAACCCTCAATCATTGAGTGGGATGTACCAATTAAGAATGGGACAAAGCCCTCTTACGTCGTCAATTGGCCAGCTATATTCGCAACTGACTTAAAGGTGGCACCGCCTATTTCTGTTGAGCTTTTTTATAAGGCTTTTGAAAGCTCATTTGGTCCTTTTTCATCATTAGATGAAGATATAAGAAGAAAGTACGAAAATACCGTTGAGTTCATGAACAATAGGCTATTAAAAGTCAACATGCCTAACGAACAAGGTCAGATTGTGCAAGCGTAGCGCGCCACAATCTGACCTTGTTCGTTAAACACGCATTAAACACGCAAAGGGGGACAGATTTATTTTTGACATTCCTTTCGGGTCCTTTTTCTCGGCGGATTGGCCGTATTCGAGCATCCACCGGTATATCGAGGCGGGGATGATGAATCACGATTGGAGCGGTGGAATCTGCGGCAACGATCAAAACGGCTATGGAGAGAGAGAATGATGTTGTTGGGGTTCGTTCCTCACCCCAACCGTGCTGAAAAAATCATTTCATGGTTGCAGGAGTTGGAAAGATGAAGCGTGCATTGTTAGTTATTGATGTTCAGAACGAGTATTTCACAGGGAAACTGCCAGTGTCTTATCCTCCTGGAAGCATGGACAATATTCTGGCAGCAATGGACACCGCAACGACGAATCAAATCCCCGTGGTGGTGATCCAGCATGCGGCCAAGTCGCAAACCTCGCCTGTCTTTCGGAAAGGCAGCCCGGAATGGGAACTTCACCCCGATGTCAACAGGCGGCACAGAGACACGCTGATTGAGAAAAACTGGCCGGATAGTTTCACGGAAACGAAACTGGAAGAATGGCTCAAAGGTAACGGCATCGATACACTCACCATATGCGGATACATGACGCAAATGTGTTGCGATACCACGGCGCGACGCGCTTTCCATCTCGGCTATGCCGTTGAGTTTCTCTCCGACGCCACGGGAACTTTGTCGTTCGAGAACGAGGCTGGGGCCGTGACAGATGAAGAACTTCATCGAGCCATACTGGTGACGCAAAACCGCTTCAGCAAAGTGATGAAAACCAACGATTGGGTCAGTGACGTCCGGAGCGAGTAAACCAACAACGCGCCCAACAAAGCAAATCAACTCGTGAAGAACCAATAGGGACGTCCCCATCAACTCCCACGGGTGATTTACACGACCAACACCATTGAATCGCTGAACATGTCTCTGCGAAAGGTAACCAAAAACCGGGGCTCCTTTCCTGATGATGAGTCGATGTCCAAACTGCTTTACCTGGGGCTGACGAATATTTCGAAACGCCGGACAATGCCGATCAAGAACTGGAAATCAGCCTCTTTTGCTTTATTCTGCGGCAACATATGGTTAATTCCACCCGTTGCCAGCAACAATCCCACTCATTCTTTTTCATTTGATTAGGTATTTCTACTGGTCATTTTTTTGATGATACAGTATAGTTTTTCTTCTTTGACTTGCCCGAAACACGTATCATTCTCATGCGAGGATAGAAAAACAATTCAGAGCGCTTGTCGGCAGCCGAAACCCCTTGTTTTTCAAAGGAATCTCAAGGCAGCAACAGCGCACAAACATTTCAAATGATCATTACACGCTTTTTCCGAACATCCGTCGGCCGCAAAAGTATCATGGCGGCAAGCGGGGCCTTTCTCAGCCTCTTTCTCATTATGCACGGGCTGGGCAATGCAACTGCATTTTTCGGACGTGAGGCGTTTCTTGCCTATGCCTCCCGGCTGCACTCACTGGGCGTCCTGATCCATGTTTTTGAATTCATCCTGCTTGCTGTTTTTCTCCTCCACATCGCAACCGGCCTGACCCTGTTTGTGGAAAACATGCAGGCCCGCCCCGTTCGTTATCTGGTAACGAAATCATCCGGCGGACGCACCCTGGGATCACGCTCCATGCCTTACAGCGGCATGGTTATTCTTATTTTTCTTGTCATCCACCTGATAAATTTTCAATTTACCGACCACCCCGGCTCCGTTGCCGAGATGATGCGGGATCTTTTCCGCATCCCGGTGTATGCCTTTTTTTACATAGCCTCCCTGGCCGTCCTTTTCTTCCACGTCAGCCACGGTTTCTGGAGCCTGCTGCAGACCCTGGGGGTAAACCACCCGACTTATGACGCGACCATGCGCAACGGCGCCCTGATGATATCGCTGCTCGTGAGCGCCATATTCATCTTCATCCCGTTCTGCACCCTGCTGCTTGATAATTTCCTTCTCTAAAGATCATGACTATACTGGACGCCAAGATACCCGAAGGACCGCTCGCTGAAAAATGGGACAGCCATTGCTTTAAAAGCAGGTTGGTCAATCCGGCCAATAAACGCAAATACCGGATTATCATCGTCGGTTCCGGGCTCGCCGGCGCCTCGGCCGCGGCAACGCTTGCGGAACTGGGCTACAATGTCGAGGTTTTCACCATCCATGACAGCCCGCGCCGGGCCCACAGCATCGCCGCCCAGGGCGGTATCAATGCGGCCAAGAATTACCGGAACGACGGCGACAGCGTCTTCCGCCTCTTTTACGACACCATCAAGGGCGGCGACTTCCGGGCTCGGGAGGCCAACGTGTACCGCCTGGCCCAGATCAGCAACAACATCATCGATCAATGCGTGGCCCAGGGTGTGCCTTTTGCCAGGGAATACGGCGGCACTCTCGCCAACCGCTCCTTTGGTGGGGCCCAGGTCTCCCGCACTTTTTACGCCAGGGGCCAGACCGGCCAGCAACTGTTGCTGGGGGCGTACAGCGCCCTGATGCGGCAGGTTGAATCAGGCAGGGTTGTCATTCATTCGCGCCGGGAAATGGTTGATCTGGTGGTTGAAGAAGGAAAAGCGCGCGGCATCATCACCCGCGATATGCGCAGCGGCGCAATCAGCAGCCATGCGGCCCATGCGGTCGTGCTGGCCACCGGAGGCTACGGCAATGTTTACTACCTGTCCACCAATGCCATGGCCTCCAATGTCACGGCGGCCTGGCGCGCCTGTAAGAAAGGCGCCTTTTTTGCCAACCCCTCCTTTGTCCAGATTCATCCCACCTGCATTCCCGTGCATGGGGACTACCAGTCAAAATTAACCCTGATGAGCGAAAGCCTGCGCAACGACGGCCGGGTCTGGGTGCCGAAAAAAGCCGGCGACAACCGTCCGCCCACGGAAATCCCTGAAGAAGAACGGGATTATTATCTGGAAAACAAGTACCCCGGTTTCGGCAACCTGGTGCCCCGGGACGTGGCCTCACGCAATGCCAAGGAGCAATGCGACCGGGGCAAGGGGGTCGGCGCGACCGGCCTGGCCGTTTATCTCGATTTCGCCGATGCCGTCAAACGGGACGGCATGGAAATCATCCGGCGCAAGTACGGCAATCTCTTCCAGATGTATGAAAAAATCACCGCCCAGAACCCCGGCGTTCAGCCGATGATGATTTATCCGGCTGTTCATTACACCATGGGCGGTCTCTGGGTCGACTATAACCTGATGAGCACGATTGACGGGCTTTTCGTGCTGGGTGAAGCCAATTTCTCCGATCACGGCGCAAACCGGCTCGGCGCAAGCGCCCTGATGCAGGGGCTGGCCGACGGCTATTTTGTCCTGCCCAACACCATCGGCAATTATCTGGCCGCATGCAGCCGTGACCAGCCCTGCCCCACCGCTGCCCCTTTTGTCGAGGCCGAAGGAAAAGCAAAACGGACCATTGACGACCTTCTTGCCGTTAAGGGAAAACGGACGGTGGACGACATCCATCGTGAACTCGGGAAACTGATGTGGGATGCCTGCGGCATGGCCCGAAATAAAGCCGGTCTTGAAGCTGCCCTGCAAAAACTGCCCGAAATACGTGGCGAATTCCGAAACAATGTGCTGATACCCGGCAAACCGGACCAGCTCAACCAGTCCCTTGAACGTGCGGGACGATTGGCCGATTATCTTGAATTTGCCGAAGTGATGCTGCTTGACGCCCTAAACCGGCAGGAATCATGCGGCTGCCACCTGCGCGAGGAAAGCCAGACCGAGGAACACGAAGCCAAACGTGACGATGAAAAGTATTGCTACGTGGCGGCCTGGGAATATCGGGGAAATGAAAAATCACCCCGGCTGCACAAGGAGCCCCTGGCCTTTGAAAATGTCACGCCGAGCCAAAGAAGTTACAAATAGAGACGTATGGGAAAAAGCGAAAAAATCAACATAACACTTGAAATCTGGCGTCAGGAAAATGCCGTTGCCAAGGGCGACTTTGCCCGCTACAGCCTGGACGCAATTTCAACCGACATGTCCTTCCTCGAAATGCTTGATGTGCTGAACGAAAAGCTGACCCTGGAAGGCCGGGAGCCGGTTGCCTTTGATCACGACTGCCGGGAGGGGATCTGCGGCATGTGCGGCGCGGTGGTGAATGGCCGCCCCCATGGTCCGCAAAAAGGCACCACCCTTTGCCAGCTGCATATGCGCCATTTCAACGACGGCGACCATCTGGTCATCGAACCTTTCCGTTCGCGAGCCTTCAAAGTGGAACGGGATCTGATGGTTGACCGCGCAAGTCTTGACCGCATCATCCGGGCCGGCGGCTATGTATCGATCAATACCGGCAGCGCGCCTGACGCAAACGCGCTTCCCATTTCCCAGAAAATCGCGGAACAGGCCATGGACGCAGCCGCCTGTATCGGTTGCGGCGCCTGTGTTGCCGCCTGCCCCAATGCCTCGGCCATGCTGTTTGTCAGCGCCAAGGTTTCCCAGCTGGCCCTTTTGCCCCAGGGGCATCCGGAGCGGCGGGAAAGAGCGCTCAACATGATCCGCCGGATGGACGAGGAAAAATTCGGCAACTGCGGCAATGAAAGGGAATGCGAGGCAGCCTGCCCCAAGGGCATCAGTATCCGCCACATTGCCAGATTAAACAGAGAGTTTCTCAAGGCGGCCTTCCTGGCGGAATAAAAACCGCACATTACCCAACCAACCGTCGAGAGCGTTGTGCCGAGATCCGCACGAACAAAAAACAAAACCCGGATGATTAAAACAAAAGGTGGCAGATCATGAAAAACAAAGCGATCAAGACTCTGCTTGCTGTCTGCGCAATGATGGTTGCAATCATGGCACAGCCCGCAACCGGTCACGGCAAGGACGTTTACATCTTCGGCAGCGGTCCGGCGGGCGGCACCTTTCAGTTCATGACGTCGGCAATCGCCACCTATGCACCGGTGAAAGAGATCCGGGAATTCAGCCTGGTTACCAAGGCGTCGGCCGGATCCGTGGAAAATCTGCGCAAGGTTGATTCCGGCAGATATGCCATGGGTGTTGTTTATTCCGGCGAGGTCTACATGGGGCGAAACGGCCTGCTGCAAGATGATCCGACCAAATATGAAAACGTCCTTGCCGTCAGCTACTTCTATGGCGCGCCGGCTCAGCTTGTTGTCGGCAAGGATTCAGGTGTCAAAAAGGTACGCCAGCTTGTCGGCCTTAATGTCGGTGTCGGCAATACCGGCTCCGGGGCCTTCGCCAACTGCGAACGTTTTTTCAGCCATCTGGGCATGTGGGACAAGATACAAAAAAAGAGCATGGGATATAACGATGCGGCCATCTCCTTCGGCAACAACCAGCTCGATGCCTTCTGGCTTTTTGTCGGTTATCCGGCAAGTGCCATTACCATGCTGGCCGAGTCCAACAACATCGATTTGGTTGATCTTTCCCAAGAAGCCGAGGAATCGGGTTTTTTTAAGAAATATCCTTTTTTCACCAAGGTTGTCATTCCGGCCGGAACCTATAAAGGCGTTGACAGGGATGTACATTCCTACCAGGACTCCGCCCTGTGGGTGGCAAACAAGGACGTTCCCGAAGAGGTCGTTTACACCCTGCTCTCCAAGATTTACACCGATGCCGGCCTGGCTCACATGCGCAAGGTAAAGAAAACAGCCGCGGCCATGAGCATCAAGGACGGCATCAAGGGAATCGTCACCCCGCTCCATCCCGGAGCCATCAAATTCTGGAAGGAAAAAGGGATTATGTGATGTGCTTTCAATTCCCCTTCCAAAATAAATCAACGGGAAGAGAAAATTCCTTCCCGTTGATCCCCGCGCAGGCTTATAACTACAGAAAATCATAGTATCATTTGCCGGCGAATCGGCAAGCGGGTTGCCTTCCCCAATGGATGACACATCATCTTTTTGCCGGGCTGTGTTGATGAACCGCAAGCCCCGTTCATCACGCAGCCGGCAGGATGATGGAAAATATTGATCCCTCGCCTTCGCGGCTTTGCACGGAAACATCCCCGCCGTGAGCCTGGACAATATGCTTGACGATGGCAAGCCCCAGACCGGTGCCGCCGAGCTTGCGGCTGCGGGCCTTGTCACTGCGGTAAAAGCGTTCAAAGAGGCGGGGCAGATGTTTTTTGGCGATACCCACGCCGAAATCCCGGACGCTGATGACGATTTGCCCGGTCCCATCCGCAAGCTGTTTTTCTTCGGCCCGGATGATCACCTCGCTGCCCTCCTCGCTGTATTTGATGGCATTGACCACCAAATTAACCACCGCCTGCTCCAGCAAAGTGGCATTGATTCCGGCCTGCAGATTCTCGGGGCAGGAAAGGGTGATGCGGATATTTTTTTGCGCCGCCTTCATCGTGCAGGTCAGCACGGATTCTTCCAGCACCGGATACAGCGTTTCCCTTTTCAGCTCCACCCCGCTGTCGTCAGACTGCTCTTCGATCCGGGAAAGAGACAGCAGATCCTCGATGATGGCATGAAGCAGGTCACTTTGCTTGAGAACAATCTTGAGGAAGGAAACGGCTTCCTCCCTGTTGTCTAGTGCCCCGTCGAGCAAGGTTTCGATATATCCCTTGATGGATGTGATCGGTGTTTTCAATTCATGGGAAACATTGGCGACAAAATCTCGCCGCACATTCTCCAGACGCCGCAGACGGGTGACATCATTGAACACCACCAGCACGCCGTTATTCTTGCCGCTGCCGTCGTTCAGGGGCACGCCGTTGGTTTGCAGATACCGCTCCTGCTGCCCTTCCAGGGAAACGATTTCGCCCTGAAGAGGGTTGAGGCCGGCAAGAATCTCCTTGATCTGCCGCTGCAGCTCAACATTTCGAATTATCTCCTGGAGAAGTTTGCCCTCGGCTTCTTCCTGATCAACATCAAAAATTTTAGCCGCCGCCTGATTCATTCTGATAATCCGCTCTTCATTGTCAACGGCAAGAACACCCTCGGTCATGCAGGCAAAGACGGTTTCCAGTTCACTGCTCTGCCGGCTGATGGTTTCAATGCGCTCATTGAGTTGGGCGGCCATCCTGTCGATGGAGTCGGCCAGAGCGGCAACCTCAAGCGACGCGGATTCACTTTTCCGCAGGGACATGCCCTGGGTGAAATTGCCCTGGGAAAAACGCGCGGCACTTTGCCTGATCTCCTCAAGTGGCTTGCTGATTCTGCGCGACACAAGAAGCGTCATGAAAGCGGCAAGAAAAACCACCGCAACAGCGCCCATCGCAATTTTTGTCCGCACATCACGCAGCGTCCGGCTGATCACCGTGACGGGAACCGCCACCCGTAAAACGCCTGCGACCCTGCCGCTGACTCCTTCCGTTCGTTCCGGGATGTGCCCGGTTGCCGGGAGAGGAAGGGCCACATACAGCATATTTTCCTTCAGGGTTGTGCTGAAACGGACGGAATGCCCGATTGCGCCGCCGTAAGCGGCCATGATTTCCGGTCTGAGCTTATGGGGTTCCATGACATCCGGATTCTCACTGGAATCGGCAACAACTTTACCGGAAAGGTCAACAATGGTTATCCGTATTCGCGCATCACGTCCGGATTTGCGGGTAAAGCTGCGCAGCTCGTCAATCCGGCCGGCGGAAAACAATTCGTTCATCCGGTCTTTCACCAGATATGCCTTGGCTTCCAGCGAAGAGGTCCTCTGCTGGTAAAAAAAATTCCGCAGAGTGGCGGATCCATACCAGGCAACGGCCAGCATGGCGATCAAAGTAATGACCAGGTTGGCGGGAAAAATCTGCCAGATCAGCTTTTTATGTTTATACTGCATCGTTTCCCCTCACGCCTTGAAGCGGTACCCTACCCCGCGGACGGTTTCAATAGAGCCGCCCGCCTCACCCATTTTTTTGCGCAACCCGAATATCTGCACATCTATTGCCCTGGGAGTGACAAGAAAATCATAGCCCCGCACCGCATCAATGATCTGCTGCCGGGTATAAACCCAGCCCGGCTTGCCGGCCAGCAGATGCAGAATACCGAATTCGGTCATGGTCAATTGCAGGAGTTCGCCGTTCAGCCTGACCTCATGCCTGCCGGGATGAATTTCAAGTCCGTGAAGCAGAATTGCAACCGCTTTCTCTTCCGCGACCTCCCCTGTTTCCTTCTTGCGTCGCAGCAGCGCCTTGATCCGGGCGATGAGCACCTTCGGGCTGAATGGTTTTGTCACATAATCATCGGCGCCGCAGTCAAGACCCGCAACCACATCATCCTCTTCTCCCTTGGCGGTGAGCATCAGAACGGGAACTCCATGCGGATTTTCACTTTTCTTGATGGCCCGGCAGACATCAAGCCCGCCCATGCCCGGCAGCATCAAGTCAAGCAGGATACAATCAACATCGCCGCCCTTGAGTTTTTCCAGGCCTTCTTCACCCGTATCAGCGCAGACGACATGAAACCCGGCTTTGATGAGGTTATAGCTGACCAGCTGCTGAATATCCTCATCATCTTCAATTATGAGTATGTTCGCCTTGCCCATATCCGACTCCTGCTTGTTGACCCATCATATAAAAAAACAGCGGCGCCGAGGGTACCGCTGCGCTTTCTCTAAATACCCCGTAACTATCCAGCAGCACCGCATCTGCTTTGTCATCGGCCTGCCCGCATACCCAGTGTATAGCGGCCAAGCCTCTCTCGGAGTCTGCGCTTACCGGCGCATCTGCGGCACTACTGAACAGTTACAGTGCGTGGTTTTATGTACTTTGTCGCCACTACGCTGGATAGTTACAATACCCCTTTACCTTTATGCATATTTTTTCTTCCCGCAAGCCGATTCCCAACCCCTCATCAAATATTAACCATCTCCTAACCAAGTCCCAATAATACTCTCGTATTCTGACAAAAGTAAAAGCGTCAATAATTATTCCAAATTTTTCATGGACGCTGGGATGGTTCCCTTACAAAAACGATTTGCAATCAAACGGCAGCAGTATTTTTTATTCACATTCTTTATGGAGCAAACTATGAAAAAGAAAAGCATCTTTCTGGCAGCAGCATTCATGGCCGGCATGTTCAGCGCATCAGCGGTTCAGGCGGCGGGACGGGACTACATCAGCATCGTCGGCTCTTCCACCGTCTATCCGTTTGCCACTGTAGTGGCGGAACAACTCGGCAAGACATCGAATTTCAAAACCCCGAAAATCGAATCAACCGGCACAGGCGGCGGCTTCAAACTGTTTTGTGCCGGGGTCGGGGTTGAACATCCGGACATGACCAATGCCTCCCGCGCCATCAAAAAATCTGAATTCGACACCTGCCAGGACAATGGCGTAAAAAATATCGTTGAAGTCAAAATCGGCTATGACGGAATCGTGCTGGCCAATTCCAAGAAAAGCGCGCCCATGCAGGTGTCGCGCCGGGATATCTTCCTGGCCCTGGCCAAGGAAGTTCCTGACCCGAAAGGCGGCGACACGCTTGTTCCCAACCCCTATAAAACATGGAAAGAAGTCAATTCTTCCCTGCCGGCCGTTAAAATCGAGGTGCTCGGCCCGCCCCCCACCTCCGGAACCCGTGATGCCTTTGTCGAGCTCGCCATGGAAACCGGAGCCGAAACATTTGACTTTATCAAGGATATGAAAAAATCGGACAAGGACCGACATAAGGCGGTTACCCAAAGCGTGCGGGAAGACGGCGCCTATGTTGAAGCCGGTGAAAACGACAACCTGATCGTGCAGAAACTTGATGCCAACCCCAATGCCTTCGGCATTTTCGGCTTCAGCTTTCTTGACCAGAACGGCGACAAGATCCAGGGTTCAATGGTGGAAGGCAATGCCCCCACCTTTGACAACATCGCCGCCGGCTCGTATCCGGTTTCCCGTCCCCTTTTCTTCTACGTCAAGAAGGATCATGTGGGGGTCATTCCCGGCATTGCGGAATATCTTGCCGAGTTTACCAGTGAAAAAGCCTGGGGAAATGAAGGATATCTGGCGGACAAGGGCATGATCCCCATGCCCGAGGAAGAAAGAAAATCCGTTGCCAAGGACGTGAAGGATCTGAAACCGCTCAGCTTGTAATTTTTTTCTCGCCCTGAGAAAAGGTGCCGCAGGGATTGGGAAGACAACGTTTTTCTTGAGTCGTCCTGATCTCTGCGGTAATAATTTGGGGGCAGAATGCGGCAATGGATGCACCATCCGATACCCATCCCCGGCGGGATGAGAGGCAAGCAACCACATGGTTCCGCTTGGAATTATCCATTCTTTATATGCATATTTTCCCGGGCCCCGCAAGTTGATTCACCGAGCCTAACGCAATCTTAACAATCTCCTAATCAAACCTAAATTTTTCTCTCGTAGTATCGCTGAATGTGGTAGCTTTAAAGAAAATTAACGATAACTATCACAACATAAGCAAAGGAGAAAAACTTCATGGCCCGCCATCACACCTTTCATCGAGAACTTGAAAAACTGAACCAGAAGCTGTTGAGCATGGGAGCACTGGTGGAAGAACGGGTCCGCATGGCTGTCACGGTGATTGAGACCCATGATGAAGAGATGATCCAGAAAATTATCCGCTCCGACTATGAAGTCGATGACATGGAAGTGGAAATCGAGGAGGAATGCCTGAAAATCCTCGCGCTGCATCAGCCGGTGGCAAGCGACCTCAGGCTTCTCATCACCGTCATCAAAATCAACAATGAAATTGAACGCATCGGCGACATGGCCGTCAATATCGCCAAACGGGTGGAAGGTATCAGCAAAAGCAGCTGCGCCGTCAAAAGCGGTTTCGACTACAGTGAAATGTCGGAGCATGTCATCACCATGCTGAAAATGAGCCTTGACGCCCTGGTGCATCGCGACGCCGCGCTCGCCAGAAAAATCTTTTTCATTGATGACGAAGTGGACGCCCTGCGCAACCTGGCCTATGAAACGGTTATCAAAATGCTGGGCAAATTCCCGGAACACCCGGGATGCATGATCAATAATTTTCTTCTCGCCCGCCATCTCGAACGTATTGCCGATCGCGCAACAAATATTGCCGAAGAGGTGATTTACCTTGTTGAAGGCGAAATTGTCCGCTTCCGCTGATACCCAGGGCAACGATTATGATTTCCTCATATATTTTGCCGACCATTCTTTTGTTTGCCGTCAGTTTCTATTTTCTCGGCCGTTCCAAGGCGTTTGCCGTGGCGAAAAACCGCGGCGGCGTCAAAGGGCTCCATTCCCTGCCCGCGCACTACGGCATGTTGACGGCTCTCTGGTGCGCCCTGCCCGCTTTGCTCATCCTGGCAGTCTGGCAGACAAGTGAATCACCGATTATCAGCTCGCTGGTTGCCGCCGCTCTGCCGCCGGAAATCGCCGCTCTGCCGGAAAGCCGGCTTGGCCTGATTCTCAACGACATAAAAAATATTGTTTCGGGCAACATCGTTTCCGGGGAACCGGAACCTTATGTGCTGCAGGCCGCCGAGCACTACCGGGCCCTGCAGTCTCTTTCCGGCAGGGCCATGGCCGCGGTTATTCTGGCCTTTATGATGGCCGCGGGCTCACTTATTTACCGAAAAATCACCCCCTCACTGCAAGCCCGCAACAAGGTTGAAAAAGTTTTCCTTTTCCTGCTCTTTCTTTGTTCAGCCTTTGCCATCCTCATCACCGTGGGAATCATCCTTTCCGTTCTTTTTGAGGCGATCCGTTTTTTCAAGGTGGTTTCGCTGCATGAATTTCTTTTCGGCCTTGACTGGAGCCCGCAGACCGCGATGCGCAGCGATCAGGTCGGATCGAGCGGGGCGTTCGGGGCCGTGCCCGTCTTTGCCGGCACGGCGCTTATTTCACTGATCGCCATGATGGTTGCCGTGCCGGTTGGCCTCATGTCGGCAATTTACCTGTCGGAGTATGCAACCAACCGCACGCGCTCTTTTATCAAACCCCTGCTTGAGATACTGGCGGGCATCCCCACCGTGGTGTACGGTTTTTTCGCGGCCCTGGTCGTTGCCCCCTTTCTCCGGGACAGCGGCGCCGTTTTCAACCTGCCGATTTCTTCCGAAAGCGCCCTGGCCGCCGGTGTGGTCATGGGAATCATGATTATCCCCTTTGTCTCATCGCTTTCCGATGATGTCATTCATGCCGTTCCCCAGTCAATGCGGGACGGCTCCCTTGCCCTGGGCGCGACAAAATCGGAAACCATTAAAAAGGTGGTCATCCCCGCCGCCCTGCCCGGTATTGTCGGCAGTATTCTTCTTGCGGTATCACGGGCCATCGGCGAAACCATGATCGTGGTCATGGCCGCCGGACTTTCCGCAAACCTGACGGCCAACCCCTTTAAGGCGGTGACCACCGTCACCGTTCAGATTGTCACGCTGCTGGTGGGCGACCAGGAGTTTGACAGCCCGAAAACACTTGCCGCCTTTGCCCTTGGCCTGTTTCTTTTCATCTTTACTCTTCTGCTCAACATTATTGCCCTGTACGTTGTACGCAAATACAGGGAGCAATATGAGTAGCCGTCCGCCGGAAGGAGACACTTTATGAACAGTTCTCGGCAAAACGCCGCCACCATCGATAAAGTCAACAAGGGACTGCAACGCCGCTATCGGTCCGAACGCCGCTTTCGCAGATTCGGCATGACGGCAATCATCCTTTCTCTCGGTTTTCTCGCCCTGCTCTTTTTGTCTATTGTTTCAAAGGGATACACGGCATTTTTGCAAACTTATATTCAGATTGATGTCTTTTTCGACCCGGCTGAATTTGCCGACGAAAACCTGGCCACGGCGGATTTTCCCGGCCTGGTTAAATCATCACTGCGGGAGATGTTTCCCGATGTAACGGACCGACGCGGCAAAAAGCAACTTTACGACCTTGTCAGCTCAGGCGCGGCATTTCGCCTGCAGAATATAATCAAGGACAATACCAGCCTCATCGGCACCAAACAGAAAATATGGGTTCCCGCCAATGATGATGTGGACATGCTCTCTAAAGGCTACATCGACCGGTCGGTTCCTGAATCGGAAAGACGTATCACGGATAATCAGCTCGGCTGGCTGGACCGAATGGAAAACGAAGGCCGTATTGAAAAAAGATTCAACATGATATTGCTCACATCCGGTGATTCACGGGAACCTGAACTTGCCGGTATCTGGGGAGCAACGAGAGGATCATTCTACGTCCTGCTTATCACCCTGTTTCTTTCCTTCCCTGCCGGTGTCGCCGCCGCTGTCTATCTCGAAGAGTTCGCGCCCAAAAACAGATGGATCGACATTATCGAGGTCAACATCAACAATCTGGCCGCAGTGCCGTCCATTGTCTACGGCCTGCTGGGGCTTGCCGTGTTCATCAACTTTTTCGGCATGCCGCGCTCAACATCCCTGGTGGGAGGCCTGGTCATGACCCTGATGACCCTGCCGGTTATTATTATTGCCAGCCGCGCGTCCCTGCAGTCGGTTCCTCCTTCGATTCGTGAAGCGGCTCTCGGTATCGGCGCCTCAAAAATGCAGATGGTGATGCACCATGTTCTGCCGCTCGCCCTGCCCGGCATGCTGACCGGAACCATCATCGGCATGGCCCGCGCCCTTGGCGAAACCGCGCCTCTGCTGATGATCGGCATGGTCGCCTTTATCGTCGACATCCCCGGCGGATTTACCGACCCGGCCACCGCCCTGCCGGTGCAGATTTACCTTTGGGCGGACAGCCCGGAACGGGCCTTTACCGAAAGGACATCAGCGGCGATCATGGTGCTTCTCGCCTTCCTCATTTTCATGAACGCGGGAGCGGTTTATTTACGAAAACGTTTTGAAATTAAATGGTAGGGATTTTTTTCACTTTGTCCCAAGGAGAGCACAATGAAAAAGAAAAGCATTTTCTGGGTTTCCGCATTCATGGCCGGCATGTTCGCCACCTCGGCGGCCCATTCGGCAGGCCGCGACTACATCAGCATCGTCGGTTCTTCCACCGTCTACCCCTTTGCCACGGTGGTGGCGGAACAACTGGGAAAAACGACGAATTTCAAAACCCCGAAGATCGAGTCAACCGGCACCGGCGGCGGCTTCAAACTGTTCTGCTCCGGAATCGGCGTGCAGCATCCGGACATGACCAATGCCTCCCGCGCCATCAAAAAATCCGAATTCGACACCTGCCAGGCGAAAGGAGTCAAGGATATCATCGAGGTAAAAATCGGCTATGACGGAATCGTGCTGGCCAATTCCAAAAAAAGCGCTCCCATACAGGTGTCGCGCCGGGATATCTTCCTGGCCCTGGCCAAGGAAGTTCCTGACCCCAAAGGCGGCGACACGCTTGTTCCCAACCCCTATAAAACATGGAAAGACGTCAATCCTTCCCTGCCGGCCGTTAAAATTGAAGTGCTCGGCCCACCTCCCACCTCCGGAACCCGTGATGCCTTTGTCGAGCTCGCCATGGAAACCGGAGCCGAAACATTTGCCTTTATCAAGGAAATGAAAAACTCCGACAAAGACAAACACAAGGCGGTCTGCCAAAGCGTGCGTGAAGACGGCACCTACATCGAAGCCGGTGAAAACGACAACCTGATCGTCCAGAAGCTTGATGCCAATCCCAGTGCCTTCGGCATTTTCGGCTTCAGCTTTCTCGAACAGAACGCAGATAAGATTCAAGGGGCGATCGTGGAAGACTATGCTCCAACCTTTGAAAACATCGCAGACGGCACATATTCCGTTTCACGTCCCCTCTTCTTTTATGTCAAGAAAGCCCATGTGGGGGTTATTCCCGGCATCACGGAATATCTTGCCGAGTTTACCAGCGAAAAAGCCTGGGGTGATGAAGGTTATCTGACCGACAAAGGCATGATCCCCATGCCGGAGGAGGAAAGAAAATCCGTTGCCGCGGACGTCAAAGAGCTGAAAGCGCTCCGCATGTAACGATGAGGCCATCGTTTCCTTGATGACTTCCAAACACCGGGGGATCAGGGGGCATCGCAATTTTTTTTTATGCCTTTCCCTGGTCTCCGTGATACTATTTCAGGATAAATCAGAAAAATGGAAGCAACATTCAATATGACCCGCAACCAATCATCCATCCAAACCAAGGAGAATGTTTTGTCGCAAAGCCAGGACAAGGTTCTTCACAAGAAACGTGAAACAGTCGGCAACCCCTTCGTGGAAACCCCCCGCATGACCTGCCGGGAGGTCTATGTCTATTACGGCGAGAAGATGGCGATCAACAATGTCAGCATTGATATCGCCCGCAACGAGGTGATTGCCATGATCGGCCCTTCCGGCTGCGGCAAATCCACCTTTCTTCGCTGTCTGAACCGGATGAATGATACGGTGGAAGGCTGCAGGGTCACCGGGGATATCCGGATCGACGACATGGATATTCACGATAAAAGCGTGGATGTTGTGCCGCTTCGCGCCAGGGTCGGCATGGTTTTTCAGAAACCGAATCCCTTTCCCAAATCCATTTACGACAATGTCGCTTATGGTCCGAAAATTCACGGGCTGGTGCAGAACAAGACGGAACTCGATGAAATCGTCGAAACGTCCCTGAAAAAGGCCGGCCTGTGGGAAGAAGCAAAAGACCGACTGAACCAGCCCGGCACCGGACTTTCCGGCGGCCAGCAGCAGCGGCTTTGCATTGCCCGGGCCATTGCCGTGAGTCCCGAAGTGATTCTCATGGATGAACCATGCTCGGCCCTGGACCCCATCGCCACCGCCAGGATCGAAGAGCTGATCGCGGAACTGCGGGAACACTACTCCATTGTCATTGTTACCCACTCCATGCAGCAGGCAGCCCGGGTTTCCCAGCGGACCGCCTACTTTCACCTGGGCGACTTGATTGAAGTGGGAAAAACGGAGCGGATATTCACCAACCCGCGCCATCAACTGACCGAGGATTATATCACCGGCCGTTTCGGTTGATTTCTTGTTGTATTTCCGAGTCTAGAGACTCTGCAGAATATTTTTCACCATGTTGCCGTCCGTCATACCCGCGAAATGAGCCATGATCGGCTTCATGGCCTGCATCTTGTTGCCGAACTTGGCAAAATCGATATTGGCGGCGATCCATTGCTTAATTTCTTCCTCGCTTGCCTGCCTGGGCAGATATCCCTCCAGAATCCGCATGTATTCGGATGGCTCCTGCCCGGTATGGGCCAGGGTTTCGGCTTCCGATTTGATCAGCTTGCGAATGATGCTGATCACCTCGGCATCATCGAGCTCCTTTTTCGCCTGCCGGCCGAACTCGCCGAGCAACACGCGCAGCGCCGAGGTCCTGGCCTCGGTTTGGGCCTTCATCGATTGCTTTAAATCACTTTTTATTTTTTCCTGCAGCGACATGTTTTTCTCCTTTTCTCTTTTCAAATCCAAATTCATTGCCCTTCCAGGCGGATATTATCAAAAAAAAGCACAATTGGTTTTTCCGGTTGATGGACAAAAAGAGCCAGACTGGTGAGCGATGCGGCATCCATCAGCCGGCCGGTGCCGGAAGTCCGCAGCCCGGCAAGCTCAACAGCAAAAACATTGGCTCCCGGCAGGGCGTCAAAACGACCGTTTGCCCGGTCTTCATAAGGCGGGCCGTCCTTGCGGTCGTCTATTCGATAGGAAAGCCGTATCGCCTGTTCTCCCGGATTGTAAATATCAACCAGCAAGCGTTTCCCGCCCCGGCAGCCTTCTTCCAGGTAGCATTTGAAGCCGGGATAGTCAAAATGAGGATACATCTCCAGCCTGAGGCTGTATTGACCGGAAGTGGCATGGCGCGTATCCCGCTCCATGAACGTGCCGCACTCCCAGTGCAGATGATCGAGCTCCAATTCATTTTCAAAGTCGAAAATCGAACGATTTGCCGATTCATCATATCCCCCCGACGAACAGGAGACAATGGCCAAAAACAGGAAAAGAGCAAAAAAAACGCGGATGAAAGCAAAGCGCATATCTCTTTACCTCCCTTGAAAGCTGATGACGGTTATTTCCGGCGGTACCCCGAATCTGAAAGGAAAAGAGCCGGTGGTGCCGATACCACGGTTCACATACAACCACTTGTGACCGCCATCGCTGAAAAGCCCTGCCCGGTATCGGGGATAATCGACGACATGGAGTCTTTCCCAAAGAAAATCAGGCAACCGTATCTGTCCTCCATGGGTGTCGCCGGCAAGCCAGAGCCGCGGCCTATCCCCCAATGCCTCGTCCCAGCCGTCCGAAAAATGATTGAGCACCAGGAGCGGACTGTTCTGGTCGGGCAGGCCGTGAAAGGGTGTTTGCCGATCAACGGCATTCCCCTCGTCTTCGACAAAAAAACCGGCAACAACCATCGTCCGTCCGGACTCGTCAAGATCGACCGTGCGGCATGAGTTCTTAAACATTCTGGGATGATCTCGCTGTTGATGTACATTGCCGGCGGTATGACAGAAAAGGCACTGCTGCCTGCCGGCAGACATGTCGGAATCGCCGAGCACGCAATAGACCCCGAGCGGCGCATGCAGGCTCTCGACAAACGCCATGGCCGGGGCCGGATTTTTCTCCCATTGCACCATGTCCCCGGTGATGACGATGAGATCCGGCTTGAGGTCGGTCACCATCCGGGCGAGCTTGGCTTCACGTTTGCCCGGATGATCAATGTGGAGATCGGAAAGCTGGACGATTTTCGTTTCTCCCCAGGCGCGCCATAATATTTCATCAGGGATGACGACATGTTCAACCACGATCCTGTTCGGCTCGATCCAGCAAGCATAAGAGAAAGCAATCATTCCGATAAATAACGACAAAAGAAAAAATCGACGCATGAAAAAAACCATTTTCAACAGGATAGACGGCAGCGGCAAAAGGGCAAATGGATCTTTTTTACCCCGTCAAACAAAAAAAACTGGCATCAACGGCAACTCAACTGTATGATATTAACTACTTACAGGTGTCAATTTAACTTTTTGGTGTTGCTTTCAGATGCGGCATATCGCAAAATATCATGAAAAAAGAAACACGCCTGAGTGCAAGTCTTGAAGACTACCTTGAGGCGATTGCCCTCATCATCAAAGAAAAGAAGGTGGCCAGGGCAAAAGAAATCGCTTCCCGACTCAATGTCAGTCGGTCATCAGTGACCGAGGCGTTCAGAGCTTTAGCCCAGAAAAAACTGATCAACTACGCCCCGTATGAGGTCATCACCCTCACCACCACGGGGCAGGAAATGTCGGCGGACATCATCCACCGTCATCAGGCCCTGAAGAATTTTTTCATCAAGGTCCTTGATGTGGATGAAAAGCTTGCCGACATCGGGGCCTGCAAAATAGAACATGCCGCACCCAGAGAAATTATCGACCGCATGATCAGTTTTGTCCAATTTCTTGAACAATGCCCCCGCGGCGGCACGGATTGGATTGAAAGTTTCAGTTTATTCTGCAGGGACGGCAAAATCAGCGATGACTGCCGCAACTGTATCACGAAATGTCTTGTGAAATAATGACGTCTTTGCCGCAAGCCATGGCGCCCGATTTTCGTATCGATTCATAGAGTTATCGTTTACGATACGGCGGACCAAGGTTTTTTGCAAGACCGTTGCATAATGGGCCGGCATTTGATTGCCGATCGGCTCTTTATTTGCTGCTTGAAAAAAGGACAAGAACTTACCGAGGAACGGAGATGGACGGACAATACAAACCGGGATGGTACATTCACCCCAACCTTGCCTTGATCAAAATATACCAGAGTGGTCAGAGCTGGGTGTATCGCTGCTACAGCTCAAGCGGCCAGAAAGCACTTTCCAAGGAGCGGCCCCTTGACCAATGGACCTGGGCTCTCAGCGAACCCAGCCCGGAAGAATATTGAGACCGTCGTCAAGGCGGGAAGGGCTCACCCTGTTGCAATCAAACGCGTCCGCATCGACCATCCGCCGCAATGGCACCACGACACAAAGAGCCGCAACGAATGAATTTCGTTGCGGCTCCTGATTTTTCCCGACAATGCCGCTCTTTACGGCCAAAAAACTTCGATCGCAGTCATTACCCCAAAACCGATTCAACCCTGAATCAGTCAAGCTTTCCCAGCGCCTCTTTCAACCTTTTCATCCCATCGGTTATTGATTCCATCGAAGTGGCAAAGGAAAAGCGCACAAACTCATCGGCACCAAACGCTGCGCCGGGAACCGTCGCCATAAAACTTTCTTCCAGCAGATACTCCGACATCTCGACCGAGCCGCTGATGACCTTGCCTTTGAACTTACGGCCGTAATAGGCGGTAAAATTCGGAAAAACATAAAAGGCGCCGCTTGGTTTCACACAGGTGATCCCTTCAATCGAGGTCAATTCCTTGACGATATAATCAAGCCGGGGCACAAACGATTCCTTCATCATCCCCGGAAAATCCTGCGGTCCTTCCACAGCGGCCAGGGCTGCCTTCTGGGCGATTGAAGAAGCATTTGAGGTCGACTGACTCTGGATTTTATTCATGGCGGCAATCACATGTTTCGGCCCGAGAGAATAACCGATGCGCCATCCGGTCATGGCAAAGGACTTGGACACGCCATTCAAGATGATGGTCTGATCCTTCACCTTTGGTTCCACGTCGAGAATATGGGCGAGAGGACCTTCATCGTAGACGATGGTGTCATAAATATCATCGGAGATGATGACCCAGCCCCGTTTCATGGCCATTTCGGCAACAACTGCCAATGCCTTGGCGGAAAAAATTCCTCCGGTGGGATTTGACGGACTGTTGAGAATAATGCCGCGGGTCTTGCCGGTCGCGCACTTATTCAAATTTTCCGCGGTCAGATCGAAATTATCCTTTTCAGACAGCGGCACAAAAACCGGGGTCGCACCGGCAAGCAGCACGATGGGCGGATAGGAAACCCAGTATGGAGTCGGGATGAGCACTTCGTCTCCCGGTCCGAACATGGCCTGGGCCATATTATAAAGCCCGTGTTTGCCGCCGCAGCTCACCTGTACCTGGTCCGCTTCATACTTCCAGCCCCTGTCCCGGGCGTAGCGGGCGACGATTGCCTCACGCAGTTCCGGAATACCGGGAACTGCGGTATAACGGGTAAAGCCTTCATCAATGGCTTTTTTACCGGCGGCGCATACATGCGCGGGAGTATCAAAGTCCGGTTCGCCGACGCTGAAATTCAAAATATCAGCACCGGCGGCCTTCATGGCCTTTGCCTTTGCATTCACCGCCAGGGTGGGTGAGGGTTTGATCAGTTTCATCCGATCCGCCAGCGCAATCTGTCCTTCCATATCCGTCCCCTTTCCTTTTTTAAAATCCATGCCGTATTCCAGCATCATCATAAAAAACATTTTTCAGAAACAGGCCGCAGGCTGGTGCGGTTGGAGCGGCCATCGCCCTGTCTCTCAACTCAAAAAGCCGGACAAAATCTTCGACCTCCATGCGATTTCGGCCAACTTCAATTACCGACCCGATGATATTTCTTACCATTTTTCGCAAGAATCCGTCACCGCAAATTTCAAAAACATATTCATCCATGCACGATTCATTGATCTGAAGCGTTGCGGAAAATATATGCCGCGTCGCCCCTCGGCCGCCGACCTTGGCCCTGTCCCGGGATCCCACTGCCTCAAAAGAGCTGAAATCCTTGCTGCCGCGGATAAAAGGCAGGCACCGGCATGCCCTGTCCAGATCAAACGGGCCGGGAAGATGGGCGCAATACAAACGGCGGTGGGGCAAAATCAAACTGCCGGTTGAAAAAAAATACTGGTAAATTTTTGCTTTGGCACTGATACGCGAATGAAAATCTTCACTGACATCCTCAACCCGGAGTATCTTGATTGACGCAGCAAGCAAACTGTTCAACCCCTGTTGAAAGGCATGACAGGTAATGGCGGATGAGGTTTTGAAATGAGCCGTCATACCCAGGGCGTGCACCCCGGCATCAGTTCGCCCCGCGCCGTGAACGACAATATTTTCTCCGGTCATCACCGCAAGTTTTTTCTCAAGGGCAGCCTGAACCGTCGGAGCGTTGTTCTGGCGCTGCCATCCCGCATAGTCGGTGCCGTCAAAGGCGACGGTCAGCTTGATATTGCGGCAGTGTACGGAGTGAACACCCATAAGACAAAGGGGCGGAAAGCTATCAAGGAAAAAGGGGGACTGTTTCAAGCCCGAGGGATTCGGCGAAACCGCAAACCAGATTCATATTCTGAACCGCCTGACCGGCAGCCCCTTTCACCAGATTGTCTATGGCCGACAGCAGAATTATTCTGCCGGTCCGTGGATCATATTTAAAAGCGATATCACAGTAGTTGCTGCCGCGAACATACTGGGTGGCGGGGAAAACACCGGGGGGGCAGACCCGGACAAATTTTTCATTACGATAAAATTCGTCGTACAAAGGGGCAAGTTCGCCCGGATCGACACCGTCGACAAGGCTTGCGTACACCGTGCTCAATATTCCGCGCGAGATCGGCAGCAAATGAGGAGTAAAGGAAATGGTCAGTTTGCTTCCGGCAAGCTTGCTCAGTTCCTGCTCGATCTCCGGCGTATGGCGATGCTGGGCAACCTTATAGGCGCGAAAACCATCGGTTACCTCGCAAAAAAGGCTGTTGACCTGGGCACTGCGTCCGGCTCCGGACGTACCGGACTTGGAATCGGCGATAATGGTATCAAGCTTCACCCACCCTTTTTTCAGTAAAGGGGCAAGGGCAAGAATAATCGACGTCGGATAACATCCGGGGTTCGCCACCAGACGTGAACCGGCAATACGATCTCGGTTGAGTTCGGGCAGTCCGTAAACCGCCTCATCAAGATATTGCTTGGCCGTATGGGCCTGATACCATTCTTCATAAACAACGGGATCATCGATACGGAAATCAGCGCTGAGATCAACAACTTTTTTCCCGGCCTCGAGAATGGAAGGCACGAGGGCCATGGCGGTCTGGTGGGGAACCGCGGTAAAAAACAGATCCGCCCTGCCGACCAGATCATCGATCTTGAGGTCTTCACAGACAATGTCCGCGATCCCGGCCAGATGGGGATAGACATCGGACATTTTTTTGCCCGCATACTGACGGGACGTGGCAACACATAATTCCGTTTCCGGATGAAGTGCCAATATGCGTGCCAACTCACCACCGGTGTAACCCGATGCACCAACAATACCTACACGAACCATTTTCTTCTCCGCTCAGTCGCCAATCAGACAAAAAAAAAGGGAAAAGCGAAATATCTTTCGCTTTTCCCGTTTAAGGACAGTTCATTCAATAAGATGAATAAATCAGATCAACGTTTCGAGAACTGGAAGCTTGCACGGGCAGCTTTTCTGCCGTATTTTTTCCGCTCTTTGGCGCGTGCATCGCGGGTGAGAAAACCAGCTTTTTTCAAGGCCGGACGATTTGCACTGTCAACCTCCAGCAATGCTTTCGCTATGCCATGACGAAGCGCCTCTGACTGAGCAGACTTGCCGCCGCCTTTCAGAGTGGCATAAACATCGAATTTTTCGATCGTATCGGTGAGAACAAACGGTCTGACTGCTGATTTCTGGTCAATAGCGCCACCGAAATATGCAGCAAAGCTCAATTTATTGACATTAATATCGCCCTTACCCGGTCTCAACCAGACCCTGGCAATAGCTGTTTTTCTTTTACCCGTGGCGTAGAATTGCTGCTCTGACATAATTACTCCAGTACTCTCTTATATTTCGAGTTTTTCCGGTTTCTGGGCTTCATGGGGATGCTCCGAACCGGCATATACTTTCAATTTTTTCAGTTGGGCGCGACCCAATGTATTTTTGGGAAGCATGCCCTTCACCGCCTTGAAAAGAAGCTCTTCAGGGCTTTCGGCAAGAATTTCCTTTGCCGTTCTTGTCCGGAGTCCGCCCATGAAGCCGGAATGATTGTAGTACAACTTTTCATCAAGCTTCTTGCCGGTAAGACGGATCTTGTCGGCATTGACAACGATGACGAAATCCCCGTTATCCTGAAAAGTGCAGAAGGTGGGTTTGTGTTTGCCGCGAAGCCGGTATGCAATTTCAGAGGCAAGGCGACCGAGAACCTTACTTTGCGCATCAACCACAAACCAGTTCCGTTCAATCTCATTGACCGGAGTTAAATACGTTTTCATATGCTGACCCTCAAATACTGCTTATCTTACCATTCGCAGGAGAATGAAAATCCCAATCAAACAAATGGAAATATTGACAAAAAAAGGTCCGAAGCATGTTCGAACCTTTGAATTTACCTGGAGCGGGAAACGAGATTCGAACTCGCGACTTCAACCTTGGCAAGGTTGCACTCTACCACTGAGTTATTCCCGCTTTTGTTTTTTTGTGTATGTGCGAAAAACACAGTGAATATACGGTCGACATTCTTTTTTGTCAACAAAAAATTCACCTTTTTTTATCTGCATTCCGGATGGATTGAAATTGCTTTTTCAGGAATGAATCAAATATGATATTATCAAGAAAATGACTTGCCACTCATTTCCTGACGATGTAATTAATATAATCGATAATTACCGGCACGCACTAAAAAAATCAAATTAAATCAAATTAATAATGGAAAACAAACGCCAGAGCGCCATCACCCGCAAAACAAATGAAACCGACATCGCCCTCAGTCTCACCCTGGACGGGTCCGGCAAGGCATTACTGAAGACCGGGGTCCCGTTTCTCGATCATATGCTGACCTTGTTCACCGTCCACGGTTTTTTCGATCTCACCGTTACCGCTCACGGCGACACGGAAATAGATGATCATCATTCCGTCGAGGACATCGGCATCTGCCTGGGTCAGGCATTGAAAGCCTGCCTGCAGGATTTCAGCGCCATCAACCGTTACGGTCACTGCACCTTGCCGATGGACGAGGCATTGGCACGGGTGACGCTCGACCTGTCCAACCGACCGTATCTCCATTATGATGTCGTCCCCTGCGACCAGAAGGTCGGCTCCTTCGACTCCGCCCTGGTCCAGGAATTCCTGCGGGCCCTGTCCCTGCACGGCGGCATGACGCTTCATGTTGAAGTGCCTTACGGGCAAAATACCCACCATATCCTTGAAGCAATCTTTAAAGCGCTGGGAAGAGCCCTGGACCAGGCGACATCACCCAATATCCGATCCCAGGGACCCCTTTCATCAAAAGGATCCCTTTAAAATTTTCGAACCGCTGGAGGTTTTCCGTTGAAACGTTTCGCATCTTTTTCATTTTTCCTTGTTCTTGTTTTCATGTTTTTTTCCCTGGCCGGATGCGCCGGAAAAAAACAGGCCGCTGCTCCCGAAGAACCGGCAAAGACCGTGAATTCCATTGCCGTTCTCCCGGTTGAAATCCAAAAAGCGGAACAGGGGTACGACTACATCACCACCCGCCAGCTCGAATCAGGCGCCGCGGTTTTAACGGAACTGGCAAAAGAGATTCTTGCGGAAAGGAGCGGCATCCGGTTTCTGAGCTCCTCGCAGCAAGAAACCCTGCTGAGCGATTTCCATGGCACCCCGAATGAAATGACCCGGCGGATCGGCGAGCAGATCGGCACTGACGCGGTACTGCTCATTACCGCCATCCGCTTCAGCGAACGCGACGGCGGTGAATACTCAGTCAACCAGCCCGCCTCGGTCTCATTCAAATACCAACTGTTTCACGTTGCCACCGGGAGCAGCCTCTGCATGGGAGTATTTGATGAAACCCAGCAGACCCTGCTTTCCAATCTTTTTTCATTTTCCAAGGCCTCAAGCCGCGGTTTCAAATGGATAACCGCCCGGCAACTGGCCAGTGAGGGAATGAAAGAAAAACTCGACGACTGCAAGTACCTCGCCCGCTAGACCACGCTTGCCCGGCCCCTTGCAGCCATCATGTCCCTTCCGAAAATCATTAATCGCCTTATCGGCAAGGCAATGCACGACTACCGGATGCTGGCCGACGGGGACCGGGTCATGGTCGCCGTTTCCGGCGGACTGGACAGCATTGTCCTGGCGGCGATACTCCGAGAATGGCAAAAAAAGGCACCGATCAGCTATCACCTGACCGCCGTGCATCTTGATATGGGTTTTCCCGAGGGAAGCGTTGCGTCCGCAACCGAAAGACAGCTGTCAAAGCTGGGAATTGACGTTATCGTTGAAAAGACAACCTTCGGACCTGACGCCCTTGCCGCGGAAAACGGCAAAAGCGGCTGTTTTTACTGCGCCCGCAACCGACGGACCCGGCTTTTCAACCTGGCAAGAGAAAAAAAGTGCAACAAGCTGGCCCTGGGCCATCACAAAGAAGATATCATCGAAACCTTTTTTCTCAACCTTTTCTACAGCGGCAACCTGAGTACCATGGTGCCGCGACAGCCGCTGTTTCACGGCAACCTTCACGTCATCCGCCCGCTCGCCTACCTGAACAAGGAACAGGTGAAAACACTCGCCCGCCTTTTCGAAATCAGCGCCGCTGAAAATCCCTGTCCCCTTGCCGGCAGCTCCAAACGCGAAAAAATACGGGCAATGCTGCAGGAGCTGTACGGCAAGGATCAACAGCTGGAAAGCAATATCTTTGCGGCACTTTCCAATGTCCGCACAGAGTATCTGCTTTAACAACCGTTAAGCGGCCATCCGCCCCGCGTATTCCCTGAGGAAATGGGCGGAATCAGCCACGGCGTCAAAGTCATTGAAGTACAGGCCGCCGAACTGGTTGGAACAGTGGGGGCAGCCGCGCAGCCATAAAACATGATGGCGGTATTTGTTCCTGGCCATCTTCCGGTAAACCCATTGGCTGCTGCAGCACTCAAAACAGTACAGCAATGTCCATTCATTTCCGAGCAGGGCGGTGGCGCAATCATGACAGACCGGGACAACCATTTCCCGCACCGCGACATCCGTTACCGCATTTTCCGCGTAGCCGAACGGCATGATAATAAAATCGCTTGCCGGAAAATTTTCCCGGTGGGTATCCGGCCCGTGATTCAGTTCACAGAATTCATGAGTGAGCTCCGCCAGAAGCTGAAGTTTGTCTATCTCGTTCACACTGCCTCCTCACGCTGGTGTTCAGCTTTTTTCCGAGGTTTTCGAGAAATTCGATGACTCCCTGCTTAACTGTTCGGATAGAAGTTACACTTTGATAAATCCTTTTTTGCCCTGGCAAGCTTCACTCCGGCATGCTAAAGTGAGTCACCTGAAAAAACAGACTTACTTTCAATCTTTTGCAATCCATGTACCACAACGCGTGAATGCGGAAAACCGGAACAAAAAAGCACCGCATATCAACGTTTTACAATTTCAAAATCAGCAAACAGATACATGGTTTCCCGAAAACCGAATATAATCGGTTGCGAAATTTCATTATACGGGAATCAACTGTACGAAAAATTGGACATTTGCCCCATGAATTGGGCATTTGCCCAAAAAATCTTTTTCTTCACCACCGGCAATCATGTTGAACAATCTCCGCTTTGAAGAGCAGATAATCAATAACAGCCATACCGAATTCCCGGCGCGCTACATCGCCGCGTGCAACCTGCGCAGGCTCATTGCGCAAAATCCCGAACAGACACACCTCGACACCATCCGTAATCTCGAAAAACTGATGTTTGACCAACGACTCGTCAAACAACGCCAGTCGTTTTTTTTCTTTCGGGAAACCGCGGGCGCCATTGCCGAGTCAATGACCGGAGGACATGACGCACTTGCCCTTCAGGCCCTTCACTCCTTCAGAAACCTTCTCCGCAACGCAACCGGCACATCCCTCCGGGCGGCAACGGAAGCCCTCGGCTCCTTGCCGGTAACGCTCGCCCCTCCGGCCATTGCCCCCTGCCCCGCCGCCCCGCCGCCGGAAATAAGCTGGGACGACATCACGGAACGGCTGAGTGTTTCAACAAACGCCACCCCTTTCTTTGCCGGCAGAAGCCTGATCCAGCCGCTTGCGGGCAACGACCGGCTGCTGGTCGCCAAATTCCTCCGCAAGGACGAAAACAGCGAAAACCTCCGCACTGAAACGGCGTGGATGCATTCCTTGCGCGAAACAAGCGCCCTGCTGCCGAACAACTTCCATGTTCCGCGCCCTTTTACCAGGGGAGACGCCTCCCTTTTCCGCCTCAGCCGCCTTCCAGTCAGCCCGCCCGACCGACTGGAGCTCCACGAGCCATACACGGCGATTTTTTATGTTGCCCGCAAGGACTATTTTTCCTATGCAAATGAACCGGAGAACTTCGCAACCTTCCGCCAGGCCGACACCATCATGGGACTCAACAGCCTGATTCTCGGGCGGCTGGCGGCGCGCGGCATCATCCATACCGCGCCGATCCCGCTTTTCCATAACAGGGTGCAGCGCCACCGCAGGGAAGACAACGGCCTTTACGACTGGCCCCGGGCCGGCAGGCTCGATCAATGGCTGGCCTCATGCCGCTTCCCGAATCTCGGCCTGACCGGCATCAGGGATTTTGAACATTTCGCCGCCCTGCATCAATCCGGAGAGCGATTTTACTGGCATATCGGCTGCCACATCCTGAGCCTGCTGCTGGTGGCGGCAAGTTTTTTCCGCAACAAAAACAAGGAACTCGCCGGACTGGATTGCGCGGGAAAGCCGGTTGACGCACGACACCTCTTTGACACAATTCACCTCAAGCAACTTCTGCGGACAATCCTGCTCGGCTATTATGAAGGATTTACCGGCAAGCCCCTTGAAGGAGAACTTCCCGTCAACCTGGACATCCTGTCATCGCGGATGATCGAGGAGATGGGGGTTGACCGCAGCATGGAAGAAATGCTGCGCCAGGTCGACCAGCAGCAAATGAGTGACGAGGAATTCCGCGACTTCCTCTTGGCGCGGGGATTCACCCCGGAAAAAGCCGATCTCGCCGCAAAAGGGGTGGCGGATATCGTTCTTTTGACCGGCCCGCACCTCGGCGGCTTCAACCAGCAGATATCCATTCCGGAACTGATCGAGGCAACCGCGACCATGGCGGCAACCTGTGTCCTGGGCCGCTATCTGCGGGACACCAAGCCCATGGTCAACCAACAGCACGAACCCGGAACTTTCGGCCGATATGAAAACAACCCTTGATTGCCTCCCCTGCTTCCTGAAACAGGCCCTGCAAACCGCACGCCTCACCACCGTTGCCGCCGGAGTGCATGAAGAAATCATGAAACAGGCCATCGCCTTTCTCGGCCGGGTGAACTTTTCCCTCAGCCCGCCGGAAAATGCCGTTGCCCTTTACGAAATGATCGCGGCAATTTCCGCCTGCAACGATCCCTTCATTGAATTGAAAAAGGAAAGCAACCGTTTCGCCCTGGGGCTCAAGCCGCAGGTCCGCAGACAGATTGACGAATCCACCGACCCCCTTTATGCCGCCCTGCTCTTTTCCATGGCCGGCAACATCATCGACTACGGCTCCCTGCACCAGTTCGACATGGAACAAACCATCCGCCAGGCCCTGGCCCTGGAGCCGGTTATCAATGATTTTCCGGCGTTTACCGCCGACCTCGCGCACGCACGAAGGGTTCTCTACCTGGCTGACAACAGCGGCGAACTCGTTTTCGACTCCCTGGTCATTGAGAAGCTGGGCAAAGATGTCACCTTTGTCGTCAAGGAGCGGCCCATCATCAACGATGCGCTGCGCGAGGATGCCCAATCCTGCGGCCTGGAGACAATCTGCACGGTGATCAGCAACGGCACCGGCTGCCCCGGCACGCCGCTTGCCGCCTGCTCGGACGAATTCCAGCGCCTCTTTCGCGCAGCGGATCTCATCATCAGCAAGGGTCAGGGCAACTTTGAAACCCTGTCAGAGGTACAGGCCCCTCTTTATTTTCTGCTCACCGTCAAATGCCCGGTGGTGCGGGACCATATCGAGCAGATATCCGGCCGCACGGCGGACATCGGCCGGACCGTGCTGCTCAAAGGAATCCATCATGAATGGAAATGACCCATGCCCCTGCGGCTCCGGCACTGCTTTTGCCGGCTGCTGCGCCCCGTTTGTCAGCGGATTGAGCCATGCACCCACGGCCGCCGCGCTGATGCGCTCCCGGTTCACCGCTTACGTGGTCAAAAACAGCGAATACCTGCTTGCAACCTGGCACCCGACCACCCGGCCTGATTCCATCGCCCCCGAGTCCATCCCGCACTGGACCCATCTCGAACTGATTCACGACGAAGAAAACGAAGACGGCCGGGCCCGGGTTGAGTTCAAGGCCCGGGCATTTTCCCTGGGCCAGGTGCTGGTGCTGCATGAGATCAGCCGTTTTGTGAAGGAAAACGGCCGCTGGTACTATATCGACGGCGAGATCAAGGACGCGCCGCGCACAACCGCCGTCAAAATCGGCCGCAACTCCCCCTGCCCTTGCGGCAGCGGTAAAAAATTCAAGAAATGCTGCGGCCCCTGATCCGCCACTCATAACAAATTATTCCCCTTTTCCCTTCCCGCTTTTCCTTTGTTGCCGTTTTGTTTGCCTAACCCTACACAGGTGTGCAAATAACCTCCCACGAGAATTTCTCCGTTAACATTCAAAAAAAAAATTGGTAGGACGCTATTTGTCCGAGCGGATCATGTACACTCTGGATTATCGTAGGACAATGCAGCGCTGTTCTGAAAAATTCCAACAAAAGGTGAACAAATGAGCAAAAAACTTGACGAAATACCGACAGTAAGTCCCTCAAATACCAAAAAAGAAATTCTGGAAGCTTACAATCAACTTGTGGAAAAATTTGATAATCGCGCCGAGGAAGAGTTGCAACCTGAAAAGGAAAAGGAAGTACGACGAATCAGGGAAGTGACCGTTGTTGCCGAAGAACTTGCCGGAGTCAAGGTGAGCGAGGCCATAGGCTCGATCAAGACCGGCATCAGCACCGCCTTGACCGATATCGCCGCCAGGATCGAGGAGCAGACAGAGCGTTACCGAAAAACCAAGGAGGCGGTTGCGGCAAAGGAGAAAGAGCTTGCCGAAATCTTTGAAATTGAAAAATCAGCATATTCCCTGGCAGCTCTCCTCGAAGCTCAGAAACAAAAAAAGACCGCCTTTGAGGAAGAGATGGCCACCCGCAGGGAGGAGCTGGAATCTTCGATAAAGCATGACCGCGCAACGTGGGAACAGAAACAGGCCGAAGCCGTCGCCAGGGTGAAGGAACAGCAGGAGCAGCTTGAAAAGGCCCGGCGCCGCGAACAGGAAGAGTATGACTACAAGCTGATGAGGGAGCGGGAACAGAAGACAAATGCCCTGCAGGACGAGATCAACCTGCTGGAGAAAGAGCTGCACCTGAAGAAGGAAGAATTTGAAAAGAAAGTTGCCGACAGAGAGGCGTATTTAAAGGAACGCGAGGCGGTGGTTACCCAGCAGGAAAAACGCATCGTTGCTCTTGATATCCAGGTGGAGAAATTCCCCAGGGAACTGGAGGAGGCTATCAAGAAAACCGTCAAGGAGACCACGGAACGGTTGACCGCTGCATATACGAAAAACGAGGAACTGCTGCGCAATACCCTGGAAGGTGAAAAAAATGTGCTCACCACGAGGATACAATCCCTGGAGCAGACTGCCGTTGATCAGAAAAAACAGATTGACCTGCTCGCCTCCCAGCTCGACAAGGCCTATGGCAAGGTACAGGATATTGCCATTAAGGCGGTTTCAAGCCCAAGAGAACGTTATTACAATGAATCTCCGCCAAAAGGAACCGCACAGAACGACGGCAAGTAAATGACCGGTTGCATCGATCAAGCCGTTCGCGCATTGAAACGTGTCAACGCTGGATCATTCATCCCTGAAAATCAGGTATTGGAAGAAAGATGAAAACAACAAAAATCGCACTCAAACCATATCTTGAAAAAATCGAACAGCTCTGCGAACCACTCGGCAAGGATGCGCTTGCGAGACTGCTCCTTGAATTGGCAAGAGACATTGTGCCGGAAGAACGGACGGACTTCCTCCACTCCATCCTTTCCCATGTGTCCAAGGGTTCGAAACGGCTTTCAGTTACGCCAACCATTCCCGAAAAAAAACTGCTCGCCCAAATCGGGGATTTGCGGCAGGAAATTCTCACCCGCATCCAATCCATTGAGGACGGTTCCTACTGGGAGGACCCGGACGAGGACTGGCAGGATTCCTATTATGATGATGGCGACCCGGATCTGCTGAACGATGAACAGAAGGCCACACTTACCGCTTTCTTCATTGACGGCGGCCATCTTTTCATGGCCGGGAATAAAAAATCCGCGCAGGAAGTGTACCATGCCCTGCTCTCCTTGGTAAATGAGGTCGAAGCATACGGTTTTCTTCCTGAATTGAACGTCGACCTGCGGGAAGCACGGGCGCGCTATGCCAGATGTGTTTATGAATCCGCTCCCGAAAACAAACGCGTTGAATCAATGCTGGCCGCCATGGAGGCCGACCTTGAAAAATCCGACATGGGCGGATTGCTGGATGACGACTTCCCCCTGTTGCAGGATGTGATCGATGCCGAAACCGGCGCCCTTGAAGATTTCGGCCAATTCCTGCCTTCCTGGAAAAAGGCACTGGAACAAAAAGATTTTCACATGGATCGGGTTGCCGACCTCTGCCTGGAAGCAGCCTTTCTGACAGAAGGCGTGAAGGCCGTGGCAAATCTCGCCCGTTCCTGGCAGGCAAAACAACCGCGGGGGTATCTCTCCTGGCTGCTGCAACTTGAAGCCGGCGAGGACTGGACGTCCCTGAAGAATGCATGTCAAGAGGTCCTCAATATTTTACCGCAGGGTTCGGATCGCAGGAAGGCTGCGAACTCCCTGATCAAAACCGGTAAAAAACTCGGGGAGAACGGCGTGATCCTGGAAGGCTACCGGGAAAGATTCAGATCGCAGCCGGACGATGGCGGTCTTCTTGACCTGGCGGGTGAGGCCGCCAGACAACAGGTTAGAGAAAAAGAGCTGGCGGAAATCTGTTTGTTTCTTACCAAACGGAAATCCGGACACAGTGAAAGCGCTCTGCTGGTCAAGGCCCTGCTCATGGCAGGCGCAGTCGACGAGGCCTTCAAACTGTGCAAACAAAATAAAGCCGTCGGCTGGTCCCATGGCAACGCAACCGGCCTGCTCTTTGCCGGAGTATTGTATTTGGCATCCGGCGGTCATGCCGACTGCGGCCTGATCCGCGACATGCTGCGAGACTATGGAGAGTGTATTTCCATGGATTCCAGCAATTTTGACGAACCTGAAAACGAAACAAAGCTCTCCGGTTTCCAGGAAATCATACGCGGACTTGGCCTGGCTGACCCGGCAAGCCTCGACTTGAACCTTTACCGGCAATGGGCCGAAACCATCGGGGAAAATCGGGTTAACCATATTGTTTCCAACAAACAGCGGACAGCCTATGACCGGGCCGCAAAAGCACTGGCCGTCCTGGCCGAGGTAATGGCGGCCACCGGCATGAAAAAAGAGGCCCTGGCTTTTTTACAAGGTTATTGCAAGACCCGCTACAATCGCCATGTTGCCTTTCGGAGAGAGGTGAAGCAAGCGGTCGAGCAATCCAGAATCCTGCGCGGCATGGAAGCAGGATTGTAAAGGAACCGATCAAATTCTTGAACATTGGAAGATGAAAAAGGAAAGCAAAATGGTCGAAGAAAACTTTGGAAACCTGAAAATCCGTCAACCGCCGTCGAAAACGTCAGAATCACCCTGCCCTTGTGCAGAAGCGGTAAAAAATTCAAGAAATATTGCGGTCCGTGATCCGCTCCTTTTCATAACAAATTGTCACTCCTTTTTCTTTGCAATTTTTTCCTGTTGCAGTATCCTTTTCCTAACTCTTTTTAAAATATCGAGGCTAAAAAATCTTCAACCATGCGAGCCCCTGATTTTTTTTACGCTTCATTCGAAAAAAAAATTGGTAGGACGCTATTTGTCCGAGCACGTCGGGTATACTTGGAAAGAAACGCTGAAACGTTCAAACGCTGAAACGCTGAAACGCTGAAACGCTGAAACGCTGAAACGCTGAAACGCTGAAACGCTGAAACGCTGAAACGCTGAAAAAGCAAACAACCCAAGTTTAAAAAAGGAAGAAAAAAATGCCCGGACAATCCTTCGAAGACCTGGAAATCTGGCAACTGGCTCGTTCCTTAACCGGCAAAATATACAAACTTACCGCGAACGAACGTTTTTCAAAGGATTTCGGCCTTTGCAGCCAGATTCAGCGCGCTTCCGTATCGGTCATGTCAAATATCGCCGAGGGTTATGAGCGAGGAGGCAACCAGGAATTCATCCAGTTTCTCGCCATTGCCAAGGGAAGCTGCGGCGAGGTTCGATGTCAGCTTTATGTGGCCCTTGATCAGGGATATGTCAAACGCGAACATGCAGACTCCCTGATTGACCAGCACAGGAAGCTCTCCATCATGGTCCACAAATTCATGGAGCACCTCAAAGGCAGCAGATTCAAGGGCCCAAAATACAAGGAACCGAAACCAGATCCGAAAATGGCTGAATTCGACGCCCTGCTGAAGGAATGCATGAAGAAATAACGATCAAGCGGGAAAACGCTCCAACGTTTAAACGATCCAACGTTTAACCGCTGGAACGATCACACACTGAAACGGTGAAACGAGCTCACGCTGAAACGCTTGACCGTTTAACCACTGGTCCGCTGAAACGCTTGATCGCTGGAACGTTGAACCGCTTGATCGCTTTATCGCTGGAACATTGAAACGCTTGATCGTTTGATCGCTTGATCGCTGAAACGTTGAATCGTTTGATCGCTTGATCGTTTGATCGCTGGAACGCTGGAACGCTGGAACGTTCCAATACAGGAGGAAACCAGATGAACCGCCGCAATTTTTTCAAAACCGCCCTGTCCGGCCTGGCTTTTTTCGTTCTTTCCCGGCCGAAAAAATCAGCCGCAAAAAAAACCATCCCTCTGTTTTCCTGCCATGTTGCCGGTTTCCAATATTATGACGGCCCGCGCCTTATCAACAGCCTGCGCGCCGGAGACCAACTGTCTCTCACCCGCGAACCCGCCAATCCCCACGACGACAAGGCCATTGCCGTTTATACCGCTGCCGGCCGGAAACTGGGCTACCTCCCCGCATACATCAACGAAACCCCGGCCCAACAGATGGACAAGGGAAAACATTTCACCGCCCTGGTGAAAAACGTTGATACCGATGCCCCGCCGTGGGAGATGCTGGAGATGACGGTGGTTATGTTATATCTAACGTTAAGGAGAACAAAATATGAACCCCATAAATTCATTACTTGCCCATAAAGATCAAACCCTTATCTCTCATTTGGAAGGCGTGAGTCAAAAAGCAGGGTTTTTTGCAACTGCATTCGATGCATCGGAACAAGGAAAGTTGGCGGGGCTTCTCCATGATCTCGGCAAGGCGGAGACGGAGTTCCAGAAACGTATTCGTACCTCTGACCAAGACGGCGAAAAACAACCACATGCTCATCATGGAGCGGCCTACGCCCTTCGTCAAAGTGAACCAGCCCAATGGCCAGTCGCTCTCGCTGTGAATGGTCATCACGCAGGGCTCCACAATCGAGGAGATGTTGACCAGAAAGCGGAAGCATACAGAGAAATGGCAAAGTCCTGC
The DNA here is from genome assembly GCA_001914235.1 of Desulfobulbaceae bacterium DB1. NCBI lineage: Bacteria > Pseudomonadati > Thermodesulfobacteriota > Desulfobulbia > Desulfobulbales > Desulfobulbaceae > Desulfobulbaceae bacterium DB1. The sequence goes on from MQUF01000002.1 coordinate 166,496, forward strand.
CTGTTAAAAATTCGGGAGAATCACCCTGATTTCACTGTTCCATTATTGCATGACATGTTGCCGGGTTGGCTGCAGGACCTTGATTTTTTTCCAGGAAACAGAGGGAACGGATGGCTGGCCACCGATCTTTTTACCCGCTTCCTGTTTAGTGCATTGATAGACGCGGATCGGCTGGACACGGAGGAGCATGCGGAGGATGGAGATAAAAAAAATGAGGCGAGGCAATGGAAACCTTTTAAACCCGAGTCGTTGCTTCTGCGTCTGGAAGAAGAGCTGAAGGAGCGGGCCGAAAAAGCAAAGTCTGAGGGAAAGGCTTCCGGGGAGGTCCTGGCCGTCCGTCAGGAAGTAGGGAATCTTTGCAGGGATTCTGCAGGCAAGGATCGTGGCCTGTTTTCCCTAAGTGTTCCGACCGGTGGCGGCAAAACTTTGGCTTCCATGCTGTTCGCCCTGCATCACGCCGTTCATCACGATAAATTCGCACAGAGAAACAAACAGTTCCGCCGCATAATCGTTGTCATTCCCTATCTCAGCATCATCCAGCAAACCGCCAAGGCGCTTCGGGAGATTTTTGAACGCGATGAAGCACTGAAAGGACGTGTTGTTCTTGAACATCATTCCCAGGTGGAAGACGAGCCGGACCCGGCTGGGAAGCAGAAAGATAAGAAAGAGGCTGAACCTTCATACGACACCATTTCTGAACGTCGGCGCCTGGCGGCCGAGAACTGGGATGCTCCCATCGTCGTGACTACAAGCGTCCAATTCTTCGAATCCCTGTTCTCCCGTCGTCCGGCCAAGGCACGCAAACTTCATAACATCGCCCAATCGGTCATTATATTTGATGAAATTCAGACGTTGCCGCCACTCATGCTCCAGCCGATTCTGCATGCTTTGTCCGAACTTGCCAACCCCCAAAGGCCTTACGGATGCACAATGGTCTTTTGTACGGCCACCCAGCCCGCTTTGCATAAAAGCGAGGATTTGCCCACCGGCCTTGAGAATGTGCGGCCCATCGTGCCACCGGAAAAGGCGCGAGAACATTTTGCATCGCTGCGGAGGGTGGCGTATCGATGGCCGGAAGATAATGAAAGCATTTCATGGGAGGAACTCGCGGGTTCGATTTTGAGGAGGGATGCCCAGCAAGCTCTGATAGTCGTCAATACTCGCAAGGCGGCCCGTGAACTTCATCAGGCATTCCGTGAGAAACTCGGCAATGATGCGGACGGACTCTTTCATCTCTCCACCTGGATGATGCCCGCCCACAGAGTTGAAATTCTAGAGGAAGTAAAACGCCGGCTTGATCCGAAGAACTTCAAAAACAATGGTCGTGAACGGTGCATCCTGGTTTCCACCCAGTGCATTGAAGCTGGTGTTGATGTGGATTTTCCGGCGGTATGGCGGGCTCTTGGCCCTTACGATTCTATCGTTCAGGTTGCCGGAAGGTGCAATCGCAATGGTTTGATCAAGAATCCGGACGAAGCTGTAGTCCAAGTCTTTCATCCCAAAGATAGCAAGTCGCCCAAGGGACTATATAGCACCGCCATTGCCCAAACCGAACTGCTACGCAAAATGGGGCTGGCTATTCCGGAAAACCCCGATTCCTTCACCGCGTACTTCCGGTTGCTCTATCAACTTTCGGTCCCGGACGAGTGCGGCATCCAGCGTGCGCGAAGTCGTTTGCAATTCAAAGAAGTGGACGAGTTGTTTGAGTTTATCGAGCAAGACACGATTTCGGTGCTCATCTGTAATCAGTATGTTGACTATGCTGGTGAGAAATTTAAGAAGACAGCGGGAGGTAAGCTTTACGAGGAGGCACAGACGAGACGTGGTGGAAAAGGCAAAATTATGGGATATTTCACCCGCGAGGATTGGCGGAATATCCAGCCGAATATCATTAACCTGCCATCTCGCAGTCTCAAAGATGAAAAAGTTAGAGGAAAACTTGAAAAAGCCTTTAATGATGAAACCTCTGGGCTTTATGTCTGGTTGGGCAAATACCATGCTGGATTCAAGGGCACAGGAATAGACTTTGAGGGGGCAATGCCAGTGGAGGGGTTAATATTATGATCAGCGAGCCAATACGTTTACAAGTCTGGGGGCCATATGCCTGCTTCACCCGGCCGGAGTTTCATGTCGAGAGGGTGAGCTATCCGGTCATAACCCTTTCTGCGGCCCGCGGCATTCTTGAGGCAATCTTCATGAAGCCCATTGAGAAGCCGGAAAGTAAAAAGCGCACCGACAAGGAAGGATTCCGTTGGCATATCCTGCGGATCGGCATCGTGCATGAGGGTTGCATGATGCCGATTCTGAGAAATGAACTTGGTTACCCATCGCACAATTATACGGGGTTTGACATCAGTGACATGCAAAATGTCCGTACCCAGCGTCACAGCCTGATTTTGCAAGGAGATAAAATCGGTAACGGAGAGAGACGACTTGAATATCTCATTGAGGCGGTCATCGAGACCAATGGGGCCAATATGGGCAAGTATGCAGGGGCATTTGTGCGGCGAGCCGGCAAAGGGCAATGTCATCACCGGCCGTATTTCGGTTGCCGCGAGTTCCCTTGCAACTTCGAACTGGCGCCCGAGGCCGAACCAAGCGCCAGCATCAACAAATCGTATGGGGTCATGTTCCGTGATTTTGATTTCGATCCTGTCTGGGAGCACTGGACCAAGAACGGAAATGATCGGCCCACTGTATGGCGGGATGCCGGTGGGCGGACCATCTCTCCGGTGCCTGAAAAACCGGTTATGGCGGTCGCAGAAAGAGGGTGGATTACCGTAGCCAAGATTGTTGAAGAAAACGGGGAAAAGGAGGTGACCGGAATATGATCACTGAACTTCTTCAACTATATGAGCGGATACAGCGTGTAATCAACACAGATGAGCCTTTTGCCAGGCGCCGAATTCATTGGGCTATCGACTTGGACAAACATGGAGAGGTGATAAGCGTTTCGCCTACCATTTCACGCAATACGGATGGAAAGGGAAAAACGAAGGAAGTGCTGGGCAAGGAATACCGCTGTCCTGCCGCGTTTTTTCTCAAATTGAGAAACACGAATGTTGTGGCTGCTGCTGGAGGCGGCAATATTCCGCCCGAATTAATGTCAGGTAAGCCTTTGCAGATTTTCGGTGAAGAACCGGTCGTCAAAAAAGACAGGCAAGGGAATGTCCTTGAGAAGAAGGTCAAAAAAGCTGAAACGGGCACCCCTAAAAGCAATCATCAGGCATTTCTGGACCTCCATGATCGTTTTTTAGCCTCACTCCCACCTGAACAAACACAGGAAGCTGAATGGACCGCTTTAAGGATGTTCTTCGAAAAAAGGAAAGGTATCCCATTTAACGCATTTTCGGATCAGAACCTGGCCCAACTTACGAAAGATCAACGATTTTCTTTCCGTATCAATGGCCGGTTACTTTTGCAGCATCCCCAGGCGACTGGTTGGTGGCGAGATGAAATAAAAAAGCAGCGTGAAAGTGTTCGGCAATGTCTTCCTCAAGGTAGAGATCCTTTCGACCCTGCCACGGACGATTCTGTGCTGTCCGTGCGGTTTCCGCATATTCAGGGGGTTCCTAATGGCGGGGGATATTGCCCGATAGCCTCTTTTGACAAAGCGCCAATGCAGTCTTTTGGCCTTGGAGAAATCACAATGCCGCTGGGTTTGGAAACTGCGGAAAAAGTAAGCGCGGCACTCAACTGGCTTTTGAGCGACGAAACTTCATACAAACGCATGGGCGACGCAGTTGTTGTCTTTTGGGCAGTTGATAAAAGTGCCGCCAACTCGCCACCCCAGGCGTTAAACTTTGGCGATTTGCTGTCTGAAGCGGATCCTCTCCAAGTACGTGAATTCCTCAATAATGCATGGGGAGGGTATGCGCAATTTCCAGAAACATCAAAATTTCATGCAGCGGTTTTGTCATCTCCCCAGTCCCGCATCACTATCCGAAGCTGGCATACCGAAACACTTCCGCAGGCCGTAGCGCATTTTAGAAAGTGGTTGGGGTTGACATCACTTCTGAATCAGTGGGGGGATGAAATGCCAATAGCTATTGGCCAACTGGCAGCCTGTACCGTCCAAAAAGGGAAAAATAGCAAGCCGCTGCCACGCACATACACCGAGTTGTTTGAGGCGGCCCTTTTCGGCAGGCCATTGCCGTCCCGTCTTTTTTCGGCGGCACTTCAACGGCAGGGCCTTGAATTGGTCAAGGGGTGCGACAAGAAGACAAGAAAGGAATTTGAAGAGCGGTTGCGTGCCCGAACGGCGCTGATCAAACTTCATTTCGAACTTAACAATCGAGGAGGAGGTATAACTATGGAGAACCACACAAGTCAGAAGGACAGCGCCTATATGTGCGGGCGTCTGCTGGCGCTGCTTGACAAGATCCATGTCGAGGCACACAAAGGAAGCGGCGGGACGAACTCGTCCCCGGCCAACAGATCCTACGCCGCCGCCTCCACGACGCCGGCCCTTATCTTTCCCCAGCTCTGCAAGCTGGCACGCTATCACTTGAACAAGGTCGGCGGCGGGTGGGCAAACTGTCTTGAGCATGGATATGAGGCCGAAACAGGCGAACAGGTTGAAGGATTGAAACAGGTGGTTGTCCGACTTCAGGATGCTGCGGGCGGCACTTTCCCGCGTACTTTGTCGCTTGAGCAACAAGGGCGTTTTGCCATCGGATTTTATTATGAACGTTGCCGCAATTGGCCACACGCAAAAAAGAAGAACATTGTCACCAGTGATGAGAAGCACAACTAGCAACCTAAAATGCAAACAACCATTTGGATCGCTGACAAAAAGGAGCCAGGAATATGACAGAGCAAGCACAGAGTAACGAAAATGGCATAAAATTGCATCACAATATTATTACGCTTCCAGAAGGCAAGAGCGCTGGGGATGTTGTCGGGGAGCGGCATGACATAGTGCTGTTGACTGAAGTCGTGAAATCAAATCCGAACGGCGACCCGGACACCGGCAACATGCCACGCCTGCAACCGGATACCATGAAAGGGCTTATGACCGATGTGTGCCAGAAACGAAAAATCCGCAATTTTTATAGTTTGTACATGCCGTCAGGGGCGTTGTTGGATCATCCTGTGAGTGGATATCAAATCTTCATTCGAGAAAATGCCGTGCTCCAAAATCTTATGGAAGATGCTGATTTGGCCGAGACGGCAAAGAATATCTTCGATAGTTATTCAGAACCCAATAGAGGCAATTGGGTGCAGCCCGCAAGGGGGAGGGCTGGCAGCAGTGAATTCATTGTTCGTTCCTATCGTGATGCCCTGTGTCAGACATTTTTTGATGTCCGTGCATTCGGCGGAGTCGTTTCCACGGACGGTCCACTGAAGGGCAGCTTCTACGGCCAGATTCGCGGCCCCATCCAGTTCGGTTTTGCTGAAAGCCTTGATCGGGTCCTTCAACTTGATTTCACTATCACTCGTTGTGCATCGGCGAGTGAAAAGGAGGCAAACCAGGCGGGTGAAAGTGAAGGTGAGAGCGAATCAAGTGGCAACCGCACCATGGGGCGCAAGCATGTCGTGGATTACGGCATTTACCGGAGCCACATTTATCTCTCGCCGGCTTTTGCGGCAAAGACGGGTTTCACCTATTACGACCTCGATAATTTTCTTTTTGCGCTCCAGCACATGTTTTCCGATGATCGAGCGGCCGCACGGCCTGGTGGGATGCGGGTTGTTGGTCTTGTGGATTTTCAGCATTCCACCCCTCTGGGTAACGAACACGCTCATAAATTGTTCGAAATGGTGAATGTCCATCGCGCTGATGTGGGCGATGATGGCAACATCAAAAAAGAATTCCCGCAATCCATCGCAGACTATTGCGGCGAGGCCCCCAATGGTGCAGTGCGGGAAAAGGATCAGGGCGGTCCTGGAAACGAGCTAATCACCGCCCGCAAAATCATTTGGGAGATTCCGGCATGTCATGGAGAGAAGTGCACAGTGCGGTCATGAAAAGGAAGGAGGCGCCTGATCGATTTTTTGATGAGGCCGACCTCCTTCCCCTTTCCCGGCTCGCGGACCTTGAGTTTTGCGAACGGCGGGCGGCATTGCATCTGATCGAAATGGTGTGGGAGGACAATGTCCACACGGCGGAAGGCGCGGTAATACACCAGCGCGCCCACGGCGACGAATCTCCAGAAAAACGGGGCGGCCTGGTCATCGTTCGTGGTTTGTGGCTTCGATCCTTACGGCTAGGACTCTCAGGCAAGGCAGATATCGTCGAGTTCCATCGTGCGGACGACGCTGATGCCATGGGAGCCGTGATTCCCGGTTATTCTGGCCGATGGATGGTCTATCCGGTTGAGTACAAACCAGGACGGCTGAGGCACCAGCGAAGTTTCCAGATTCAGCTCTGCGCCCAAACCCTTTGTCTGGAGGAAATGCTCCGGTGCGTGGTGCAGGAAGGTGCCCTGTTTTACGGCAAAAATCGGCGACGCCAGGTGGTACGCTTCGATGATCAATTGAGGCGCGAAACCGAAGAAACGGCCATCCGCCTCCACGAGCTGGTCCGCTCCGGCAGGACGCCGTCGGCCCGCTATGAAAAGAAGTGCGACAGTTGTTCTCTCATGCACCTCTGTCTGCCGAAGGTGGCTGGAGCGGGCAGGAGCGTCGGCAGCTATTTTGCGCGGATGTTAGCGGATTGAGTCAATTATAGGGTGGAATAAAACGATGCAAGACATGAAACCCAACCTGATTGTTTTCAAGGGAAAAGAAATAAGACGGACGATTCACAATAATGAATGGTGGTTCTCGGTTGCCGATGTGGTGGCAGCATTGACAGATTCAACGAATGTCAGTGACTACATCAAGAAAATGCGGCGGCGTGACAATGAGTTAAGCAAAGGGTGGGGACAAATTGTCACCCCCCTTTGGCTGGAGTCCGAGGGCGGCAAACAGAAAACAAACTGCGCCAACACAGAAGGTATCTTCCGTATCATCCAGTCCATTCCTTCCCCAAAGGCCGAGCCCTTCAAGCGCTGGTTGGCCAAGGTCGGTTATGAGCGGGTGCAGGAGATCGAAGATCCGGAACTGGCAACGAAACGGACCAAGGCGCTTTACCGGGCCAAGGGCTATTCGGAAGCGTGGATTGAAAAACGGATGCGCGGCATCGCCGTCCGGGCCGAACTGACCGATGAATGGCAGACCCGGGGCGTGAACGGCGAGCCGGAATACGCCATCCTGACTGCGGAAATTTCCAAGGCCGCTTTTGGTTTGACCCCGTCCGAATATAAGGAATTGAAAGGACTGGAGCGGGAGAATCTGCGCGACCACATGAACGATCTGGAGCTGATTTTTTCCATGCTGGGTGAAGCGGCCACCACCGAGATCGCCCGGAGGCAGGATGCGCAGGGCTTTGGCGAAAATAGAACGGCGGCCCGCAAGGGTGGCCGGATTGCCGGGGAGGCGCGGGAAAAACTGGAGGTCGAAACCGGAAACAAGGTCGTATCCTCGGAAAACTACCTGACCGAACCGGAAGGCAGGAAACGACTGAAGGGCAAAAAAGATTGATACAATTCAGGAAAAAAGCCTGCGCCCTGCCAAATCTCTCAATAATGATACCGGGCCTGGAGGAAATCGATCCGGTCATCGCGGACGAGATAGACAAGGCGGTGTTCCTGGATGAGGCGGCGGGACCAGACGCCGGGGGCAAGATACTTGAGAGGTTCCGGTTTGCCGATGCCGGTGAAGGGATCGCGCATGATGGCCTCGATCAGGTCGAAGGCGCGCAGCGCCACCTTGCGGTCACTCTCAACACAGTGGCGCAGGTCATCACGGAACTCCGGCTGGAAGACGGCCTCGCGGTATTTACTTCTCAATGCCGCTTTCCTGGCGGAGGATTTCCAGTGAAGACGGTTCCCCCTCGCGTTTGAGGGCGCGGTCCAGGGCGGAGAGCAACCTTCCGGCGTTTGCCGGGGAGCGGAGCAAATGGGTTGTTTCAATGAGGCTTTCCAATTCATCGGCCGCAATCATGGCGACACTGCCTCCCTTGCGGCGGCTAATGACGACGATTTCCCGGTTTTCCGTGACCTCGTCGCACAGGCTGGCAAAATTGGCCCGTGCATTGGAATATGTTGTTTGGAGCATGGTGTCCTCCTGGTAGTTATTGTACAGGAATATTGTACAATAAGGTGCTTGCGTCAGCAATGGGTAATATGAAAAATTTCATGGATGGGTCGTAATGATAGAAAAAACTGGAAAACCAGAAGACATGCCTGCTGATTTTGGCGAAGTCATCCTGTATCAATCCGAGGAAGGGAAATCAGCGCTCGATGTCCACCTTAAGGACGAAACCGTCTGGCTGACCTTGAATCAGATTGCTGATCTGTTCGAAAGGGATAAATCCGTTATATCCCGTCATTTTCGCCATGTCTTCCAGAGCGGAGAATTATCAAGGGAAACAACTGTTGCAAAAAATGCAACAGTTCAAAATGAAGGTGACAGGCAAGTAACACGGCAGGTCGAATACTATAATCTGGATGCCATCATCTCCGTGGGCTACAGGGTAAATTCAAAACGCGGCACCCAGTTCCGCATCTGGGCCACCTCCGTCTTAAAAGACCATCTGGTGCGCGGCTATTCGCTCAATCAACAACGGCTGGCGGGAAAAGGCGTGGACGAGGTGCGGCAGGTTTTACGTCTGCTGGCCGGTACGCTGGAAAGTCATAATCTGGTGAGCGATGAAGGCCGGGCGGTGCTGGAGGTTGTCAACCGCTATGCCAGGACCTGGCAGCTTCTTTTGCAGTATGACGAAGATAAACTGCCGGTCCCCGGAACAAAACACGATGTGCGAGCCGCCTTGGAGATCGACCAGGCCAGGCAGGCCATTGTCACCCTGAAAAACGACTTACTGACCAGGGGGGAGGCGACCGACCTTTTCGGCCAGGAACGGGGCCACGGCCTTGCCGGCCTTATCGGCGCGGTGCAGCAGTCATTCGGCGGCCGGGATCTTTATCCGAGTGTTGAGGAAAAGGCGGCCCATCTCCTCTATTTTGTTATCAAGGACCATCCTTTTTCTGATGGCAATAAACGGATCGGCTCCTTTCTCTTCCTGTTGTTTCTCAAAACAAACGGGCTGCTGGAGGGTGGGAATTTCGATAACCGGGCGCTCGTGGCTCTGGCCCTGTTGACTGCGGCCAGCGAATCAGGTCAGAAGGGAATATTGATCCGGCTGATCATGAACCTGATTGCAGAGGAATGATAAAATGTCCCCGCTATCAGGCGGGATGTACAGGAGGAAAATCTCTCATGGCATTTTTACCACACATTTACCCAGGCCATTGGAGCGGCGGATGAAATCAGCGTCAAAGGTGGCGAAATGGCCGCAATCTTTGCAGCATGCAAGATGGAGGGCATCGGCAAAATCAAGCCCTTTACGGGTCCATTCCAAAGCGGAAAATAAGGTGTCAGGATTTTTCGTTTTGACGTTCGTCAGACTGAGGAGTTTTATAAATGCGTCACAGATTTCATTGGACTTAAAACTATATGCAAACCGCAAGACCCATTCAGTTTCGAGAATAACGGTGTCGGAAATAAAAACGGTGTCCTTATCGAAAAGAGCAAAGGCCTTCTGGAATTGGTCTTCATCGTCGCGGGTCAGCAGCCGGACAAGAATATTTGTATCAACCCCTGTCACCGGCACTCTCCATTGCGCCTTTTTTTATGGCCTCATCCATCTCTTTCAGGCTTTTTGCCGGTCCGTTATATTTGAGACAGGCGGCCACGTCAGAAAGAGTTGTTGCCGGATATGGATATGGCCGGGTTGGTCGCAGAAGAATGCCTTCAGCAATGTCAATCACTTCCAGCGTCTGACCTGGTTCCAACTGATGGGCGTCTCGCAGCGGTTTAGGGATTATAATCTGACCCTTATTGGAAAGTACGGTTGTTGCCATGGGTGATCTCCAGATATGAATGTTGTAACAATACCTTAGATAGCAATACCTGTTTTGTCAACAAGAGGTTCCCGGTCAAAGCAAATGAAAACATTCACCGAAGATGAGCTCTTGCCTCTCTCTGCCCTGCAGCATCTGCTTTTCTGTCCACGGCAGTGCGCCCTGATTCACATCGAACAGCAGTGGGAGGAAAACCAGTTCACCGCCCAGGGACGACTGATGCATGAACGAGTTGACCAGTCGGGCAGGGAATCACGAAAAGATGTCCGCGTTGAATACGGCATGCCCCTGCGCTCCCTGCGGTTGGGCCTGATCGGCAAGGCCGATGTCGTCGAGTTTCACAGGATGGATTCAGGAGAAGGCTGGCAGCCTTTCCCGGTGGAATTTAAACGTGGTAAGGAGAAAAAAGAAAACTGGGACAAGGTGCAGCTCTGCGCCCAGGCCGTCTGCCTTGAAGAGATGCTTGGGCTTGCGGTTCCGGCAGGCGCGCTTTTCTACGGCAAGAACCGCAGGCGGCAGGACGTTATCTTTACCGGCGAGCTGCGGCGGGAGACGGAAAATACCGCGTTGCAATTGCACGAACTTATCAGCGCGGGCAAAACACCGGCCCCGGTTTATAGCAAAAGATGCGATTCCTGCTCGTTTTATGAACTCTGTCTTCCCAGAATACTGGAAAAGAAGAAAAAGGTCGGCCGGTATCTGGATCAGGCTTGCGAGGTCCAATGAAAAAACATCTGAACACACTTTTTGTCACCACCCAGGGTGCGTATCTGGCCAAGGAAGGCGAAACGGTAGCCGTCAAGGTAGACGGCAAGGTGCGTCTGCAGTTGCCGATTCATACCTTGGGCGGCATCGTCTGTTTCGGGCAGGTATCCTGCAGTCCCTTTCTCATGGGATTCTGCGCCGAAAATGACGTTGCCATAAGCTTTTTGTCCGAACACGGGCGTTTTCTGGCCAGGGTGCAGGGGCCTGTTTCCGGCAATGTCTTGCTGAGGCGCGAACAGTACCGCTGGGCCGATGACCAGCAGAAATCAACGTCTGTCGCCCGATCAGCCGTAATCGGCAAGATAAGCAACAGCCGGACGGTGCTGCAACGCGTCCTGCGCGACCATCCGGGCAAGATCGATGTGCCGGTTCTGCAGGGTGCCATTGACCGGCTCAATTCCATCCTCATGCATGTCCGCGAAGACATCACGCTGGATACCATCCGAGGCTACGAGGGCGAGGCCGCCCAGGTGTATTTTAATGTTTTTGACAATCTGATCACTTCGCAAAAGGAGAATTTCATTTTTCACGAAAGAAGCCGCAGGCCACCGCTGGATCGGGTAAACTGCCTGCTGTCCTTTCTTTACACCATGGTCATGCACGATGTCAGATCCGCCCTGGAGTCCGTCGGCCTTGATCCGGCTGTCGGATTTCTGCACCGCGTCCGCCCCGGCAGGCCAAGCCTTGCCCTGGACATGATGGAGGAATTCCGCTCGTTTCTTGCCGACCGTCTCGCCCTGTCGCTGATCAACCTTTCCCAGGTGAAGGACAAGGGTTTCCGGATCATGGAATCAGGTGCGGTTTTCATGGATGACGAGACACGAAAAACAGTGCTGGTTGCCTATCAGAACCGCAAACAGGATGAGATCATGCATCCTTTTATAAAAGAAAAAATGCCGGTCGGCCTGTTGTTCCATACCCAGGCCCTGCTCCTGGCCCGGCATCTGCGGGGTGATCTTGACGGATACCCTGTATTTCTCTGGAAATAACATATGTTTGTTCTGGTAAGCTACGATGTGTCGACTATGGATAAAGCGGGCCAGCGCAGGTTGCGGCGCGTGGCCAAGGCCTGCAAGAATTTCGGCCAGCGGGTGCAGTTCTCCGTTTTTGAATGCATCGTTGATCCGGCGCAGTGGACGGTTTTCCGGCAGGTGCTGATTGACGAGATTGATCCCGGAACAGACAGCCTGCGCTTTTATTTTCTCGGCTCGAACTGGCAGCACCGGGTGGAGCATGTCGGGGCCAAAAAAGGGATTGATCAGGAGGGGCCGTTGATTGTTTGATACGAGGCGCGAACCCCAAGCTCCCATGAAATGACGGGCAGGTTCGCGCAGTCTGTAACTATCTGAAAAAATGTTGTTTATGGCCGATTTATTTTATCCGGCATGGGTATGTCGGTGGTATTTCTTTCTGATTCGCGGAATTGTGAAAAAAAGAGGAGGTGAAAGAACGGTTTGAAAGGAAACAGTCGCCCCCCGCGCGGGGGCGTGGATTGAAACCCATCGGGGTACCCATCTCTACCCGACCTCGCCGTCGCCCCCCGCGCGGGGGCGTGGATTGAAACGTTTTTTTGCGCACAATATATTGTGTGTGTCAAGGTCGCCCCCCGCGCGGGGGCGTGGATTGAAACATTTTTGCACCCCGCTGTGGCGGGCCTTTCTTGATGTCGCCCCCCGCGCGGGGGCGTGGATTGAAACAGACTATCATCAATGACGACTTGGCTGCATTGACCGGTCGCCCCCCGCGCGGGGGCGTGGATTGAAACATCGACTGCACTTACACAGCCCTGCTCGGTCCAGGTCGCCCCCCGCGCGGGGGCGTGGATTGAAACACTGGTGACGGTGGGCGGCACCGGCACCCAAACGAGTCGCCCCCCGCGCGGGGGCGTGGATTGAAACATAACCGTGGTTGCGGTGCATAGTGTTTTCGTCCGTCGCCCCCCGCGCGGGGGCGTGGATTGAAACAGCAATGTACTTGCTGACGCAACCATCGACGTCTGTCGCCCCCCGCGCGGGGGCGTGGATTGAAACAGGTGGAGGAGATCACCCGCAAGTACGCCGGGATGTCGCCCCCCGCGCGGGGGCGTGGATTGAAACGGTTGGTGACGGTGAAGATGATGTGCCGTTTTAGGTCGCCCCCCGCGCGGGGGCGTGGATTGAAACAGCAATTAACGTCACAAATCCCTTCATTCTTTAAGTCGCCCCCCGCGCGGGGGCGTGGATTGAAACTTTTTAATGAAAGGAAGAGAGAAAAAGACGATCCTGTCGCCCCCCGCGCGGGGGCGTGGATTGAAACACTCTTAATATGCCGGTCATCTCGACTACGGCACGGTCGCCCCCCGCGCGGGGGCGTGGATTGAAACGCTTCCGTATTGCCGTCGGAGTCAGACATCGTTGTCGCCCCCCGCGCGGGGGCGTGGATTGAAACACGGATAAGGAAAAAGCCACCCTGCTCAGGGCGGTGTCGCCCCCCGCGCGGGGGCGTGGATTGAAACCACCGCGTGGACCTATGATGTGACCTGCACTGACGTCGCCCCCCGCGCGGGGGCGTGGATTGAAACCGCCGCCACATCAGGACCGACCGCGATCATGATGTCGCCCCCCGCGCGGGGGCGTGGATTGAAACCCCTACTCCTGACACTGACGCAGCAATCCACAAGATGTCGCCCCCCGCGCGGGGGCGTGGATTGAAACACCAAGGCAATGCTTGAAAATATATACGATTATGTCGCCCCCCGCGCGGGGGCGTGGATTGAAACATTAAGATCGCAACACTCCGCTGCATCAACTGATGTCGCCCCCCGCGCGGGGGCGTGGATTGAAACTCTCACCAAGGATGAAATGTCCCGCCGTAAGGCCGTCGCCCCCCGCGCGGGGGCGTGGATTGAAACTCGTGAGTTTTTGATGCGGCATAGGAACCCTTGTGGTCGCCCCCCGCGCGGGGGCGTGGATTGAAACCATCGTTACCTGATCTGCCGGGATAGCCGACGTAGTCGCCCCCCGCGCGGGGGCGTGGATTGAAACCCCAAAAAGCGCATCCCCGCATACAGAGTGCCGAGTCGCCCCCCGCGCGGGGGCGTGGATTGAAACTTTTCCAAGGCATGGGAGGTGGAAGACCCGTCCGGTCGCCCCCCGCGCGGGGGCGTGGATTGAAACGCATAACGGCCCTGGTTGACGGTATCGGCTGTTGTCGCCCCCCGCGCGGGGGCGTGGATTGAAACGCAAACGCGGATAATTAATTATTAACACATTAACGTCGCCCCCCGCGCGGGGGCGTGGATTGAAACTTGGCCGCCAGCGTCGAATCAGACAATGCCGCCCAGTCGCCCCCCGCGCGGGGGCGTGGATTGAAACGGTCAAGAGCTGGACTCCCGTCTCCTGGCCGAAGTCGCCCCCCGCGCGGGGGCGTGGATTGAAACGCCGGGAACGGGACCGCTGCATCAGGAGCGAATAGTCGCCCCCCGCGCGGGGGCGTGGATTGAAACACCACGAACCTCACCGCCACTCGTTTATGTCGCGTCGCCCCCCGCGCGGGGGCGTGGATTGAAACGGTGCAGAACCTGACCCGGCATCTCACCGGGCTGGTCGCCCCCCGCGCGGGGGCGTGGATTGAAACGATGTTCTTGCGATTGATAAACGGCACGGCGCGCGTCGCCCCCCGCGCGGGGGCGTGGATTGAAACAAGACCCACGACCTGGTGTCAGTGTCCGAGACCGAGTCGCCCCCCGCGCGGGGGCGTGGATTGAAACATCAAACGGTCATTCGGCTGCGGCATCACCGGGCGTCGCCCCCCGCGCGGGGGCGTGGATTGAAACATCACGTCGATGACCGCCATGAGTTCGCCCCGGGTCGCCCCCCGCGCGGGGGCGTGGATTTTAACCACCGTCTGCCCCGGATATACCACAGATCGGCAGGTCGCCCCCCGCGCGGGGGCGTGGATTGAAACGCGAGGTCGCCAGTGGTAAACGGCGTGTTGAGGAGTCGCCCCCCGCGCGGGGGCGTGGATTGAAACAGATGATGTTGATTGAGCAGATCCACGGCCCGGTGTCGCCCCCCGCGCGGGGGCGTGGATTGAAACCTCTTTGTCGGCGATGGTCCGGCCAAAGACATACAGTCGCCCCCCGCGCGGGGGCGTGGATTGAAACAATCGGTCTTGCGGCCATTGATTTGCTGACCGGATGTCGCCCCCCGCGCGGGGGCGTGGATTGAAACCTACGAGAGGTTTAACGTTACTGCGGGGCAAGTGTCGCCCCCCGCGCGGGGGCGTGGATTGAAACACCTGTCCATCCCAGCCCTTTTTGTCCAGAAAGACGTCGCCCCCCGCGCGGGGGCGTGGATTGAAACTCCGAATTCAGGGCGTTCCATCGCAAAGACGGGGTCGCCCCCCGCGCGGGGGCGTGGATTGAAACCGCTGTCGGATCCGTCTCCGTGTACGAAGTCAGAGTCGCCCCCCGCGCGGGGGCGTGGATTGAAACAACCATGATACCAAGTTGCCAATCGTCAATATGGTCGCCCCCCGCGCGGGGGCGTGGATTGAAACAAACCTGCCACGGTCGTCCGGGAGGTTGAATGTGGCGTCGCCCCCCGCGCGGGGGCGTGGATTGAAACGAGCTATCCACGCGGCCCCGTCCCACTGCAAAAGTCGCCCCCCGCGCGGGGGCGTGGATTGAAACTTATAATGCCTGGTAGTTGTGTCGCTGCACCTCTGTCGCCCCCCGCGCGGGGGCGTGGATTGAAACAGCTTAGCGCCCAACAGTTCAGCCGCCGCCAACAGTCGCCCCCCGCGCGGGGGCGTGAATTGAAACCCGATACGATTGGCCGCCATGGCCATGCGCTCTCGTCGCCCCCCGCGCGGGGGCGTGGATTGAAACGATCGTTGCTCTATCGCTAACCATACCGGCAATGGTCGCCCCCCGCGCGGGGGCGTGGATTGAAACTCCCAAAACTTCTCAGTGGATCGGACCGCAACTGCGTCGCCCCCCGCGCGGGGGCGTGGATTGAAACCCCATGGCCTTTGCGGCGAGCTGGAACGCACCCGTCGCCCCCCGCGCGGGGGCGTGGATTGAAACCATTAACTCCTTGTGTTGTTCCCATTTAGCCAACAGTCGCCCCCCGCGCGGGGGCGTGGATTGAAACCAAGGTGGCGACGCTGATGTATGCCCATACCCCGGTCGCCCCCCGCGCGGGGGCGTGGATTGAAACCTCCGCCACTGGTTGCGGGCAACCGGGAACATTAAGTCGCCCCCCGCGCGGGGGCGTGGATTGAAACGATAATTGAGGTTTAGGCACTTGAGACACTTTAGGCACTTTTATCGGGACTGCAGCTCCTGAATACGGCGGCAACACTCGTTGTTGTACGTGTAATCGAGCTCGTTGATCGCCTGGAGATGCTGATCGGTGACAAATTCCCCGGTGGAGTAATCCCGGATAATTTCTCCCCGGTGCATGACCAGGGTGCGGCTGGTCAGACGGGTGATGAAAAAGAGATCATGGGTTACGAGAAGAACGGTCAGCCGCAGATCTGCCAGAATTTGCAGCAGGATTTCTTCTCCCTGCGGGTCAAGCCCGGCAGTGGGTTCATCCAGGATGAGCATTTCAGGGCGCATGCCGAGCACCGAGGCGATGGCCAGCCGTTTTCGCTCGCCGCCGCTCATGTGGAGCGGCACCTTGCCTTCAAATCCCTGGAGATTCACCTGGGCCAGGGCATGTGCCACCCGCTCATCCAGTTCTTTTCCCCTGATGCCCATCTGCCGGGGACCAAAGGCGACTTCCTCCCAACAGGAAGGGCAGAAAAGCTGGTCCGCCGTATTCTGAAAAACCATGCCGATGCGCTGCCATAAATTTTTGCGGCGGGAGCCGGTGACGATATTGCCGTGCAGCAGGAAATAGCCGTCACCCCGATTGATTCCGAGCAGACAGGCGGCCAGGGTTGATTTTCCCGCGCCGTTTTCCCCCACCAGGGCAATGGTCTCGCCGGAACGAACAACAAGATTGACATCATGGAGTCCGGGGCTGCCGTCCGGATAGCGGAATGAATAATGCTGCAGCTCCAGGAGCGGTGTTTCCTCCGCCCCCACGGGCAGATGGTGACCACTCCTGTCATGGGCATGGGTCGCCACCTGGTGGTGATGATGGTGATGCGGTGCTTTCTCATGGTGCCCGCCGCAACAGGTAAAGCGGAAGGTAAAATCAAGCCCGTGCTCGCGCAGGGAAGCAGGCTGGGACACCAGATCACGGAAAGCGAAATCATGATGCAGGCAACCGTCGGCCATGACCACCGCCCGGTCGCACAGATCATACAAAAAAAGAAGATCGTGATCGATGATGATCAGGGTGCCCTGATAATCCGCCAGCAGTTTTTTGAATATCTTTTCCTGCAATGGATCAAGGCCCGCGGTCGGCTCGTCGAGGATGAGAACCTCCGGATTCATCGCCGTGACAGCGGCAAATGCGGCCCGTTTTTTCTGGCCGTGACTGAGCAGATGGGCGGGCTTATAAAGAAGATGATCAAGCCCCACCGCGGCAATCTGCCGTTTCACCCGGGCATCGACAATGTCTTCCGGCAATCCCTGGTTCATGGGGCCGAAGGCGACGTCGTCGTACAAGCTGTTGCAGAAAAGATGATCATCCGGGTCCTGAAACAGGACACCGACGTTAAGCCGCAGTTCCCGCAGCAGTTCGCCCCGCGGGGCTTTGCCTTTATAGGTCAGCGAGCCGTGTTGACAGGGATGCAGGCCGTTCAGGTGCCTGGCCAGGGTGGTTTTGCCCGAGCCGTTGCGTCCCACCAGGGCGATACGGTCTCCCTGGTGGATTTGCAGCGAAACATCCCGCAGGGCAAGGGTGCCGTCCGGATAGCGGAACGACAGGCGATCAAGATCAAAAAGCGGCATCCGGTCCTGACGGCGGGGCGCGCTGTTGTCATCCATGTGGTGCATGAAGTTTACCTGCTCCCGGTCGCGGGAAAATCGGCATCGCGCATTACCACGTCGAATATCCCCGGAATCTGTCCAGCCAAATCAGGGCAAGGCCGATCATGGCCCAGAGAAGCGCCTTGCACCAGTCTTTTCTCGTGGTTGCGAAATGCGTAAAAGAGGGAAAGGAGCCGTTGTATCCCCGGCTCAGCATGGCGTCATACACCCTCTGGGTCCGGTCGAAAGAGCGGACAAACAGCATGCCGAAAAAATTTCCCATGCTGTGCATGGTGGCAATGTCGGTTTTCGGACGAAATCCCCGCACCCGCATGCTGCGATAGATGCGTTTTGTTTCATGAAGAAAAACAAAGATATAACGGTGGGTCAAAAGAAGCATCTGGCTGATTGAGTCGGGTATTCCCAGCCGGGACAGGGCTTGCAGCGTCACCGGCAAAGCGGCGGTGGCCAGCAGCGGTTCCATCATCAAGCCGATGGCGCAGGCCTTCAAAACAATCCGCAAGGCCACGGCAAAACCGTGGCCGTGAAAGGGAATGCCGTGCAGAAACGGCAGGTACAGAAGGATTTCGCCTTGCCGCAACGGCGAGGTAAAGGGCACGACGAACAGAAACATGGCAAGAAAACCGGCCATGGCACCAAGTCTTTTCACGGTGCGACGCAGCGGAATGCGGCAGGCGATGACGGCGACTATACCGATGCAGAGCGCCATGGCACTCCACAGAAGGCTTTTCAGCGAAGCAACCGCAAAACAGTAGAAAAAAATGGTGGCGATTTTAACGCGGGGGTCCCAGCCGTGGAAAAACGAGGAGCGATCCGCGTATGCGTCAAGGGCGGGAAGTGTCCAGTCCGCCGTTGCCCCCTGAAAACGGACACCTGGTTTTTTGCGCACAATCAGCAGAACCGCGGCAAACACCAGCAGAAAAGCACCAAGTATGACCCCGAATACGGCACCGGAAAGATAGATTTCAAGATTACCGGTCATGCCGCGGGAAACCACCCGGATTGAGCAATTCCGGTTTCACCCGGAAAAGAAAGGAAATGATAAAGGCGGAAACCCCCGCTTCAATACAGACAACCGGAAGATGGGCAAGCAGCGCCAGTTTGGCGACGCCGAGAAAATCCTCGCCGGCGGTGAACAGCAAGGCGGCGAGAATGACGGCGGACAGCAGGGTCCCCAGCCCACCGGCCAGGCCACCGGCAATTGTATGCATCTTCAAGGTCTTGCCGCGCAGCAGGCGGAAAAGCAGACCGCAGAAAACGGCAGGCAGCCCCATCATCATCGCATTGGCGCCGAGCGCGGTCAATCCGCCGAATTGAAAAAGGATGGATTGCAGAAACAGGCCCAGGGTTATGGAAAGAAAGGATACCGGCCCGAGCAGCGCCCCGACGATGCCCGGCAACAGCAGATGCACACTGGTGGGGCCGAAAGGCAGATGAATGAGGGAGGCCACGAAAAAAGAGGATGTGACCACGGCGATCCTGGGCAGATCTTCCGCCCGCACCTGTTTGAGACTCAAGGCCGCACCGGCAAAGGTCAGGGCAAAACCTGCGAGAGTCACACTTGTGGGAAGCACCCCGTCGGAAATGTGCATGCGTTATCTACCCGTTTTTTTCGCTCTTTGTTTTTCGTCGCGCCGTAAAAAAGGCGGCAAGGCCGAGAAGGCCGAAGATATAGCCGACACCGGCCACCGCTTCCCGCCATCCCGGCTCTTCGAGGTTCCGGCTCAGTGCGCCGATTTCTCTCTTGATCTGCTGCAGTTCCCGGGATAATTTCCTGTCCTGCTCCTCCAGCAACCTGACAGCCTCCAGGCAACTGTCCCGTTGATCTCCGGCGGATGCAAGGGCAGCCACTTCTCCCTTCCCTGCCTGCGCAAAGGCGGGGGCGGCCACAAAAACAGCCGGCAGAAAAAAAAGCGGCAGAAGGCGAAAAAAAACGGTTTCCCATTTCATCATTTTTTGCATGGCGCTCTCTTACATATCCTCTTTTTTCAGCAGATACGTGTTCCTGTGTCCCATGGAGGCATTAATAACAATGGTCAGGTTTTCCCTGGCGGGAAGGGCAAAGGAAAATTTTCCTTCGGTATCTGTTTTGCCCTCCAGGAGCTTCGTATCGGCAGGACCAAGAACCTCGATGGTGCCCCCCGCCACCGGGCGGCCGTCCGGAAAATAGCTTTCCGTATACACCGTATCCCCCTCGACGTAGGCAAAAACATTAACCTTGTGGGCCAGAGCCGGGTCCGCCGACAGGCAGGAAATAAAAAGGAAAGGCAGGAAAATTTTAAAAATCATGTTTTGCATGGCATTGCTCAAGACCAACGGGATTATTTCATATCAATGGTATGCACCCAGTAGACGGCGCCTATTTCAACCCCTTTTTCCATCCCATCCTTTTTCAGCTTCCACTCCGCTTGGTTCAGGGCGGAAAATCCCCACCATCCGGCCCTCGGCATGGCATAGGAAAAGACACCGTCGGCATCGGCTTTGACCACCTGGGTGACATACGGATCACTGGGCGGCAAAACAACCGTCTTATTGCCCGGCGACTCGTTGAGATATTCAATTTCCACCTCGGCATGGGGCACCGGCTTTCCTTGCAAAAGCACCCGGCCGGTGAAGATATTGTTCGTCCACAGCCCGTAGGGCCGGGTCAGGGGAACAATTTCCGTCTCCAGCCCCACCGCTTCATCCCAGCCCTCTTCCAGGCCCAGGGCATTGACACAGACCTTGGCATAATGAACGATAAAGAGATCCTCGGCCGGTTCCCAGTAGGGAACGGGTTCCACAAAGAATGTATAATCCCCGGGGCGCTTGATCGGATAAGCTGTTTGCCAGAAGGTGAATTCTCCCTGCTGATCCGCGCTTTTGCCCTTTGCCGCCCTCAGAGTCGGGAGAAGATCGATTTTTTCACCACGGTGGACCACGCCGAATTGCTTCGGTTTTTCCATTTCCATGTAATGCTGTTCCAGGGGATGAATGAATTTGACCTCAAGGGCCACTGTTTTGTCGTCCTGCCGGCTGACGATGTCATCGGCGGGGATGATGGCCCCGAAATGGGCATCGGCTGATGCCGGGCGCAACGCGAAAAAAAGAGCGGCCACGGCAATGGTTGAAAAAATTTTCCGCATGAAAATCGTCTCCTCTTGTTTTTTCATTTGTAACTATCCAGGTAGATAGGCTGAAGGCTGTAGACTGAAGGAAAAGCGCCTAAAATATGTAATACGACAGTACCGGCAGCCCTATAGCCTTCAGTCTACAGTCTAAACAGCTGGATAGTTACTTTCATTTTTAAAACTCCACTCCCAGCTGCAGGGTGGTTGCGTGGGCATCGTTGCCGGTGCCTCCGTCTTTTTCCTCATAATCCTCATCATGGAGATATTCCAAAGCGAGATTGGTGTTATCAAAAACGGCAAATGTCACGGCGGCGATATAGCGGTCTTCCGGCAGGCCGAGATCAACCGCTTCATGCGAAGACTGATAGCCGAGGGCAAAGGTGGTTGCCCGGCTGAACAGCTCGGTGGAATACGCGGCTTCAATGTTCCAGGCCGCGGGCCGGGCCCCCTTCCCGTGAAAGCCGATTTCATCCGCCGCAAAGTCATCAAGGGCCGCGACATATTCACCGATCAGGGTGAAAGGTTCGGCGGTAAAAACGGCGTAAAGGGACAATCCGTTCACATAATCGTCCACCGCGTCAAGATCCATTTCCTCTGCAAGATAGTCGCCGATGCCGTCCGTATCGGCCATGTTGTTGAACCAGCCCATGCCGACATCAAGAGCCATGGCGTCCTTTTCCAATCCATACCCGAGATTCGCCCCATAGCCGTCAATTTTATCGTCGTCGTCCCGCGCGGTGATGTCGCCGTTGAAACCATAAAGGGAGCCATACAACCCTCCCGTCTCAAACCCGATCTGCAGCGCACTGTCTCCGGTTTCGCCGATTTCCAGGGTGAGCGGATCGGAAATCATGTTGGTTTGGAAAAAACCAAAGGGCACATACATCTTGCCCGCGCTCAGATACGCAGGGAATTCATCAAGATTTCCAATGGTTACGATCCCTTCGTCAACCGTGACGTGATTATCCTCTTCGCCTTCTTCATACAGTTCGCCTTCTTCATACAGCAGGAGAAGATGGGCGCTTGCCCATTCCGATATCGTGGCATCGAGGCCGATTTCCACGGTGGACAGGGTTATATCACTCCAGTCGTCCTCGTTGAAATCCTCACCCGCTCCGGCCGCGACTTCAACAAGTCCGCTCAATTCCACCCGGTCGGCGAGAACCGCGATTGAACGGCCGGAGTCATTTTTCAGTTTCTCAACCCTGTCGCTCACGCCATTGTCGGCCTGGTGAGATTCTCCTCCTTCTTCCTTTTGCGTCGCCATCTTCCGTTCCAGGGCATCACTGAAATCTCGTGCATCACGTGCGGTCAGCACCCCTTTGGCCTGCAGCAGCTCAAGCAGCATCTCCGTTTCCGGCGACAGTGCCTGGACCTGGTGCGCACCGCAGAATATGCTCCCTCCAACCATGACCGCCGCAACTATTTTCTTTTTCATCTCTCCCCCCTTTCACATTAACACGAAAATCAAAATTGTAGCACGAAAATACCCCATCAACAAACGAAGTCAAGTGAAAAGTGACACGTAATGAAGCATTGTAGCACCAATCAGCCGCAATGTGGAAAATCAGTTACATACCCTGTTGAATTTGCCTTGCCGGACCCGGCAAATATTGCTAAATCAAAATACTGTTGATTCGGGAAAAGCCGGAGGCAACCACGAAGACAAGGAAACTAAGGAGAACCTATGAGCGCCACAACCCGCTTCGGCGTGTCCATTCATGATGATCTTTTACAGCGTTTTGATGAACTGATTGCGGCCAAGGGCTACCAGAACCGGTCGGAAGCGATCCGCGACCTCATCCGTAACGCCCTGATCGAGGAAGAATTGTCCGATGAGGAGACGGAAACCGTCGGCAGCATTTCCCTGGTTTACAACCACCACACCCGGGATCTCGGCGAAAAACTGACCCAGCACCAGCACTCGCATCATAAAGCGATAATTTCCGCCCTGCATGTCCATCTGGACGCCCACAACTGCCTGGAAATCATTGTCGTCAAGGGCCGGGCCAAGGATATCAAGAAAATGGCGGACGAATTGATCGGCACCAAGGGGGTCAAGCACGGCAAACTGATGATGACCACCTCCGACAAAATTCCGGCCTAGCCGAGCCCGCATGCTTACCAAGGAGGGCGATTATGGCACATCCCATCTATCTTGACTACAACGGCACCACGCCCCATGACCCGGAGGTAATTGCCGCCATGCGCCCCTTCCTGGAGCACGACTTCGGCAACCCTTCAAGTTCCCACTGGTACGGCATCGCCCCGCAACGGGCGGTGCAAAAGGCGCGGGCCCAGGTGGCGGAACTGCTGGGCTGTGTTCCCGAGGAAATCATCTTCACCAGCGGCGGCACCGAGTCCAACAACCATGCAATCAAGGGAATTGTCGCCGCCGCGCCAAAGGGAGCCCACATCATCACCTCGGCAATTGAGCATCCGGCGGTGCTTGAGGTCTGCCGCCGGCTCGAAACATCGGGCGCAGCCACCACCTCTGTTCCGGTTGACCGATACGGACTGGTTGACCCGGAGGACGTGGCCCGCGCCATCCGGCCGGAAACGGTGCTCATCACCATCATGCACAGCAACAACGAGGTGGGCACCATTGAACCGATCGCGGAAATAGCGGAAATCGCCCGCCGCCATTCCCTTCTCATCCACACCGACGCGGCCCAGTCGGCCGGCAAGACGCGACTTGACGTCAACGAACTCGGCGTTGATCTGCTTTCCCTTGCCGGGCACAAACTTTACGCACCCAAGGGCGTGGGAGCGTTGTATGTGCGCCGGGGCGTGGAACTTGCCCCGTTCTGCCATGGCGCCGGTCAGGAAAACGGCCGTCGGGCCGGCACGGAAAACGTGCTGGAAATTGTCGGCCTCGGCACGGCCTGCGATATCGCCCGCCGGGACCTCACCGCCAACATTGATCACATGCTTTCCCTGCGGAACCGACTCCATCAGTGCCTGGCCGCCCGGCTGGGCAACACCTTTCGTCTCAACGGCCATCCGGAAAAAAGGCTCGCCAACACGCTCAACCTCTCCTTCAAGGATGTGGAAGCCACCCGCATGCTGGAGGAAATCGGCCTGGAAGTGGCGGCTTCGGCCGGCGCCGCCTGCCATTCCGGCACGGTGCGGATATCCCATGTGCTGCGGGCCATGCAGGTGCCGGACGAATGGGCCAAGGGCACCCTGCGTTTCACCGTCGGCCGCATGACAACGGAAACGGAAATCGACAGGGCAGTCGACGTGATCGGCAACGCCGTTCTCCGGCTTCGCGCCTGAATCCTTTGCCGCCGAAAATGGCACCAATCATCCGTCATCTAACCATCGCGCCCGGTGACCGGCAATCCGCCTGCGACCTGCTCTCGGCAGAAACCGGTCTTTCCCGGAGCAAAATCAAGGAGGCCATGGCAAAAGGCGCGGTGTGGCTCGAAAAAAAGAAAGGAAAACGCCGACGCCTGCGCCGGGCCACGGCAATTCCGCAGACAGGAAATATCCTGACCCTCTACTACGACGAAACGCTCCTTGCCCTTGTCCCGCCAGGGGCCCGCTGTCTGCATGACCAAGGCCATTACAGCGTCTGGCACAAACCGGCGGGCCTCATGTCGCAGGGTACGGAGTACGGCGACCACTGTTCCCTGCTGCGTCAGGCGGAACTCTTTTTCCACCCGCAGCGCCTGGTTTTTCTCGTCCACCGGCTCGACCGCGAAGCGGAAGGCCTTATGCTCATAGCGCACAGCAAGGAGGCGGCGGGGAAACTCTCCACCCTTTTTCAACAAAACCTGATCAGGAAAAGCTACCTTGTCGAAGTGCGCGGCAATCTGTTTGCGCGAGAGGAAACAAAAATCGATATCCCACTGGACAACAAACCGGCGCAGACCGAGTATCAGGTGCTGTCCCATGACCCCCGATCCAATACATCCAAAGCCGTTGTCCGGATAAAAACCGGCAGGCTCCATCAAATCCGCCGCCATTTCGACCTCATCGGATTTCCGGTAATGGGTGATCCGCGTTACGGATCCGGCAACAAAACCAGCCGGGGCCTGCAACTGATTGCCGCCGAACTTCTCTACATCTGCCCTTTTACCGAACGCGAGACGGTTTTCTCCCTCCTGTAAACCGATAACATCATCATGCATGTACCTTCACGAAAATCGGATTCAACTTTCTGCTGCCGCGGCATTGCAAAACCTTCATTTCAGCAAAAATATCAATCAATGTTACAATGACGATTATCCGAATAACGCAACCTGCATGGCGCCATTCTTTATTTCCACGGGTTATTGTTGTTTCCTGTAACTTCATCCGGATACAATTATTGATTCCCTCCCATTTTTTTTGATTTAAATCGGGGTTGCTATATTCCCGCGAAAACAACTTGAAAAACCTGAAGTCAATATCCTGCTATTCGCCTGTCTTCTTCATCTGCTTCTTCATGTGTCATGAAATGTTACAAAAAGATGTATCAAGAACACACCCACTTTCCTTCATCATCATCCAGCTTCTTTCTCAAAAAGAACAACCCACCAAACAACATAATGATATAACAAACAATTTATCGATTTCTTCCGACATCAATCCTATCTGGCAGATTAATTGCTATTGTGAATTCTGATGCAGGAATTTTTTTTGCCGCCATGGAAATCATGTCGAATTTTTAACCATGCAATCTCATGATTAAAATCCAGGTAAGGCAAAATAAGATCGAACCTCAGCGAGCAAAGGAGCAAAAAAATGCCATTATCTCTCAAAGATGCAACACGCCTAGTACATTGTATATGTTAAAGTTTCGGATAAAGCCGTTTTAGTTTTATTCGCGCATCATCTGTTCTAAACTGCCAATCAACCTTAGTCTGGCGGTTATTTCGATCAATGTTCCATGCCGCCACTTCAGCTCGCATCTTCTCGATACAATCAATCCGGCCTGCAAGGCATTGCCGCTTCAATACACTGAGTTCAATCTCTGCTATGTTCAGCCAACTCCCGTGTTTCGGGGTGTAGTGTATTTCAAGACGTTCCGCCAAGCCCCTGGCTTCTTCAGGTGGGAAAGCCGCATAGAGCGAGGCCGTGTCGTGTGTATTGAGGTTGTCCATGACCAAAACTACTTTCTTGGCATCGGCATAACGCTCTTCAAGCATCTCTTTGATGAAATGGGCCCAATCAATCCGTGTCCGCTGTTCAGTAATTTTTACCTTGCGCTTTCCCCCAAGCGGTTCTACCTCAAGTAATATGCTTGCGACCCCATTGCGAACATATTCATCATCCATCAGAACAGGATGGCCAGGGGCTGCCGGAATAGGCTCATGCACCTCCCCGATTAACTGTACACTCGATTCATCCATGCACACAACCGGGAATTCTTGACTATACGGACGCGCATAAACTTCGAGTATATCTTCCATTGCCGCTACAAAACTGGCGTTTTGATCCGGCGGTATCTTCCAGTATTTGCTTTGGTGAGGCTTAAGTTCATTTTTTTTAAAGTGTTACATACCGTCATCGGAGAAACACTCGTTACCATCTTCAGCTCGACCATTTTCTCAGCCAACAGACGTACTGTCCATCGATTTTTACCTTCTGGAGCATCCGAACATGCCAAAGCCAAAAGATGTGCTTCAAATTCTCCTCCGAATTGAATTTCTCGCGGAGGGGTCTCGCGCTCCTTACGTTCAAGGGCGGCAGAAAGACCTTCTTCAACAAATCGTTTCTTTAAGTGTTCTAAACTCCGCGTCGTTGTCCCTAAAGCTTCTGCGACCTGAGTGACAACCCACTTCGGTCCATGTTCCCCCGCATCAAGCAGAAGTAATGCTCGAGCATACAGTACGGTGCGGGCTGCCCTTTTCCCTTTAGTTGAAATAGCCTCCAAATCTTCCCGTTCCTCTTTTGTTAATGTCACTCTGTATCTTGGTGCCATGTCGTCCTCCTTGTATTTTGAAGACGACTATAACAAATATCACGCAAAAATACGAAAACTTAAATTTTACATTGTACTAGCAGGACTGGAACTTAATGCGCTTCATTACGCCGGTGTGATGCCCGCCGTGTTGGAAAAATCCAGTCTTAAGCCAGAAGGAACACCTGTTTTCGACATCAACGGCACACTCCTCTTCTACCGCGTTCCCATTATTCGTGGACGCAGGAACCTCGGCTACACCGATATTGGAGCGCATGAGATTCTTGGAGAGCCATTACTGTCAGTGTCTACCGGAACCAGCTGGAATGAGACCGCAATCATCAAGGAAGCTGCAACCGCGGCACGAAAAGCACAACGCGCTTTCAAATTCAACAGTATCCGCTTTGTTGCCTACAGTTTTCCAAAAATTGGGCTTCAATTCCTCCAGGACGGAAAAGAAGTTCTGTTGCTGGAATGGAAAAGTTGGGCGAAAGTGCCGACAATGGCCACTCGGAATCGCAAACCCATGGAACCATCCAACTTCGAGCGGTGGAGCTTTATCGATGAAATGCCCGCGACCGTGAAACGGAAGAACACCCAAAATTTCAATAAGCGTGTGGAGACATGGGAAACCCCCGCCTTTCGCAAGCTCGACACCTCAATCATAACGAAAACCGTCTTTGAGCTGCCGAAAATTGCTATAAAGCTTTCCGAGACAAAGCAGGTTCACTATTCTCCTCGAGCAGAGGATCACCAGCCATGTTACGAGCTTCGGGGACAACAAACAGGTGTCTGGTGCGTTGCCGCAAGCGCGGAAATGCTCCTCAACTTCTATCGTTACCAGTACGACCAGCCTCGTCTGGCCAAGGAACTTGGACTGGGAACCTGTAGCGTCCCGAACGGCCTGCCGTACTCTCAGGTAGGCAAGGTTGTAACAGTCCTCGAGAAACTGACTTCCAACAGCCTTGATGTCACCATGATCACCAATCCAGGCTGGTCGACATTCCAGGACGAAATTCGGGCAAACCGCCCCTTGATCAGTTTCGTCCCCGGTCATTCGCGAACGGTTGCCGGGTTCACGCAAACCCTGCTCACCTTGCCCGGTCAGCTCCCATTCAAAGGCTTGCTCGTGTATGACCCTTGGCCGCCTACGGATTGCGATCATCCAGAGGCTGGTGGTGTCATTACCAAGTGGGAGAACTTCGCTACCCAGACATATCAGTACGCTTACTCGGCTGTTTTGAAACACGTCTAGCCATGGACGAAGTGATCCATATCGCAAAGATCCTTGCTCAAGCGCAAGATCTCCTCCGGTGCGGGAAGATCGGAAATTCCATGGTCCGGAAGTCCGCCATTATCGGCACCCCCATGGAAATCCTGACGTTGAAAGGCGATCTCCACTCATGGTTCGTACCAGTTACACTCGGCGACCGTCTTGCCGGTTTTTTTCAGTTCCTCTCCGATCTGACATTGATGCGCTACTCCAGCTTTCAACGACGAGATGACAGCATTGAAGGCTGCCCGGCAGCGGATTCTTGGCTTGACGAGGAAACCATCCGGCACCTTGCCCAAAAGAACGCTCGCCCTGGAGAAACCGTTGAAAACACCTTCCTCAC
Source organism: Desulfobulbaceae bacterium DB1 (assembly GCA_001914235.1). Taxonomy (NCBI): domain Bacteria; kingdom Pseudomonadati; phylum Thermodesulfobacteriota; class Desulfobulbia; order Desulfobulbales; family Desulfobulbaceae; species Desulfobulbaceae bacterium DB1. The sequence continues at coordinate 194,713 of MQUF01000002.1, forward strand.
TTTTGATCGAACGCCTTCACGATTGGCGTGGGCTGCCGTACTCACGTCTGCCGACGGAAAGAAACGGACTCTCCATATAGCAGGGCAGACGGTATGGGAAGCAACAAAAACAGACAATGACGCCGAATCATTTGCAGGACATCTTTCATAACGTTTTCACAATAGGTTACCGGCAAATTTCACATCTCCCGCCGGAATAAAGCTGAACAGCCCATAGGTTGTTCAGCTTTATTCATAACTTGAAAAAGAATCTTACCGGCTGGGAAGGAAAACCTTCCACTGAGTAGTCACAAAGCAGGAGCTTTTCCGCCCCACAGCAAAAAACTCCCACATTAAACTGTTATTTCAACATGTTAGTCGAAAAGACCCGTAAACCCCTCATGATTTTCATAATTTCAGAACTCCTGATGTCGTAGCGTGATTCCAATAAGTTATGTCACTATTTCTGATTCCGGCCTGTTACCGGTTTTAGCGCCTGAAATACTTCAAGTACTTAGCGTGCCGAAAATTAAAGGTGTTATCTGATCAGAAAGTACCGCCACTTCAAGTACTTTAGGCATTTTAAGTACTTGAGGCACTTTTGTCGAACCACAATTCCGGCATCAAAGTAAAATCCGCCCTGATCAGTTTTCCCATGCTGAAATTGTCCCATTATGTCGACAGGAAACCGGGCAAAGCCGGTAAAATCCCGCGAGAAAAACTCGGGTCGGATTACGAGCTCAACATTGATGAGTCCGTAAAAAATCTTTTTTTACCACTGAGAGCACAAAGTGCGCAGAGAAAATATTTTAAATTGCAGTATGTTACCTCTGCGTGCTCCGTGGTCTCTGTGGTTGATTTTCAGTTTTTACGAAACCATCAACATTCAAAAGCTGAAGATTCATCATAACGAATTAAAAAAAAAGATAAAAAAATTGACTTCCCTGATTTTACCATGAAATAATCTCCTACCATGTTCAGACTACAGAGAGAAAAAAAATGGAGAATATTCTATGAAAATCGATCTCGGCCCGGTGACACGACTTGAGGGCCATCTTAATGTCAGGACGACAATCACCAACAATGTTGTCGAAGACGCCCAATGCATCGGCGAAATGTTCAGGGGGTTTGAAATTATCCTGCGCGGCCGGGATCCACTGGACGCGCAACAGATCACCCAACGCATCTGCGGCGTCTGTCCGTATGCCCATGCCATTGCCTCGTCGTATGCCCAGGAAAAAGCCTATGGCCTGAACACTCCGGCCAACGGGCGCATCCTGCACAACCTCATTCAGGGCGCCAACCATCTCTATGATTATCTGCTCCATTTTTATCAGCTTTCCGCCCTGGATTTCGTCGATATCACCGCGGTGCTGCAATATCAAGGGACTGATCACGATCTGGTCAAGGTCAAGGAATGGGTGAAGGCCGAGCTTGCCTCGGGCAAACCCTTTCCGGCAGCCCCTTTTCTGCCGCGCCTGTCAGGCCGCTATATCGAAGATACGGAAGTGAACATCGGTGCCTTGAAGCACTATCTGGAAGCAATGGAGCTGCAGAAAAAGGCGAACCGGGCCTCCGCCATTTTCGGCGGAAAATTTCCCCATGCCACCGCCGTTTTTCCGGGCGGCTGCGCCCAGACCCCGGAAATCGACATGATTACCGCCTATCAGGCGCTGATAGAAGAGGTGCGGGATTTCATCCACCGGAAATATATCCCTGATCTGGTCACCGTGGCCGGGGCCTTTCCCGAATACTGGGACATCGGCGCCAGCAAGGGCGATTTCATGTCATTCGGCCTCTTGCCCTTTGGTCCGCAACCTGACAGCAAAAGACTTTTTTCTCCCGGTATTCTCGCCGGCGGCACGATCTCTCCCGTTGATTTCAGCCGGATTACCGAGGATGTCAAATACGCACGATATTCTTCGCCGTCCGGACTTTCCGTCCCGGAAGGCGAGCTTGTGCCGGATGTTGACAAGGCTTCCGCCTACTCATGGGTAAAGGCGCCCCGTTATAACGGCCGGATGGTGGAAGTGGGCGCCGCGGCCAGGGTGCTGGTGGAATACCATCAGGGCAATAACCTGCAGGTGAAAAAGCTGGTTGACCATTTTGCCGGTATCGCCGGTATTACCCCGGATAAATTGAATTCCGTGCTGGGCCGGCATCTGAGCCGGGCCATCTGCGGGGCGGTCATTGCCGATTTCCTGCTGGAGGAGTGCGAACGAATTGAACCAGGCAAACCCGGCGGGGCGGAGATCGTCGTCAGCGCCGAGGGCGAGGGATACGGCGCCACCGAGGCCTCCAGGGGCGCCCTGCTCCACTATATCCGCCTGAAGGACCATAAGGTTGAAAAATATGAATGCGTGGTGCCGACCACCTGGAACTGCTCGCCCCGAGACGACAAGGGCAATCCCGGGGCACTGGAATCAGCTCTGATCGGCACCCGGGTCGAAAATCCGGAAGAACAAATCGAATCGGTGCGAATCGTTCATTCCTTTGATCCCTGTCTTGCCTGTGCCGTGCATTAATCCGGGCGAGGCGGAAATCCCCATGGCAGCTTCTGCCTGTTCCAATCCAAGGAGTCAACATTATGCTTGATCGACGTGAATTTGTTAAACTGGCCGCTGCCTTGACTACGGCTTTCAGTATAAGCAATCTGCCCGAGCCGGTTGCCGCCGCCTTGAAAAAAATCAATCCCGAGGCGATTCCCAAGCTGCTTTATCTGCAGGGCCAATCCTGCACGGGCTGTTCCATTTCCCTGCTGCAGTCGGAATCGCCCTCGCCCCTGACCATGATAACCGACTATTCCCAACTGGCCTTTCATGCCGACCTTTCCGCCACCTCCGGCAAGCAATCCATTGATTTGATCGAAAAGTTCATTTCCGGCCAGGCGGGTGAATACATTCTCGCCCTGGAAGGATCTATCCCGGATTCAATGCCCATAGCCTGCATGATCGGCCATAAGACCCTGGCCGCCTATCTTGAAGAAGCGGCCCGCACCATGAGTGCGGCGGTGGCCATCGGCTCCTGCGCCTGCGATGGAGGTATCCCCGCAGCGGAAGGGAATCTGACCGGCGCCATCGGCCTGCAGGAGTTTTATGCAAAACGCAACATCGATAAAACAGTGGTGAACATCCGCGGCTGCTCCGTTCATCCGGACTGGGTATGGCAGACCATCGTGCACCTGGTGAAAATAGGACTTCCCGAACTGACGGAAAACGGATCACCCAGCCTTTTTTATGCGCGTTCCATCCATGAAACCTGCCCCAGATATCATGATTTCCAACAGGAAATTTTCGCGCAGAAACTGGGAGACAAGGGTTGCCTTTTCAAGCTCGGCTGCCTCGGCCCGCAAACCATGGCCGACTGTTCATCACGCTGGTGGAACGGGGGACGAACCTGGTGTATAGACGCCAATGCGCCATGCATCGGCTGCGCCTCTCCCCTGTTTGCCAGAAAAAAAGACATGCCTTTTTACAGGATCAATCGTCAGGGATAAGGATCAGGAGATAACGAGATGGCCCAGAGACCGCGTACAAGTTTGTCGATCACAATGAAACTGGTTCTTGCCGTGGTGGCCGTGCTTTTTGCAGCACTGGTTGCGGGAACATTTTTCCTGACCCGTTATGTAAAAACGGAAATGACCACCGCCTATATGGATTCGGTTGAAACCCTGTCCATATCCCTGCAGCAAGGGGTCAAGGATTCACTGGAACGGGGGCAAATGGAAAATTTCCAGAAACTGCTGCTCAACCAGAAAAAAATTGCAGGCGTCATGGATGTGTCGCTGTACGACCGGAACCTGGTGGTCAACCTGTCATCCTCAGGTGCTGCAAAAAAGGGGCAGGTCCTTGATCACCAATTACAAAAAGAGGTGAATGCTTCATCCGAACCGCTCTGGAAGATCGGCGCATCGGATGTGTGTATTTTTATTCCCCAGATCGTCACCGCAGACTGCGTGCGGTGCCATCCGGCCTGGAAGGAGAAAGAACATGGCGGCGTCATTGCCCTGACTTTCGACCTCACCCCGCTCAATCGCTCTTTGTCCCAACAAAAAATGATGCTGACAATCGGCAGCGCCGTGCTTCTCTTGATGGTGAGCGGGCTTATTTTCATACTGGCCCGTTCCGTCACCAAACCTGTGGTGATGATGACCCAGGCCATGGAGCGGCTGGCGGACGGTGACGTCAACGTGACGATACCCGCCCAGGAAAGAGACGACGAGATCGGTAAAATGGCGGATGCGGTGCAGGTTTTCAAGAAAAATGCCGTTGAGCGGCAACGCCTGGAGATGGAACAGGAAGAAAACAAACGACTTGCCGAGCAGGAAAAAACCAGCTTGATGCATAAAATGGCCGGGGATTTTGAATCAAGCATCGGCCGTTTGATCACGGATGTTTCCGCCGCGGTGCATGACATGGAAGAAACCGCCAGGGTCATGTCCGGAAATGCGGAGCAGGCCAGGAAAAAATCCAATGATGCGGCGACATCGGCCGGCGAGACATCGGCCAATGTCATGAATGTCGCGGCATCCACCGAAGAATTGTCCGGCTCTGTCGGAGAAATAAATAAGCAGGTCTGCCAATCCGCGGAGATTTCCCGGCAGGCGGTGGAGAAGGCGGAGAGGTCGAACCAGTTGATTGCCGGCCTGGTGGACTCATCCCGAAAAATCGGGGAGGTGGTGCAGCTTATCACCGAGGTAGCCGGACAAACAAAACTGCTGGCCCTGAATGCCACCATCGAGGCGGCGCGGGCCGGGGAAGCAGGCAAGGGATTTGCGGTTGTGGCCAACGAGGTCAAGGAACTGGCCAGGCAGACCACCATCGCCACCACGGAAATCAGTGAGCAGATCAGCGGCATCCAGGGTGCCACCGATAATGCGGTGGAAGCAATTCAGGACATCAGCGCGACAATTGAAGAATTGAGCAAAATCGCCGCCACCATATCCAGGGCAGTGGACGGCCAGGGCAATGTCACCCGGGATATCGCCGTGAACACCCAACAGGCGGCTGCCGCCACCCAGGATGTATCAAAGAATATCTCCGTTGTGGCCGAGGCGACGGAGGAAACGGGCGAGGCATCCAACCACGTTCTGGAGGCCGCGTCGATACTGTCCGGCAAAGTTCGCATGCTGCATGACGAAGTGGAAAAATTCCTCAGCCAGGTTCGTTCTTCATAGCCGTGCGATTCTCACCCTGAAGGCCAATGACAAAAAACATGCAGATGCGGCACCCGGGAATCAGCAGAAGTTTGCCGGGTTGCCGGTGAGGAGATCATGGAATTTTTCGCCTTTGCCGACATTGTCACAAGCCAGGAGGAAATCAGGAACAAAGTGTCTTTCGACAATCTCCCGATTTTCTGCGAGGAAATTGAGGCGGTGGATGCGGCTGAGGAATTGGGCAGAGTCGTTTATTTCCGGCACTGGGGACGTTTTCACCTCCGGCGGGAGACCATTATGGGCGGTGTGCGTTTTTCCGTGCCGGACTGCCCAAACGCCCTGGCCTGGACCGTGACCACGGGCTATCCGCCCCACCCGGAAAAAATAGTCCTGCATGCTGCCGTCAACAGGACCGGGCATGATGCTGAATTTATTGCCGCAACCCAGGAACTGCTGAACGCTTTCCAGGCCGGACTTGAAAAAAACTTCGGCAGCGAGTCGGCCATGGCGCCTCCCCGCCCCTTTGTGATAACCGACCTGCGGAGGCAGACCACGGATTAACGGCAACAAGGACGGATATGAAAACAACGTTTCTCATTGTCTCCGCCGCAATCAGCGCCTTCATTCTCCTGTTCATTGTTCTCGCCGTGATGTCCAGGTCGGGAAAGGCCCCGGGACTGACCGAAGGACGTCTCGCCAAATGCCCCGATACCCCGAATTGCGTCTGCAGCGAGCAAAAAGACGATACCAGGCATTTCATTGCCCCCATCATGATCCCTTCCGCCGTCACGATTGACAGCCTGGCCCTTCTCAAAACCACAATCCGGGAAATGGGCGGCACCCTGCGGGCGGAAAGCGATAATTACCTTGCATCCACTTTTTCGTCGCCCCTTTTCGGATTTGTCCGATGACTTGGAAATCCGTCTCGATTTGAGCGAAAAAGTGGTCCACATCCGTTCCGCCTCCAGAGTCGGTTATAGTGATGCAGGTGCCAACAGGAAGCGCAGCGAAGTGCTCAGGAAACGTTTTAACAGGGTGTTCCGTGTCCTGAAACTTGTTCAGTACCTGAAAGAGGCGAACCTGCTTATCAATGCCCTGCGAGCCAGCCTGCGCAAGATCACGGTTTTTCTTTTCACCGTTCTGACCATGGTGGTTATTTTCGGTTCTCTGATGTACGTTATTGAAGGGGAGGGAAACGGTTTCACGAGTATTCCGCGCAGTATCTACTGGGCCATTGTTACCATGACGACCGTCGGCTACGGCGACATCTCCCCGGTAACCAGCCTGGGACAAACGCTGGCATCACTTATCATGATCATCGGCTACGGCATTATCGCCGTTCCCACCGGCATCGTTTCTGTCGAAATGTCCCAGGCATGGAAGCACAAGCCCGTTTCAACCCAGGCCTGCCCGGAATGCAGTGCCGAAGGACATGATCATGACGCAAAACACTGCAAATATTGCGGCAGCAAGCTCTGATTTCAGGCAAAAGCCGGGTTTGTGCATGCATCCAGCCGCCCGGCATCATGGAAGGACCAACCGGCAACATCACAACTCGTTGGGAAACAGCACCGCCTTGCTGTAAAACTTCTCGGCATAATCCCGCACCATCCTTCGCGCCGAAAAATGGGCCGCGACACTTTTGACGGCGTTTTTCATGATCCTCACCCAGCCGCTGGGGATGCCGTTTTCCTCCACCTGATAGTAGAGGGGGATAATTTTTTCTTCCAGCAGCTGATACAGAGCCGCGGCATCCCTCGCATTCCGCTCTTCCCCGTCCCCGCCGCCGTCAAATATCCAGCCGTTTTTGCCGTTATACCCCTCCAGCCACCATCCGTCCGGGATGCTGACCTGGGGAACGCCGTTCAGGCACGCCTTCATGCCGCTGGTGCCGCAGGCCTCCATGGGCGGCACCGGGTTATTCAGCCAGACATCGACGCCGTGAACCAGATACTGGGCGAACTGTTCACCATAATCCTCGACAAAGGCGAGCCTGCCTGAAAAATCAGGATTGCGGCAGGCATTGAAAATCTTTTGGAGCAGCAGCTTGCCGGCCTCGTCATCCGGATGGGCCTTGCCGGCAAAGATAATCTGCACCGGCTGATTCGAATCGCTCAGCATCCTAATCAACCTGTCCGCATCATGCAAAAGCAGATCAGCCCGTTTGTAGGTGGCAAAACGTCGGGCAAAGCCGATGGTCAGCACTGACGGATCAAGAAAGGTGCCGCCGGCAATCGGGATGGAGGGATGAATGCGGTCATTTGCCCAGCGCTGTCTCACCTTCTCCCGAATGACGGTGAACAGCTTGATTTTCAGCCACATATGGGTTTTCCACAACTCATCATCCGGGATTTCATCTATCATTTCCCAGAGGTAGGGATTGTCATGATCCTCCAGCCAGTCGGAACCAAGATACTTGTTGAACAGCAGTTCGAATTTCGGCTCTATCCAGGTGGGGATATGAATGCCGTTGGTGACATAATCGATAGGTGGGTGGGCGGTTTCCTTTTCCGGCCAGAGTCCTTGCCACATGCGACTCGCCACTTCGCCATGCTTTCTGCTGACGCCGTTTCGGTACCCGGAAAGCTTCAGGGCCAGCACCGTCATGTTGAACCCCTCATCAGGCTCTTCAGGATGGATGCCAAGCTGCAAAAAGGAATCCCGATCCAGCCCCAGCGACGGCCAGAACGACTGAAAATACTTTTCCATCAAGGCGGTCGGGAAAATATCATGGCCGGCGGCAACCGGGGTATGGGTGGTGAAAATGGTTGTTTTTTTGACATGATCAAAGGCCTGCGCAATCGACATGCCGCCCTTTATCCTGTCCCGCAGTCTTTCCAGCAGGGCAAAGGCGGCATGGCCTTCATTCAGATGAACAACGGCGTGCTCGACCCGCAGTGTTTCCAGCACCTCCATGCCGCCGATGCCCAGGACAATCTCCTGCTGCAACCGTTTCTCAATGTCTCCGGTGTACAGCCGGGATGAAATTCCCCGGTAAACGGGCGCATTGATGTCAAGATCGGTATCAAGCAGATAAAGAGGTACCCGGCCCACATCAACTCGCCAAACAGCGACATACATGGGCGGGTCTATGACCGGCACCTGAACGACGAGCTGGTTGCCCTGCGCATCACGCACCCTGCTGATGGAGGCCTGGTTGCGGTCAAGCCGGATCCGGACACTCTCCTGCATGCCGTTATCGTTGATGCGCTGATGGAGGTAGCCTTCTGGATACATGAAGCCGATCGCGATCAGCGGCACATTGAGGTCACTGCATTCCTTGAGGAAATCGCCGGCCAGAAATCCGAGACCACCGGCATAAAACGGCAATGAATGATGCAGGCCGTATTCGGCACTGAAATAGACAACCTTGGTGCGGGCCGGATCGCATTCCTCGGGAAAAAGGGAGCATCCCTGCTTGGTCATGTATTTGCGGAAACGGGACATGACCAGATCGTAATATCGTTTGTAATCCGGATTATCGGCCGCATCCGCCAGCGCCTGCCGGGAAACCTCCCGCAGCATTTTGTCCGGATTATGGATGCTTTCCTTCCAGGCCTGCCGGCTGATCATCTTGAAAAGCGCACGGGCGGCGGGATGCCAGCTCCACCAGAGATTTTCCGCAAGATCAGCCAGTCCTGCCAGTGAGGGGGGAAGGTTGGGAAACTCCTGCGAGACATTATGATTGTTCATAAAAAATTTCCTCCCCGGACAAAAAATGTGTTATCTCAGCCGCCGCAGCTCCTCAAGCTCCTCCAGGAGGTCGACAATGACCGCGGCGCCGGGCAGGTTGACCCGCAGATCCTGCTGCAAGCGGATCGCCACCTGAACCCGGCGAATCTCATAACTTCGGAAACGCCACTCCATCGGCTCCCGGCCGTGCGGCTCAAGCAGGCCTTCCTCGACCATTTCCATTATGGCCGCATCGCTGACATCACAGATTCGGCACAGGTCATACAAGGAAAGCAGGGTCTGATCGTCCAGCACCATGCCGGTTACGGCCAGGCACGTCATGTCTTTTGTCGTTTGTTTCCCCATTTTCATACCCCTAAGGAACTTCTGGGATTCATCGGCATGAGAGAAGCCATCTTCCGGTACAGCTCTTTTTCCTCCTGGGTTGTTGCCTTGGGCACAACCACCTTGAACTCGATAAACTGATCCCCTGGCGTTCTCCCCGGCAGACCTTTGTCCTTGAGCCGCATTTTCCGCCCCGACTGGGAGCCGGCTGGGATTTTCATGTCAACCTTGCCGCCCAGGGTCGGCACGGTGATTGTGGCGCCAAGCGCCGCTTCCCAGGGAGTAATCGGCAGCTCAAGATAGACGTCCTTCTTTATCACCTTGAAAAAGGGGTGGGGATTAAAAACGATTTCAATAAAAAGATCCCCGCGCGGTCCTCCCCCCAAACCCTGCCCCCCCTGCTCCGCCAGCCGGATTGACTGGCCCTCCATGATCCCTTTGGGAATTTTCACATGCAGGGTGCGCGGCTTGACAAGGACACGGCCGGACTCGTCCATTTCAGAGACATCCAGGGAGATGATTTTGACCGCGCCATGAAAGGAGTCCTCAAGATCAACGGCGAGCCGGGCATGGTGGTCCTCGCCCTTGGCGCGGATTGTTCCCCGGCGGGAAGAAAATGACGTCCGGCCCGGGGCCCCGCCGAAAAGCTGTTCGAAAAAATCGCTGAAATGGGCGCCGCTCTCTGTAAATCCGCCGCCGCTGAAGTCAAAACCGCCCTGCCAGTCAGGAGGTGGCCTGAACTCCTGGCCTTCCCTCCAACCAGTACCGATCTTGTCGTAGGCCGCCCGTTTTTCCGGGTCTTTCAACACCTCGTAGGCCTCGCCGATTTCCTTGAACCGTTTCTCTGCCTCCGGCTCCCGGTTGACGTCAGGGTGGAATTTCCGGGCCAGCTTGCGGTAGGCCCGTTTAATTGCATCCTGGTCGGCATCGCGCTCAACTCCAAGCGCCTTGTAATAATCTTTGTATTCCATACCTTGTCTCTCGCTTAGCGGACGTTCGGTTCCTTCTCTTTTTCAGGGCGGAATCTGGCGTCAAGCATGATGCGGGCATCGGCGATGACGCAGCCCTGCTCGGAACAGAGCAGCGGATTCAGATCCACCGATTCGACAAAAGAGGATATTTCACCAAGCAGCTCGGAAAATCCAAGCAGAAATTCCACCAGCTTTTGCCGATTGATTCCCGGTTTCCCCCGGTAGCCGGCAAGCAATTTACCGCCTTTGAGTCCATCGAGCATGGAAAGGGCATCTTCGGCGGTCAACGGCGCCATCCTGATGGCCACATCACCGTAAACCTCGACCGCGGTGCCGCCGATACCGAGCAGAAGCACCAGCCCGAACTGGTAGTCCGCCTTGGACCCGACAATAAGTTCATGGCCTGTCACCATTTCCTCGATCAGGATACCGCTGAAATCCGGGAGACGGCTCATCCGCTGAAAAAAGGAGCCAAGTTCTTCATCATCGGCAACTCCCACCGCAACGCCCCGCACCTCCGACTTGTGAACAACGGAGGGCGACACAACCTTTGCCACCAAGGGGTAGCCTATCTCGGCGGCACCTGCCCGGGCCTGTGAAACATCACGCGCCCAGACAAAACGGGGAACCGGCAGCCCGGCCAGTTGGAAAAGCCGTTTCGCTTCCGGCTCCATCACCCAGCCGTGTTCCAGGGATCTGTTTAAAATTGCGACAATTTCTTTATTCAGCACAGTCGGCATCTCCTGAGGACCTGGGTCATGCGCACGGCGCTTTCAATGGATGAGGCGACCGGCACGCGATTGAGCTCAAATCCTTCGATCAGCATGCGATACTTTTCTATATGGGGAACATAGGCGACAAGCGGCTTGCCGTGGCGCCGGTACACCTTGCTGAGCCGCGCCCCGATATCCGCGCTTATTCCCGGCAGATAGGGCAGCATGAGCAGCAGGATGGAATCAATTTCGTCAATGGTGCACATCGTTTCCACTGCCGCGACAAAGTCGTTTTCCACCGCGCTGCCGGTCAGATCAATGGGATTGGCAAGGGAGGCGATCATGCGGATATTTTCCGAAAGATCTTGTCGCATTTTCCGTTGCACATCTTCATTGAAAGGGGGAACCGCAAGGCCCGCGCCGACACAGGCGTCAACGGCGATTGCTCCGTGACCGCCGCTGCCGCTGACGACACCGACCCGGCCCTTGGTAACGAGATCAGGATAGCAACTGAGCGCTTCGCAGTAGGAAACGAGATCAAGCTCAGTGGCTGCCTCGATGATGCCATGCTGGGCAAGAACGGAAGAAAAAACGCGGTAGTCGCCGGCCAGGGATGCGGTATGGCTTGATACCGCCTGGCCCCCTTCTCTTGTTTTCCCGGCCTTCAGCACGATGACCGGCTTCCGGCACTTGCGCGCATAAGTAACAAAATCGCGGCCTTCATTCCGGGCAAATCCTTCCACATAAAAGGCAATAACCCTGGTGCGGGGATCCGCTTCAAGAAATTCCAAAAACTGCAGTTCGCGGAGAAAGGCCTTGTTGCCGATACTGACCGCGCGCGACACCCCCACCCCTTCCTTGGCGAACTTGACCAGCAGATCAACAAGAACGCCGCCGCTCTGACTGACAACGGCAACGTCGCCGGCAAGCGGCTGCACCATGCGCTCGACCGGCAGGAAAAACGTATCAACCTGTCCGGGACAGTAAATCCCCAGGCAGTTCGGCCCGACAAAGGGGAAATCGGCCTTGATTGCCATATCAATCAGTTGTTGTTGCAGATCATGCCGTCCTGACTCGGCAAAGCCGCCGGAGATGATGATGGCGCTGCCCACCCCGGCCTCGATGCAATCGGCAAGAATGGCGGGGACATATTCAGCCCGCACCGCGATAACGGCAAGATCGACCTTGGCCGGAATCGCCGAAACGGACGGGTAAACCGTTTCGCCGTCCAGCGTCCCTCCTTTCGTATTGACCGCGTAGGTGGCGACAGGATATCGGAGCAGGTTCTTGGAAAAGATGACGTTGGCCGGATGCCGGTCATTACTTGCTGAAACGCCGATTACGGCAAGCGATCCGGGGCTGAAAAGCGGGGATAGATCCATTGTTATCTCCGATCGCTATTTGACACGCCGGACAAATCAAGTTTCTTGCCGGTGCTTCTGCCGATCTGAAAGGTTGCCAGCAGGTAACCGATCAGGATGCCGATGCCGAAAACGAGAAAGAGAAGAAGCGCGCGGGAAAGAGAAAGCTGCCAGAAGAAAAAACGGATGTTCATCGTTTCCGTATTCTGCAGGGTGAAGATGATCACCCCTAAAAGCAGCGCCATTAAAAGACCGAGTCTGGCTTTCATACATCATGCTCCCGAGAAAAAAATGAAAGAGCATTTCCCGAAACAAATGGAAAATACAATTGACCTGCCATGGTGGACAATACTGTCTTCAAGTATAGCAAAAAAACGGGCAAACCCAAAAGAGTTTGTCGGGCGGCTGCCGGATTGCGGGGATCATCCATGAATGATATGATACACCATCAGTCAAAAGATCTTTTCCAGGAGAAATTTTTATGAAGAGCTACCACAAGGAATTATGGTTCGAGGTCCCCGGCAGGAGGGCATTTATCAACATCACGCCGCAGGTGGAAAAATGCCTGGCGGAAAGCGGCATCAAAGAAGGGCTGCTGCTCTGTAACGCCATGCACATCACCGCCTCTGTCTTCATTAACGACGACGAATCAGGGCTGCACCACGACTACGAGGTGTGGCTGGAAAAACTGGCCCCGCATGAACCGATTTCCCAGTACCGCCACAACGGGTACGAGGACAACGCCGATGCCCACCTCAAACGCCAGGTGATGGGACGCGAGGTGGTGGTGGCGGTGACCGAGGGCAAACTGCATTTCGGCACCTGGGAACGCATCTTTTACGGCGAATTCGACGGCCGCCGGCGGAAGCGGGTACTGGTGAAGATCATCGGCGAGTAGTTCACAAAGTGGAGCAATATTTCCTGCGCTGCCGCCGTATTTTTTTCATCCCGCCGCTCCGCACTCACCAGTTTCTGACCAGCTGGTGACCAGAAACTGGTGAGTGCGGAGTCAGTTCCGAAAACGTATCATTAACATTCTCATTACGGAATCAAATTACAATTCAGATTTCCCATATTTTCCGAAATGAATGACTCCTCATTCCTCTAGGGCCTATCACGCAAATTGACAATTCATACCCAATGCCACATTGGGTAGTTATCTTCAATATTACCTATTATTTTCAATAGTTATGGCACCCAACTTACTCAATACAGCCTGCTATATGTCAGCTGCATATATTTTTTTCACTTCCCGGGAAGCAAGTGTCCACGTTTTTGTAACGGCAAACGCCGTTGCAGCTAAACCAAAAACTCGTATGATTCAGGGCTGAAAAACAGTCTTTGTCCGTATGGGAAAAATGATTACGAATGGACCTTCGCAAGTGATTCACTCAAGTGGTCTGTTCCGCAGACTGCTGGATCTTTGCGCCACAATCACAACCTTAGGAGGGTTGAGTGAAAATGAAGAAAAAAAATATTTTGCTGACTTCCGCCTGTATGCTGTTTCTCTTTTCAAGCCATGCCCAAGCGGCGAAACCCGTACCACCGCCACCACTTCCCCACGGGGATAAAATCCAGCAATATTCCGGGCCTGAGACATGTCTGGCATGTCATCCCGCTTCCATTGCCGACGAAATCTTCACCTCGGTACATTTTTCCGCCAGGACTGCCAATCCGACCATGGATTATCCGGGAGGGGGCAGCCACGGCATGCTTGACCGGGCCTGCGGCCTGCCCGGCACCACACTCATGGCAAATAACTGGGCCGGCACCGCTGTTTCGCCTGAAGATGGAATCACCACCCGGGACGATGGCTGCGGCAACTGCCATATAGCCTATAAACCGCCGATGCAGTACATGACCCCGACCGAGGCATTACCGGATCTTGACTGCCTGCGCTGTCATGCCCTGGTTTACGGCGATGAATGGACCCATCAGGAAAATATTGACCTGTATGGCGAAAATAACGATATCCAGGAGCGCCATGTCACGACGCTTGCCGACGGCAGCAAGATCTGGACCCAGGACCGTTCCCTGAAAACCGCTCAGTCCGTCGGCAAGCCGGTTACCGTCGAGGCCTGTCTGCGTTGTCATGAACATGGCCTGAGTGGTTACAAGCGGGCTACTCCCTACACGCCGGCTACCGATGTTCATGCAAACAAGGCGCTTCTCTGCACCACATGCCATCAGGTAAGCCAACATAAAATTGCCAGGGGCAACTATGTGACAGACGGCATGGCCAATGACCTGCCATCCGTCGAAGTCGCCTGCACCAACTGTCACAGCGCCACCACGCCTCACAGCTTGAACTTCGCGGCAGATCTGAACAAGCATGTCGCCAATGTGACTTGTGAAACCTGCCACATTCACCAGATGGAAGTCACCCCCCGCAACATTTTCCGCCGCGGCTGGGCTCCATATACACTCAATCCTGCCACCGGGGCGTGGGATACGACGCCGCCCACAACCCAGGGAATGGAATACCCCGGATTCTGGGATGCCTATACGGAATATCATCCGGAAACAAATGGCCGGCCGGAAATACGATGGTTTAACGGCGGCGCGTCCATGCTGGCCCAGCCTTTCGGGGCTTATGCAGACAGACGAAGCGCGGGAGGCAATTCCCGACTCTTTTCGTTCAAGCCTTTTGTCAGCGGCATGCTTTTTGACGCCGCCTGGCTGCCTGGCCCGCAATCAGATCCAAATTTTGATCAGGTCAATGGCACATGGCCAAGTTCCATGAAATATTTTTTCGAACAAAACTGGGCGAAATTTTTGCAATTGGGATTTGTTTCCGCAGCCTATCCGACACCGACCGATTACTTCGGCGCCAGGCCGGACATGGCCATCATGCTCAACAATTTCCCGATGATGCTGCAGTTCAACAGAGTCGTTTATCTTGAACAAGCAGGAAATGTCATCGGCAATCCCGTACCTGGTCCGCAAAGCGCCGCAACCTATCCCGGCGTGGCAAAGGCAATTAACAACGGCATGGGACGCATGGCTCTTGACATGGGCTACTTTCCTCCTGAGACGGATATCGAACAGGCAGGTTCCTTCATGTGGTCAGGAAATTTCTTCGGCATGTGGGTACCGGTGAACATGGACCAGAATTCCTCATTTTTCGGGGAAGTCGCATCATTTATCACCATGAGCCACGCCATTACCAGCAATACGGGTATACGGCCGAGGCATGTTTTGCCTGCCATTATACCAGTGAAGAATACAACGGCAACGTCACTCCCGGAAATAAGTATCTGAGTTATGCCGCGCTTGACTACCCCGACCTGGACGCAAACGGCATGATCGACCCCATGTATGACCGGGTCCTGGAAACATGCGACGATGGCGTGGACAATGACGGTGACGGACTGACCGACTGCGCCGATGCCGATTGCGCGGCCGTATGTCCCGTGCCGGAAATATGCGATGATGGGCTGGATAATGATCTGGACGGACTGATTGACCTGGCGGACCCTGACTGTCAGGGTTCTCCTCAAACGGAAACGATCTGCAGCGATGGTCTTGATGACGACGCGGACGGATCGACGGACTGCGCGGATAGTGATTGCGCCGGCATCCTGCCATGCGGTGCCGAAGGGAAAACAACAACCTGCTCCGACGGCATTGATAACGACGGTGACGGCATGATTGACTGTGCTGATCCGGGATGCATCAAAAACAAGGTCTGCCTCTAACAAAGGGACTTGCCCGTTTGCGCATTGGCAGCCGTCAATGATCAAGGTTGAGAAAAAGGGCACGTAAAAAAACCGGGGTTGCGGGTTTTTCCGCAACCCCGGTTTCACGCCGGCGACAAGAGTGGATCAAAACAAGTCGGCATTGATGATAAAATGAACGAAGATGCCGGCCGCATAGCCCAGGGCAATGACCGGCGTCCATTTCAGATGTCCGAAAAAGGTGTACATGCCGCGCGCCTGACCCATGAGGCCGACCCCGGCGGCCGAACCGATGGAAAGCATGCTGCCGCCGACACCGGCGGTAAGTGTCACCAGCAGCCATTGCCCTTGGCTCATCTCCGGATTCATGGTGAGCACCGCGAACATCACCGGAATATTGTCGACGACAGCGGAAAGAATGCCGACCATGATATTGGCGTAAGTTGCCCCCCAGCCGGTGTACATGGTATGCGAGGCCATGGCCAGGTAACCGATGAAGCCAAGGCCGCCGACACAGAGAATAACCCCGTAAAAAAACATGAGGGTGTCCCACTCGGACCGGGCAATGCTGCGAAAAATATCAAAGGCCACCGTATCGCCGAGCTGCTCATCCACCTCGCCTCGTCTTCTTTTCGGGGATTCTCCCGCTTTTTTGTGTGTTTTCTTGAGATAAAAACCATAAAATTTCAGATAGGCGAGTCCGGTCATCATGCCGAGCATGGGGGGCAGATGAAGAAAATTATGAAAACTTACCGCCGTGCAGATGGTGAGGATGAACAGGCCGACGACAACGAAACCGCCCCGCTTCATCTTGATATCCACCTGGCACGCGGTAGGATTCACTTTCGGCACGGCGAATACCATGAAAACGGCCGGCACCAGCCAGTTGACCACCGAGGGAATAAAGAGGTTGAAAAAGGTCCAGAAATCGACAATCCCCTTCTGCCAGACCATCAGGGTGGTGATGTCGCCGAACGGACTGAAGGCGCCGCCGGCATTGGCGGCGACAACAATATTGATACAGGCAAGTCCGACGAATTTGGCGTTGTCCTTGCCGATGGCCAGGACCACGGCGCACATGAGAAGGGCGGTGGTCAGGTTGTCGGCGATGGGTGAGATGAAAAAGGCAAGCACGCCGGTGATCCAGAAGAGCTTGCGGAAGGAAAATCCGGCGCAGACCAGCTTGACCCGCAGCGTTTCAAAGACCAGCCGTTCCTCCATGGCATTGATGTAGGTCATGGCAACCAGCAAAAAGAGAAGGAGTTCGGCGTATTCAAGGATATTGTGGCGAACGGCAACTTCCGCCGCGTGGTTCATCCCCTGTCCGGCATAGACATAAGCGATCATACCCCAGATGAGTCCGGCGGCAAGCAGAACCGGCTTTGATTTACGCAGGTGGGTAAACTCCTCGCCCATGACGAGTCCGTATGCCAAGACGAAAATGAACAAGGCGGCATACCCCACCCAGTGCGCCGTGAGATTAAGGCTTTCAACATGACCACCCCCGGCCGCGGCCAGAACGACACCCGGCAATCCTGCCGCCAGACCGGCCATCAGTGTTAGAATATACGCAGTTTTTGACACCGTTTCCCTCCCTCCTTCGTTAAATCAAGTAAAAAAGCCCTCATCCCCGCGGTGTTCCGCCGGAACAACAGAAACTATAAAAACGAGATATTATCCAACAAAGACTTGAAACAACAGGCACTCATGGAAAAAGATGGGTTCATGCCTTGCGGCTTCCCCCTTCCCCGATTCCCATTGCTTCATGGCGAAAGCGGAACAGATACGACCGGCTGACCGCTGATTTCAAATTAAGCTCTTTCTGCAATACACTATTGTACATGATACCAACGATAATACGAAAAATCTTTACACAAATTCACCGACACAGCAAACAAAAAGGGGGCTCACCGAATACGGCAAGCCCCGATCCATCGGCATATGCCGCACCTCGCAAAAAGAAAAGGAGTGCGGCATATGCACGTATATTGGGTGGACGGTTATTCCTCTGCGGCAGGAACCTCTTTCGAATTCAGATATTTAGAATAAATCGGCAAAACGGCAACAAAGGCGACAGCGACGATGAGGTACTCATGCTCCCTGATATGGGAATAAAAAACAACGAGAATCTCGCGCAAATTCTCGTATTCCCTGAGGTAGCCCATGGTGGAAAAAAAATGTCGGATCATTTCAGAGACCTGCCAGTTTGCTGCGGCAAGACCGCTGACCAGCATAGCAAAAATCCAGCCGAACATCCCCCCGATTGCCGACATGCTCAAGAAAAAAATGACCATTCTCTTACTTGATATTTCTGAAGTCATGATCGTTCTCCCATCTGCATACTCTTTTCTGCGGGTACGGATCTGACTAATAATTTTACGATAACTTCCAGATATTACATCATGTTATCAATTGTCATTTTGAACCAATGAAAGTCACATTCTTGTAAAATTATACAGCTAGTCGCTACACTCTGACGTCAGGCACTTACCCATATTTTTTCACACTTGAATATCAACGTGTCATTATCGTGATTATAAAACCGGAAACCAGTGAAATCCAGCCGTGGTCACGCCGATGGCGACGTGTCGCGGCTGGAGCCGATCAGACCAAGGCTGCTGCCCTGTGCCGTTTGTGGAGTGGTGAAACACGAGAAACTTTCCCACGGCTTCGGCCATGCCGCCGGACGTTTTTTTGCTGCGCGCGGATTGCGTTTGCTGCGGTTTTTGCACTTGATTTCATGGCGATCCTCCTTTTATCGGATTGTCGACCTTTCATCTGTATTAGTGAACAGCACCAGTCGTGCCAAGGGTTGTGGAAAAGCTGATGTTTCTCGGGCTCGATGATAAAGATTTTTCAATCTGCCTGACTCGAAAGGTCCGCAACTGACTTCCGCGTTCACCGGCCAAAAAATGGTGCGGGTAACTTGCTGAAAAAACAGGATATTACTCCTCGCAAATCCCATCATCCTTATCTTTTCCCCCAGGAGTTGCAGAGAAATCACCAGCATTGATTCCTTCCGGATAATTGCAAATGCCGCGCGAGCATGCAGGGTGCGACAATTTGTCAGGTTACACATCGTATACACAGTGTTCAACCGCCGCAGTTCTGTGGCAGGGTGACACAACAATGGTGTAGCGGAAAGAGGCAGTCGCCATGCCGGGCAAACAAAAAGGGGGGCTGCCGAATCGGCAGCCCCCCTGGGCCTCTTAGGGTTAGAGGTACTTCCCCAGGGTGGGAGTCCTGGGAAACTTCAATAATCTCTTTTCAAAAGACGGTCACTTTATTTCAGATGACTGACCAGCACGGGACAGGGGGACAGACCGACGACATGTTCGGTGACACTGCCCATGAGCAACCGGGTCAACCCTTTCCGACCGTGTGATCCCATGACGATGACGGTGGCTTGTGTATCAAGGGCCACCTGGGTTATGGCCTCAAAAGGCTCACCTTCTTTTACGTAGGTCGTGACGGGCACGCCTTCGACTTCACCGCGTTTTTTGATCTCGGCCAGCCGCTCAGCCGCCTTGTCGGCAAGTTCCTTGGCTGCTTCCGGAGCCAGGGCGGAAAACTCGTCATTGGTATACGCCACAGAAACCGCGCAAAGCACCGAGTTCCTTTCCTTGGCCAAGGCGAACGCCAGATCTTCCGCCGCCGCACTGTATGACGAACCGTCCGTAGCCAGCAGAATTTTTTCCCAACTGATACGTGACTGACTCGGAATAACCAGAACATCTTTCGGGGTATGCCCGATGACCCGTGCGGTAACGCCGCCGATCAGATCCCGCTCGATGTGGCTTCGTCCCCTGCGCCCCATGACAATGAGGTCGCATCCTTCGTCTTCGGCCACGGTGACGATCCTCTCGTACGGTTCACCCTGTTCCAGATTGGTGAGGATATGAACATCCTCATCCGCGGCAATCTCCTTGGCCTCGGCCAGCAGCTTCTGGCCGGGCCCCAGCATGGTTTCTTTTATATTACTCACGCCGATCAGTTCAAGATCGCCGCTATAGGAAGGTACTACTGCAAGAACCTTAATCCAGCTTCTGTCCAGCCGCGCCAGGCGGCAGGCCTGGCGCAGGGTGTTCCGGGAAGAGTCAGAGCCGTCATAGGCAACAAGTATCTTCCTGTATTTAGCCATTATGTACCTCTTGTCGTGCAAGCTCCAATTCGTCCTTTTTCGCCTTGCTCATGCCGCTGATCATGGCGGCGGTGATGATAAGGCCGGATGACAACAAAGCAGCAAGCAGCGACCAGAAGCTGACCTGCTCCAAGAACCTCGCCATGGCGGGATCAAGCGGGGCGCGCATACCGACATCAGCCAGATACCCGGGAACGAGCACGCCGCGGCTGACGGCAACAATCAGCATGACCGAAGCCATGACGATCTTGATGATGTAGTCCTTGACATAGGTGGTACCGAGCGCTCCAAGCTGCACGCCGATCAGCGATGCGGAAAGAAGCAGCAGGGAAAGCCGGATGTCGATCAAGCCGGAAAGACCCCACTGCAAGGAACCCCAGGCGCCCATGACAAAGGCGATACCGAGCTCGGTTGCACTGGCCACCATGGCGGAGGCACCGATGACATAGATCATGCCGGGCACGCCGACAAAGCCGCCGACGGCGATTGTGGCAGCGAGCAAACCGGTGCACAAACCGACCGGAATGGTAATCCAGGCGGAAATCCGCACCTTGGCCACCTTGAAATGCATCATCGGCGGCAGGTTGATTTTCTGCAGACGCAGGGCAAGCTTTGAGGTCTGATGACCACTTTCATCGCCGTCCTTGCCCTTGGCAAGCTTCATGGCGTCATAGGCAACGTAACCGCCGACCACCACCAGGACGACGACGAAAACCGCGCTGACGTAGAGGTTTGATCCGGCATTACCCCAGGCATGGAGAATGGCCTTCTGCACCTTGATGCCGATCTGCACGCCGATAATGGCGGTAACAGCCATGGTGAAGGCAAGCTTCAGATCAACCTGGCCGTATTTCCAGCGTTTATAGGTGCCCACCATGGCCTTGGGGAACTTGTGGCACATGTTGCTGGCAACAGCGACAGCGCCCGGCACGCCAAGGCTCATCATGGCCGGAGTGAGAACAAAGGCGCCGCCGGAACCGATAAAGCCGCTCAGCAGGCCGCCGATCAGACCGACCGCGATCAGCGCCAGAAGATTTTTCGGCGTCATGTCAAGAAACATGCGGGAGACGTCCTTGACAACGCCTTCACCGGCATGTTTGTCAAGATTAACCATGAATTTCTCATCAAGCGGCAGGTCCTTTGCCTTCATTTCAGGTTGCAGGACAAGAGTCATCGTCTGGTCCGTTCCGTCACGCTTAAAAAGGGCGGTATGATTGACGTCGTCGACCTGGAGGAACACACCCTTGAGCAGATCCTTGGAAGGGCCCGCGCCGCCGGCGGCAAAAACCGCGGATCCCAGCGGCAGCATGAAAAGGGTTGTAAACAGTATAATCAGTAATTTTTTCATTGTATTTATTGCTCTCCTCAAAAGTAATGACTTCGTAAGTCAGTGCGGAAAATCAGTGTTTCTTTGCTTCCAGACCCAGGGAGCTCAGCAGATTGCTGGCAAAGGCGCCGTGGACAAAGGAAAAGAACAACGCGGTCAAAAGCGGAAACGCCGTGTACCAGCCTCCCATGGTAAAGGTATCCATTACCAGCTTTTCATTTCTGAAAACCAGGATATAGGCCGTCAGCGATATCGCTCCAAGAATTATGGTCGGTAAAATGGGTTTATGTGACTTTTTGTTTTGCATTTCTCTCAACTCTCCTCAGTTTCTTAAAAGTTATGACCTTATGGTGCTCGTGTTACAACGATTTATGCCGGTAACGGATCTTCCAGGATCACCACCGGGCATTGAAACCGCCTGACAAGATCCTTTTCCGTTTTCCGCAGATTTTCCTTCCGTTCGGACATCTTGAAAATAAAGAGCATGATGTCCCGCCGTGTTGCGGTATGCCGGATAATTTCCTCGTCAAGGCTTGATTTACCGAAAAAGAATTCATAAAGAATTCCCCGTTTGGCAAACCCCTGCTTCATTTCCTGCAAACTCAGGGAATCATCATCATGGGCTACGGCCAGGTCCTGCAGGGTTGCGGCAGGAAACACCTGGATGATTTCCAGCCCTGTTCCCAGGCGTTCGCACATGCTCAACGCATAGGTAACGGCTTTGGGCGTCAGCTGTATTTCATCCGTGCCGAGCAGAATTTTTTTATGGGCATTCTTTCCGGCCCGGAGAAATTCCCGTGCGCTTTCCGGCTCGTTTGCTTCGGCAAAGGCGGCAGCAGCCATGGAATCCTGCAATACCTTGAAGATGTTTGCCATTTTTGCATCTCTCTCAAATAAATTTTTTACGCTTGAATATGTTCTTCCGGTTACGCGCGTTTGATGCGGCATATAAGCAACAGCCATGCCAACACATAAAATCGTTTATTTTCAGTGAGTTATCTCTATTTCTCCCAAAACCATAAACGTTGCCTTTTGCAACGCGGCTTCCACCTCTCCCCCGCAACAATCCGATTTCATAAAAGAAAACAAAAAATGTTGCGAAAACGAACATAACGTTGCGTATCGCAACAAATGGTGTATTATAGGCAAAACAAAGTAAAAATATACGCGAGAAAAAAATGCAGACTGCGGTGTTGAGCATCAGACGAAAGGTTGTGTACGGGTCGGGCCTGATCCTGTTTCTCGTCAGCTTCACCGCGTTCATGATGTACCAGATAGTGCTGCAGGTGGAACACAAGGTCGCGGTGGTTGAGATCATCGACGATATCCTCAGGACGACCCTGGAACTGCGTCGCTATGAAAAGAACTACTTTCTCTACCGGCAGAAGAAAGATTTTGAGGATGCCCTCTATTACTGGCAAACCCTTCAGGATCAACTGCACTCTCATGACGCGGAACTGAACCGTCTCGCCCCCGCCTCCCAGGTGCACTCCATATTCCGCGCTCTGGCATGCTACAAGGATGGCCTGGTGAACCTGGAAAGGTTAGACTCGCAGACCCAGGACGGGAAACTGTACAACTCGCTGCAGGACGTGGTACGACTCAACGGCAAGAAACTGACCGATTTTGCCGAGCAGACCGTCCTGGGCGAACGGGCTTCCATCCGAAACCTGTTGCAGACAACCCGTTCCATTCAGGTTTTTTCCGCCATCGGCTCAATCGCCCTGGCCACCATCATGGCAATCATTCTGGGCAAAAAGCTGGTCACATCCCTGCGACTGCTGGAGGGCTACACCAGAAAAATCTCCCAGGGCGAAATGATTGACCCGCCATACACGAATGCGGAAGAAGAAATCAGCGTGCTGCTGCGCGCCTTTCAGCGGATGAACAGGGAATTGCAGATTCGCCAGCGCCAGCTCGTTCAGTCGGAAAAACTGGCCGCCCTCGGGACCCTGTTGGCCGGTGTGGCGCATGAACTGAACAACCCCTTGTCCAACATCTCCACCTCCGCCCAGATCCTGAGCGAAGAGATCGAGGAGGGGGATCTGGACTTCAAGAAAAACCTCCTGCGGCAGATCGACGCCCAGACCGACAAGGCCCGGGACATCGTTCGCACGCTGCTGGAATTTTCCAGGGTAAAGGAATTTCACAAGGAAAACATCAATCTCAGGCTGCTCATGGATGAAACCATGCGCCTGATCAAAAGTCAGGTCGGCAAAGGCGTGGAAATTGTCATTGATATTCCTGACGACATCACGGTCAATGTCGACAAACAGCGGATGCAGCAGGTTTTTCTGAATCTCATAAAAAACGCAAGCGATGCCCTGGAAAACTCGGGTCATATCTGGCTGACCGCCCAGAAATCACAATCCGAAAACGGCAATGTGGTTGAAATCATGGTGGAGGACGACGGACCGGGTATCCCCGAGGATATGCGGGAAAAAATCCTAGAACCTTTTTTCACCACCAAGGATGTGGGAAAGGGTTCCGGCCTCGGACTTTATGTTGTCCATGACATTATTGAGTCCCATGGCGGAGAATTGAGGATTGAAAGCAGTCCGGGTGCGGGAGCAGCGTTTATCATCTGGCTCAAGGATGAAAGCAACGGAGAAGAAAGATGAACCAAGAACCAAAACGGCTTCTGGTGGTTGATGACGAGGAAGTCGCCCTGACCAACCTGGTCTATATCCTGAAAAAAGAAGGCTATGACGTTACCGGCTGCACAAAAGGGCCCGATGCCCTCCGCTTGCTGGACAAGCACGAATACGACCTGGTCATCACCGATCTGCGGATGGAGAAAGTCGACGGCATGGAAGTCCTGGCCAAGGCCAAGGAAACCCACCCCGACATCGAGGTTTTGATGATCACCGGCTATGCCACGGTGGATACGGCCATCGAGGCCATGAAGGCAGGAGCATTTCATTATATCGCCAAGCCCTACAAACTTGACGAGGTCCGCAAGGTCGTGCATGAGGCCCTGGAAAAATCCGGATTGAAGCAGGAAAACAGGAAGCTGCGGGAACATCTCAAGGTCTTTCAGGGTGAAAACCGCCTGGTCGCCAACAATCCGCAGATGCTGAAGTTGCTCCGCACCGCGGAACAGGTTGCCGGAACGGACAGCAACGTGGTGATCTGCGGCGAGTCGGGCACAGGCAAGGAGCTCATCGCCCGACTTATCCATTCAGCCAGCCACCGGAAAAACGAGCCGCTGTTGTCGATCAACTGCGGCGCCTTCAGCGAAGAACTGCTGACCAACGAGCTTTTCGGCCACGAAAAAGGGGCATTTACCGGCGCGAATTCATTGAAAAAAGGGCTGATCGAAATGGCGAACGGCGGCACCCTTTTTCTTGATGAGGTGACGGAGATGTCACTCACCATGCAGGTGAAACTGTTGCGGGTCCTGCAGGAAAAAGAGGTTCTGCGCGTCGGCTCCACCACGCCGGTCAAAATCAACGTCCGCTTTATCTCCGCCACCAATCGAAACCTGCAGGAAGAGGTGCATGCCGGCCATTTCCGCCATGACCTTTATTTCAGGATCAATGTCGTCTCCCTTACCCTCCCTCCCCTGGTGGACAGGAAAGACGACATTCCCCTGCTGGTCAGCCACTTTCTGAAAAAATATTCCACCTTGACCGGCAAGAACGTCGAAAGCGTGTCCAGGGAGGTGCTGGACATTCTGATGAAATATGATTTCCCGGGCAATATCCGCGAACTGGAAAACATCATTGAACGAGGTG
Organism: Desulfobulbaceae bacterium DB1; assembly: GCA_001914235.1. Lineage (NCBI taxonomy): Bacteria > Pseudomonadati > Thermodesulfobacteriota > Desulfobulbia > Desulfobulbales > Desulfobulbaceae > Desulfobulbaceae bacterium DB1. Next base: position 219,791 of record MQUF01000002.1, read on the forward strand.
TGGCCTTGACCAACGAACCCGTTATCCAGGCCTCCCACCTGCCGGAGGATCTGCGCGGCATGGCGCTGAAAACCTTTCGCAGAAAAGAGGGCGGCGACATCCCTACCCTGGAGGAGCAGGAACAATCCTATATCCGCTGGGTGTTGCAGGAAACGGCGGGCAACAAGACCGTGGCCGCCAAAATGCTCGGCATCGACCGCGTTTCCCTTTGGCGCAAGCTGAAAAAATACGGTTTGGAGGAGGATGAGGGCTAAGTCCCCACTCCGGCGTAATCGACCGCGCCGCACCCTTCATTTCAAGGGATCTCCCCTTTCCCGCAACTCTCCCCGAACCCTTTTCTTGACAATCCTTCCCGGAATGAAGCATCATTGAAGCAACAGCAATGAAATTTCCCTGGAGAGGATGTTGCCATGACAACCATTTATGATTTTTTCAAGCAAAGCAGGATTTATCAGCCCGGCGAGATCATCATCCGGGAAGGGGAACAGAACAGGGATCTTTACGTTCTTTCCGAAGGCACGATAGAGGTCTCATTCACGGACGATCAGCAAAAAGTGGTGGTTACGCACATCACCCCCCCGGAAATACTGGGAGAGATATCCTTCCTTTCCGGTTCCCCGCGCACCGCAACCATAACCGCCAAGACCCGGGTGGAAATGTATATCTTGAATTACGACAGGGTGAAAGACGAGATGGACGAGATCCCGCCCTGGTTGCGGCTCATCCTCAACACCCTGACAAAACGCATGCAGTCCTGCGGTCAGAAGATCAAGGAAATGGAAACCCAGATACGAAGGCTCGGCGGAGCATAAATCACGGACTTCATTTTTCCGTCAACCCATTTGACGACATCCCTTTCCATGATCAATTCGACCCGCACCTACACCCTGCCGATACTCCCCCTGAAAAGCTCCGTTGTCTTCCCCCATGTCGCCCTGCCGATTTCAATCAATCGTCCGGCCTCCCTGGCCGCGGTCGAAGAGGCCCTGGCGAGCGGCAACAAGATGGTGGCGGTTCTCGCCCAGAAGGATCCAACCGTCGAAGACCCGAAAATCGACGACCTTTACCACATCGGCTCGGCAACGGTCATCCAGTTGATCGGCCGTTTCGAATCCATGACCCAGATCGTCATCCAGGGCACGGAACGAATCCAGGTGGCGGAAATCGAACCGGCAAAATCATTCCTCAAGGCCCGTTTCAGGGCGATGCCCATGCCGGTTGACCAGGGTGTCGAGGCAGAGGCCCTGCAACGCGAGATTCTGGATCTCACCGCCAAATATTTTTCCCTGGGCCATCCGGAGGTCGAGCTGAACGTGCCCCGGTTTGTCGTTCCGGGGGAAGACTTCATGAAACTAGTCTATCCGCTGGGGCAACTGCTTTCCCTGGACGTGACAAAGGCCCAAAACCTGCTCGAGGCTCCCGGTTCCGTCGCGGCCATGACTATCCTCCGCGGCCACCTGCATCATGAAATCCAGATCCTGCGAATTCGCAAGAAAATAGCCGATGAAGCCCAGTCGGAAATGACCAGGGAGCAGAAAAAATACATTCTGCGGCAGCAGCTGCAGGCCATTCAACAGGAACTGGGGGAAAAAAGCCCGGCAGAAGCGGAACTTGCCGATCTGCGAAAAAAGCTGGAAGAAGCGAAATTACCCGACACCATCCAGGACGAAGTCCGGCGCGAACTGTCCCGCCTGCAACAGATTCCCAACTCCTCCCCCGAATACCAGGTCGCCCGTGCCCATCTTGAACTGGTGCTGGAACTGCCCTGGCGCAAGACAACCACTGACAACCTCAGCCTCGCCAATGCCCGACAAGTGCTCGATGAAGACCATTTCGGCCTTCAGGAGGTCAAAGAACGCATTATTGAACAGCTTGCCGTTATGAAACTCAATCCGTCGGCCAAGGCGCCCATCCTCTGTTTTGTCGGGCCGCCGGGGGTGGGAAAAACATCACTGGGTCAATCCATTGCCCGCGCCCTGGGCAGAAAATTTGAACGTTTCAGTTTGGGCGGCATGCATGATGAAGCGGAGCTGCGCGGCCATCGTCGCACCTATATCGGGGCGATGCCCGGCCGGATCATCGAGGCGGTGCGCCGTTCGGGGTCCGCCAACCCGCTCATCATGCTTGACGAGATTGATAAACTCGGCCGCGATTTCCGGGGAGACCCCGCCGCGGCCCTGATGGAAATTCTTGATCCGGCCCAAAACTGCGCCTTCCGGGACAATTATCTGGAGCTGCCATTTGATCTTTCCAAGGTTTTTTTCATCACCACGGCAAATTCCCTGGACACGGTTCCGAAACCGTTGCTCGACCGCATGGAAACACTGCGGCTCTCCGGCTACAGCGACGAAGAAAAAATGGAAATCGCCCACCACTATCTTTTCCCCAGGCAACGGCAAGAGGCGGGACTCAAAAAAGACCAATTTTTTGTCAATGACGACACCCTGATTGCGGTCATTCAGCGTTATACCCGTGAAGCGGGGGTACGTGAACTTGAACGGATGCTGGGACGGCTGGCCCGCAAGGCGGCGATTCACTTTGCCGAAGGGCATGACGAACCTTTTATTGTCGGACCGGATGATCTGCCGCAGATGCTGGGACCGGAACGTTTCTTCCTGGAAAAATTGCGCCGGCAGCTGCCCCCCGGTGTGGCTACCGGTCTTGCCTGGACCGAGTCGGGCGGCGACGTGCTTTACATTGAGGCGATCCAACTGCCGGATGGAGAAAAGTTCACCTTGACAGGACATCTCGGCGAGGTGATGAAGGAATCAGCCACAACAGCCAACAGCTATGTATTGGCCCACGGCGAAGAAATCGGCATCAAAAAGAAACAAGGCGCGGTTCACATCCATGTGCCGGCCGGGGCAATCCCCAAGGACGGCCCCTCGGCTGGAGTGACCATGGCGGTTGCCCTGGCCTCGCTTTACAGTGGAATTCCGATCAGGCACGACACGGCCATGACCGGAGAAATCACCCTGTGCGGCCTGGTTCTGCCGGTGGGAGGCATCAAGGAAAAGGTGCTTGCCGCACGAAGAGCAAAAATCTTGCGCGTCATCCTGCCCAGGGAAAACGAAAAAGATCTGCGCGACCTGCCGGATCATGTCCGGAAAGAAATGGAATTCATCTTTGTCGACCGCATCGAGGATGTAATCAACGAGGCGATTTTGCATGCAATCTAAAAAAACGTCTGCTTACATTTTCCTTTTAAACAGGGCCTCAAGCTGTTTTTTTACGTCATCCGCACCACCAGCCCCCCCTGCTTGATCGTCATCCGCCGGACGAAAATACTCGCAAAAATTCGCCAGGTCCTTGTCGATCACCAGCTCGGCGCTCGACTCCCGACAATCATTTTCCGCATTGAGATCATAAAAAAAACAATTCTTGCAGATGTGCAGATCAGCGCCGCAATGGGGACATTCATCGCGGAAATATATCTTCTTATCCGTTTCAATTTTATTGTGACAGGTTGCGCATCGCATATGTGATTATAAAATCTCCTCAACTTTGGCGGACTCGCATAAATCGCTTCCCCGCTGCTAAAAACCCGACAACCGGATTAAGTCGGCGTGTTGCTTGCGGGAACCGGAAACAGCTTGTTCAGCGACAGATGAGCCATGGCACTAAACTTTAAAATACGGTATTTCTTCCTCCAACTCAAGTCAATTGATGAGAGTGAATAATTAGAGTGAAATTATCATTTCGCGTCACCATCAATCAAATTCCTTTCCCATCCCCAGATACTGTTCACTCCACGTGCTGGATTCTGGTGACCTGTCGACCTTACCCTCGCCGCTACATTGTGTCATTCAGCTGCCAACAGGCCGATATCTCGAGCATTATGACAGAATGAATCTTACCTAAATCAAGGCATGATATTTGCTCAAATTACACGCGGCTCTCCGTTGCCGACTTCACACCCTGAAAAAACCGGTAGTTAAATAATACTATTTACAATGAGGTGAACAAAATGAACAAAAAAGCAATAAGCGCTTTGCTTGCAACAGGGATCGTCCTGTTTGCTTCCGGCGGCAGCGCCCAGGCCGAACTTATCCGTCGGGGCCCGAATCTCGTTTATGACTCGGAAAGAAATATTACCTGGTATGAAGCGGCGTACGGCCCGGTCGACTACCTGACCGCCCTGGCCTGTGCGGAAAATTTGTCGGTGAAATACGACGGCATGATTTACGACGACTGGCGGCTGCCTGCCGCACCGCAAACCAGCTGGGAAGAGGCCCGCGGTTTCGTCGGTCTCGAACTGACCATTGACCCTGTTACCCTGGAGGGACAGGAAGATTTCAGCGAACTCGCCTACCTCTTTCACCGGCAACTGGGCAATTATTCAGCTGCCGCGCCGGGAGAAAACGGCGAGTATGGGTTGATCAACACATTCCCGTTCAAAAACCTGCTGCCGGTTATCTACTGGGTGTCGGACGAGGGGGGGGGATTTACCTGAATGAAAATGGAGTGCCCGTTTATTCCTGGTTTTTCAATTGCTCCACCGGCTACCAGGGACAGTTGTCGAAATCAAGCCCCTTTTACGTCATTGCGGTGCGGGATGGAGACATCGGCACTTATTCCGAACCGGATTCCGACGTTCCGGAGGATTGCGGCGACGGTTTCGATAACGACGGCGACGGGCTGATTGACTGCCAGGAGTCGAATTGCTGCACCGTCAAACGCATTCAGTAGCATATTTGTTTTCATTGTGATGCCGGTATCAGGGGGAGATGGCGAAATTCCGCCGTCTCCCCTCCAACGACTCCCCCCCTCTCCGCCCAGATATTCCGTTTCACGTTTGTATCGAAACAAAAGTTGTTCTTTTCCGCAATTTTCAACAAATGACTTTGCCTTTTTCCCTTCTTTTACCATATACTTAAAAACAAGTTTTTTTCAGTTTCGCCGAAATCGGAACATCTCATTTCATCGGCTCTGTCGGCGTCGTTCCGTCCGCCGGAGCCTTCCCATGCAATCGAGACAAGGAGCTATCATGAAAAAAATGTCCGCCCTGCTGACCCTGTCGCTCGTCGCACTCTGTTTTTCCCTTGCCGCCCAGGCGGAAGAATCTTCCCTGGAGTTGGGAAAACAGCTTTTTAACAATCCCGGACTTGGCGCCTCGAAGAACGACAAAAGCTGCAACTCCTGCCATGCAGACGGCAAGGGGCTGGAAAAAGCGGGCGCCGATCAGCACCTGGCGGAAATCATCAACAAGTGCATCAAAGGCCCCATGCAGGGCGAAGGGATCAACGAAGGGACCGTTGCCATGCAATCCCTCGAACTCTATATTCAATCATTAGCCAAGTAGTTGTTTTCAAGGAGAGAACATGACTCAGATGATGTTTTACGATTCAATTGTCAGACTTGACATCACAAAACACAAAAACACCAAATTTACCCCGGTGACGGATTATTCCTTTGCCGCTGCAACCAATTCAATTCCGATAGCCGGGGTGGAGTTCATCGAGTCATCGAAAGAATACCCCATCACCTTCATCAAAAACAGCCAGGGACAATTCATCCCCACCGTCATCGTCGGATTGCAGAACGAGCAGAATCTGTTCGTCGACGCCAAGGGACAATGGACCGCAAACTATATCCCGGCCTATGTGCGCCGCTATCCTTTTGTGCCGTCCACCAGCAACGAACCCGACAAGCTGAACATCTGCATCGATCAATCATACAAGGGATTTGACGCGGAAAAGGGCGAACCCCTTTTCAATGAAGACGGCAGTCCCGCACCGGTGCTGCAGAATATGACCAACCTCATCCAGGACTACCATGTGCGGATGCAGCACACCAACGATTTCACCACGCGCTTGGCGGGTTGCGACCTTCTCCAGGAAATGAAGGCGGAATTCGGCAGCAAGGAAAACGGCAAAAGTTTTCGCCTTACCGGCTTGTACATGATCAACGAACAGAAGCTGTTGGATCTGGATCAGGAAAAAGCCATGGATTTTTTCAAAAAAGGGGAATTGGCCTGGGTTTACAGCCACCTCAATTCACTGAGCAACTTCCGCAGACTTTTAGACAGGTTCTTTGCCCTGCAGAAAGCAAGCTGAAAACAGTTTGTTGTTTAAACGCCGCCCACGGCAGGCACGGAGATCACAGAGAAACATCTTAAAAGGGTATTCGCTCTGTGATCTCTGCGAACTCCGCGGTTCATTCCCATCACCCCGCTGCCGTATAGGCCGCCTCCATCCGCCAATGATGGAAAATGCCGGTATCCGCCCCGGCCAGATCAGCAACCTTCAACATCCATTGTCCGCGCAGTTCTTTCCCGATCAACGGCCTGAGTGATTCCTCGGTGCCGGTGCCGTACGTTTTTTTGATATCACGCCGGCTTGCCCCGGTACGATTGTGCAGGATGATTTCATCGCCTGACGGGCTGACCAGGATAACGAGCAGATCACCGATCCAGCTATGGGAGATGTCAACCGTCACGTCAAGATGCAGGATCCGACCAGACTCCTCGATGGTCAGAATATCGAAAATTCCGGCCGGATTGTTGTCCGGAATCGGCAATTCAGCCGCGCTCTCCAGCAAAAGCGACTGCCGGACACGCTTTTCCACCGCCATATTCAGCCCCCAGCTGACCAGTGTGCCGCTATCGGCAGCGGCATGATCGGAAACGATCATCCGCCATTCCCCCTGCACCGAACCACCGACAAAGCGACCAAGCTCCGGGGTTCCAATCAGGCTGTATTCCTCAATAATGTCATCCGCGGCGCCGCCGGTCCGGTCATGAAGCACCACCTCTTCTCCGGCCGGTGACACCAGTCTGACCCGCAAATCGTTGATATAGGAATGATTAATCATGACAAAGACCTTTATCTCGCGAACAATCCCGTCAACATCAACCCCAATGGAACTTGCAACGCCATGGGGATCATTATCCGGAATGGAAAGCGAAGGGCTCACCTCGTTTTCGACCAGGGTGAAGCCGGAGGCCGGCTCACCAACCCCGACCGCGGCCCAGGCGTTCTTGATTGCCGCATATTCCTTGCCCTGATCGCCGAACAACTGACGGCAGGCGTTCAGCAAGGCAAAGCGCGCCTGCTCAAAGGTCCAGCGGCTCAAGGTGGAACTGCGCAGATACTCGGTCATGGCCAGATAAAAAATCTGCTCCACTTTCCGGCGGCCGAGACCCTCGACCCGAATGCCGTGATGCTCTCCCCCGGCAACGGCAAGATAGGCAGCCTTACTGGGGATACCGCAGTTATAATGAAGCCAGCCCATGTCGTTTTTATCCGCATCAGGCTGCTCACCCGGCCGCAGGTGGATGAAATCATCCATGTGGTCGGGCAGTCCGAAGCGGGAAGGATCGGACAGATCGCGCAGGGCGTCCCCGCTGCGGAAAGGGGTATACACACCCTCTCCCATCTGCCAGTCGCTAATCTCGCCGTCATTGGTGATCATCACCCCGAAAAAATCGGCAAACGCCTCGTCCAGCGCACCGGACTGCTCGGCATAAACGAAACGAGCGGTATTCGAGGTGACGGCATGGGTGAATTCATGACCAACGATATCAAGGGCATAGGCCAGCGGCAGCCAACGGTTGCCGTCCCCATCGCCGTAAACCATCTGCTTCCGGTAACTGTTCCAGTAGGCATTATTATAGGCCTGACCGAAATGGACGGTGGACACCAGTGGCGCTCCCTTGTTGTCAAAGCTGTCACGACCAAAGGTGCCGTGATAATAATTGTACACCTCCCGAGCATTGTCATGGGCGGCCTGCACCACCGGGTCGCTTGAGCTCTGTTCGTTTTCAAGCACGAGAGTGCCGGGCAGAATCTGCTGGTTTCCCGCGGTAAAGGTGCGACGAGCCATGACTCCCCTGCTTTCGGAAAATTTATAGAGCAGAGCGTTGTCGGATGCATCCAGGAAATAATGACGCAAACCATGCTCAACGGCGACCTCGATGCCGATATGCCAGGCGAGATGAACGTTCTTGTTCCTGTCACGGTAAAGACAGAGTTCGATTTCTCTTTTTTCGCCTTTGACCGGATCCATATCTGCCATGGCCCGGCTTACGGCCTCAGCCCCGCTGACCCGCGGGTTCAAGTCCACATTCGCCGATGCCAGCCGGTTGTCCTTGTAGGCGATCACCACCCCCTTGCCGTCAATATGAACCTGGATGGACCCTTCATGCACCGCAATATTACCGACAAACTGCGCGAGACAGACATGTCGGTGCCCTCCCTGGGCATCCTCTTCCACCGAGGTGACTTCAAGCCGTTCATTCAACGTTTCATCGACGGCAAAAAGATCCCGGTTATCGGCCAGAAAGCGTAAAACGATATTCTCCACCCCTTCCGAGGAAGGCGCTGAAAGGCTGCCCATGATGAACTCGGGAACGGTTCCCGCGTCATTCCAGAATATCCGGTTGCCGGACTGCAAGGAAATAATACGCTTTTCAGCCGCCTGCTGCTTGAGACTTTGCCTGGTCATTTCATCCTCCCTGTCAGCTGCCTGATCGTGTCAGTAAAAATGCTTTTCCCGGCTCCATTGATACTGTTTTGCTTCTTTCTCCCGCAAAATATGCCGCTCTCACAGGAAAAAAAACGCCTTCATGTTTCGCCTGAACCTCGCTGGACATTCTTTGACATTTCACAAGAGGCTCCGCTGCAAATACCATGGCCGGCGGCATGCCTGGAAAGGCGCCGCCTGCCGGAACGAGCCGGGGAGAAAGAGACCTTCGAAACGTCTCCTGAATTTCAGATAGGATTGCACTGGTGCGGCCTGGCTTCCGCCGGTTTGCCGGAAAAAACCATGAGCGCGCAAAAAATTACTGCCGGATATCCACCAGCCGGGTCCGCACACTGCGGTGCTGAACAATCTGATGCTTGGCCATTTTGCGGTAAAGGGTCATGCGCGACCAATTGAGATTTTCGGCAGCCTTGCTTTTATTCCAGTTGGCGGCAAAGAGCGCGGACAGCACCTGATCCCGTTCGCTCTTGGGCTTGAACCCGCCGATGGAAAATATTTCCCGAAAAGGCCGGGGCAGACTGTCAAAGGTGATGGTGCCGATCGGGCCGTTGATATAGGTGGCTTCCAGGATGTTTTTCAATTCGCGGATATTGCCGGGCCAATCATATTTCAGCAGGGAAAACCAGGCCTTCTCCGTAAACCCGTTCAGCTGCATCCCGAACAATGCGTTAAATTCCTTAACAAATCGTGACAACAGAACAGGGATGTCCTCCCGCCGTTCACGCAGGGGAGGCAGATGCACCCGGGCCACATTCAGCCGGAAAAAAAGGTCTTTGCGAAAAAGTCCGCGCTCGACCAGATCCTCCAGGTTCTGGTTGGTGGCGGCAATAACCCGCACATCAATATCGATCGCGGTACTGCCGCCGAGTCGATGTACCCGCCTGTTTTCCAGGATACGCAGAATTTTTGCCTGGGCAAAGGACGACATCTCCCCTATTTCATCGAGAAAAAGAATTCCGCCGTTTGCCTGCTCGAATTTCCCTGCCTTGGCGGTCACCGCCCCGGTAAAGGCGCCTTTTTCGTAACCGAAGAGTTCGCTTTCCACCAACTGTTCCGGCATGGCGGAAGAATTAATGCGAATCAGGGGTCTTTTGCGCCGTTTGCTGTGCCAGTGGATGAAATCGGCGGCAAGCTCCTTGCCGGTGCCCGTTTCTCCGGTCAGAAGCACGGTGCTGTCCCGAGCCGCCACTTTGAGAAGATACTGCCGGACGCCCTCCATTTCACGGCTGACGCCGACAAAATCAGGTTCATCGATCCGTACTTTGCTTTTCTCGGCAGAAGCAACATCGAAAGCCGAGGCAACATCATGCAGATGATGTTTGATGCTGCGGACCAGCTCCTCTGAGGGACGGGAACCGGAAAAATAATCAGTGGCGCCGAAACGGAGGGCCGCGACCGCCTTTTCTTCCGAACCGTATTGGGCAACAAGAAAGATGGGAACTTCCCGTCTGAAGGATTTCAACAGCTCCAGATAATGGATTCCGTCGAGCGGATCACGGAGCGAGGAACAGATAACAACTGCGTCAACCTGGGGAATTTCCGCAAAATCCTGCTGTTCCTCGCCGGAAATGATTTTTCTGACGAGAAAATCCGCTTCCTGGAGGTCGTGCTGCAAAGCACGGCAAAAATTCTTTTCTTCACCGATAAGCAGCAGCAGCGATTTCGTCTGTCGTTTGAAGGGATAAAGCATTAGAGGGGCCATAACGAACTCATCATTTTTCTGCATGTAGAATGAACAATTTGTACGACATGTCGTCCCGGCGAACTCTTAGGGGAACCTGCTCTCATTATATGCTTTTTCTACTAATTACAAAGTATTTATTTAAAATTACTCCAAAAAAAAGAGGGATAAAACCAAAAAGTGTTGGCAAAGAGAGACACTTCGACCCCAAAAAGACGCAAAAAAAGAACTGTGGGAAAATAAAAAACGTTCAACCATATTTCTTGCGCAGTCTCTCTTTCATGATGAGCTTGATCGGCACCTTGTCCAGTCCGAGTCCGGCGCGGAACTGATTCACCAAAAAACGCTCATAGGAAAAATGAATCCCCTTGGGATAATTGGCAAAGATCACCAGAGTCGCCGGTTTGCTGGCGACCTGGGTGGTATAGTAAAGCTTCAGCCGCTTGCCCTTGTGAATCGGCGGGGTATGCACCGCAACCGCCTTGGCAAGAATCTTATTGAGCCGGTTGGTTGTAAATTCCATTTTGTACTGACTGTATACCTCGTCCACTGCGGGAAGAATCTTGTTGACACCCGCGCCGCTCAAGGCGGAAATCTTCAGCACCGGCGCGTATTCCATGAAGCGGATGGCCATTGTCACTTCATCCATGATCCATTTCTGCTTCTTCGGATCACCCTTGACCAGATCCCATTTGTTGACCAGCACCAGGCAGGCCCTGCCCCTTTCCAGGGCATAGCCGATGACCTTGGTATCCTGTTCGGTGATGCCTTCGCCGGCGTCAACGAGCAGCAGGGCGATATCGCATTCTTCAAGGGCGGACAGGGAGCGCATGACGCTATATTTTTCCAGTTTCTCCGTGACCTTGCCCTTTCTCCTGATCCCGGCGGTATCAATCAGCAGATAGTGACGGCCGTTTTTTTCAAGCAGGGTGTTGACCGAGTCACGGGTTGTGCCCGGCACTTCCGAAACAACCATGCGATCCTTGCCGAGCAGCCGATTGATGAGCGACGACTTGCCCACGTTGGGCCGGCCGATGCAGGCGATTTTAACGGTATCCTCGGGCAGTGCCTCCAGCTCCTCGGCAGGTTCCATTTTCGCCACCAGAGTGTCGAGAAAATCAACGATTCCATAACCGTGCTCGGCTGAAACCGGCCAGACCTGATCAATGCCAAGCTCATAAAACTGAGAAAGCAGGGTCATCTCCTGCTCCGGGCCGTCGATTTTATTGACCACGTGAAATATTGGCTTTTCAATGCGGCGCAACATGCTGACCACTTCATAGTCTTCCGCCAGCAACCCACCCCTGGCATCGAGCAGCAGGACAATAATATCCGCCTCGTCAATGGCCTGCATGGTCTGCTGCTGGATGAGACCGCTCATGGTTTCATCCCTGTTTATCTCAATGCCGCCGGTGTCCACCAGCATGAACTGCCGCTCGTTCACCGTAACCTTTTCATAATGACGATCACGGGTTACACCGGGAGTTGGATCGACAATCGCCTTCCGTGCTCGGGTGATGCGGTTGAAAAGGGTTGATTTTCCCACGTTGGGTCGACCGACCAGGGCAACAATGGGGCAAGGGGTATAATCCATAATTTATTCATCCATTTGTAAGAATCGCGCTTTCGCATGCCTGTCCTGCAGTTCATCCACCAGGGAGGTTAACACAGGATACTCTTTTCCCATGGGTTTACGCAAAAGCATTTTCAGCGAGTAAAGGGCCGGGGCGATGAACTGCTCAAAAAAAATCTTTCCCTTCCGGCTGCTCAAAAAGGCAAAGGCCCCGAGGATCTGCAGATTGCGCTGCATGGCAAGACAATAATATCCTTCATAAAAAACACTATGATCCACCTGCAGCACACGGCCGAGTTTCGCAAGATAGGACGCAAGCAGCACATCCTGCTCTTTTTCCCCCAGACCCGCGTATGGATCAAGCAGCAGCGAGGCCAGATCATATCCAAGGGGACCGAGACGAGCGCCCTGGTAATCAATAATTCGCACTTGCCCCTGATGAACCAGGAGATTGCGGGACTGGAAATCACGATGCAGCAGATAACCGGAAGGCTCCCGGGCGGCTCGCCTGGCCAGCTTCTGAAATTCGAGGATCAGCCGGTGATCATCATCAATTTTCCCCATGTAGTCCCGGCAAAAGGAAAAACGGAAATAATCAGACTCCCGTTGCAGCATCAATTTCTCGTCATAACGGGGCGTATCCCAGCAGAAACGGGGATCAAAACCGACACTCCCCTCCAGTTGGAAACGGATGAGACCGTCCAGGGCCTGCTGATAAAGAGGTTCGATCTCGGCAAAGGAACCTGCCTTTTTGACCATCGCCTGCAGATGAAGATCACCCAGGTCCTCGAAAATCAGCAGCCCGTTTTGCCGGTCATAGGCCGCGATGTTCGGCACCGGAACGCCCTTGTCGTGCAGATGAACGCCGATGTGAAAAGCGGCGGCCTGCTCTTCCGCGCCTTTCTCCAGGGTCCGGGAGGGGAAAACTGCGACAAGGGACGTTGCCCCGTCTAACCGGATACGGTAAAATGATCTGTCCGAACCGTCACCGGACATGGCCTCGAGCACGGCGGAGTTCCCGTGGGGAAGCAACTTGTTTTCCTTGAGCAGAGCAATGATCCGTTGCCGCTCTTTTTTCCTGGTGTCCATAAGGGTAAAAAAGAAAAATTTGCGTTCGATGTTCTTGAATCGGATTCGGCAAAGGCGTCAAACGTCATTGTTGCCGCATGATTTCAGGAAATAATGGTGTCAATGAGATGAGTCCCGTCCGGCACCGTCACGCCGTCCCAGACAACCACCCGCTCCAGGCGGCATTGACGTCCCACCCGGATATGGGAGCCGAGGCAGAGCCAGTCCTTCTGCTGAAAATCATCCGCCACGGACACCTCCCTTCCCCGGTAAAATGGGCTTTCTCCCCTGAACGGCTCCCGGGTAAGAAGCGTTCGGTGCAAATCAAGATAATCCTGCGGGGTTCCCATGTCGGTCCAGTAATGCCCCTGCACGATTGTGCCGCAAATTTTTTTCCCGCGCGTCATCCAGTAGCGATAACAGTCGATGCTGTTATAAAAAACACCCGGAGGGATAATTGCAAGCAAAGCCGGATCAAGCACCTGAATGCCGGTGAAAGCCCAACGCGACCCACTTCCGCCTGCGGCAAAATCAACGATCCTGCCGTCCGGATTCATCCTGATCTTATTAAAGCGAGGATGATCGTGCAGCACCAGGGTCGCATCAGCGCCGGAACGACAATGGTCCCGATAGACCGCGGCAAGATCAATGGTATGAAAGATATCGCCGTTGGTGACCAGCACCGGTTCCGTGCCGAAAAAATCCATGGCCAGCCGCATGCCGCCGCCGGTCCCCAGCTCAATCGGTTCCTGCTGAAGATAAATATGCTCCCTGGGGCCGAGCAAATCGACAATCTGCTCCTTGAGATGATGACAGTTGACCAGAATGGGATGAAAACCATAATCGCCGAGCTGTTCGATCAGGCGCAGGAGAAGGGGCCGGTCCAGCACCGGGAAGAGCGGTTTGGGACGCAGCAGGGAATATGGCTTGAGACGGGTGCCGAAACCGGCGGCAAGGACCATCGCTTTCATCAATTTAAACCTTCAGGTTCGGTTCTCAGAAAACCAGGCTGCCGTCCGCTTCTTCGGTGACACCGACAACAACAAGGCCCGCCCTGTCAGCCTGGCGGATCATCGCCTCACGGTCAAAAAGCAGGGATTGCCCCGCTTCCACCGCCAGGACCGCGGCTTTGACCGCAAGCATGGATTCAATGGTGGCAAGACCGGTAGCCGGCAAATCAAAACGAAAATCCTGACTCGGCTTTTTCACCTTGACCACCACCGCTTTTTCCCGCGCCAAGGCACCGCCGCGCCTGATTGCGGCATCCGTTCCCTCGATGGCCTCCACCGCCACCACGGACATATCCCGCACCACCACGCACTGACCGATATCCAGCCTGCCCACGGCCCGAGCAACCTGAAATCCGAATTCAATGTCACGTCGCTGGTCGGCTGACGGTTTTTTTTTGGTCAACACCCCCGGAGGAAAAAGCAAATGCTTCAAATAAAGAGTGGAATCAAGCACCGAGATCCCTTCTTTCTCCAGTTCCCCGGCAATGGCCCGGAGAATTGCGTCATCCTGTTTGATATCGATCTTGTTCCAAAGAGAAATGCCCTTCAGATCAGGCAGGACATCACGGAAAATACGGGTTTTGGTGATGGTGCCGAGAAAAACCGTTTCTCGTACCTCTTCATCCCGGAAAAACTTGATGATCTTGCCCAGTTGCCCGAGCTTGACCCAGCAGAACCGGTCGGCAATGGATTCAAGATCCGGATGGCTCTCCCCTTTATGGGCGACAATCACCACCTCGAGTCCTTCCTTTTTCGCTGCTTCGGCAAAAAGATAGGGGAACTGCCCCCCTCCGGCGATGATACCGATCCTAGTCCTCATCACTGCTTAATCTGACCACGCTGCGGTTGGCAACCCTGAAAAACTCAACCATCCTGGAGACGGGAGCGCTATCGGGAATTTCCTGGACAACTTTTTCAAGCGCTTCCTGCAGGAGCAGCTCTTTTGTTTTGAAAATCAACGTAAAGGCCCGGCCCAGCTTGCGCATATCCTCCGGACTGAAACCCGCCCGTTTCAAACCGATACGGTTGATGCCCCGCACCTGCATGTCATTGCGGATGCCGGCGACAATGACATAGGGAGGGACGTCCATGCTGATTCCCGACATGCCGCCGACAAAGGCATATTCGCCGATGCGGGAAAACTGATGTACGGCCGACATGCCGCCGATGGTGGCACGCTCGCCAATCTCCACATGGCCGCCCAGGGTGACATTATTGACCAGGATTACATGATTGCCGAGTGTGCAGTCATGGGCCACATGCGCGTAGGACATAAGCATGCAGTTGCTGCCGATGGTTGTTACACCATGGCCTGACGGCGTGCCCCGATGCAGCGAACAGTATTCCCGGATAATATTATTGTCGCCGATAACCAGACGGGTTTCCTCGCCCTGATACCTGAGGTCCTGGGGAGGAGCCCCGATGGAGGTGAAGGCGCCGATCTGATTTGCCGCGCCTATCGTTGTCCTGCCCGAAAGATGCGCATGGGGACCTATCCGCGTTTCAGCGCCTATGCTGACGCCTTTTTCAATAACGGCATAGGGACCGACAATGACTGTCGAGTCAAGCTCGGCTCCGGGGTCGATTATGGCTGTAGGGTGAATATTCATTTTTATTTAAGAAGAAGAGTGAATGTCGCTCGATGCACCAGATGTGTCACTTTGTCACACAGGTGTCCGGCTGGGAGTCGGCAAGGAGATAAAAAGAGTGATTATCTACCACAAGGGCGATATTATCGCCACCTTTTCTTTGCCGAAAGGCCATTGTCACGAAAAGGTGGCCATCAGTTCCGCTTCCGCGGCCAGTTGCCCGTCAACATACGCCTTTCCGGCAATCTTAAACAACTTTCCCTTGCGCTTCATCACCGTGAGCTCAAAAATCAGTTGATCACCGGGAACAACCTTCCTCCTGAACCGGACGCCGTCCATACCGGCGAAATAAACCAGGTTGTTGCCTATCTTGTCCTGATCGGTCAGATAGGCGAGCAGGGCGCCGGCCTGGGCCATGCCCTCCATGATGAGAACCCCGGGCATCACCGGCTCGGTCGGGAAATGCCCCTGAAAAAACGGTTCATTCATGGTGACGTTTTTCAGGGCGCGAATGGACTCACCCGGTGTCACCGAAAGAATGCGGTCAACAAGAACAAAGGGATAACGGTGGGGAAGCAATTTCAGGATTTCAAGAATATCATATTGGCGGGAACCTTCACTCATCTTTCTCCTCCTTTGAATTTATACTGTCGGCAATGTCATCAAACTGTTTGCGAAGACGGCGGACATCCTTGAGCAGCTGCGGGATACGGGAGAAGGCGGTTGCCGCCTGCAGCCATTCCTTATAATTTATGGCGGGAAAACCGGCCACCACCCTGCCGGACGCCACATTGCCGTTGACCCCGCTCCGACCGGCAATCATCACCCCATCACCGACCTCGACATGGTCGGCGACAGCGGCCTGTCCGCCCATGACGACATGACGGCCCATTTTGCTGCTGCCGGCAATCCCGGACAGGGAAACGACAATGCAGGACGGGCCGATTTCAACATTGTGTCCGACCTGAACAAGATTATCAATTTTTGTTCCCCTGCCGATCCGGGTTGTGCCGAAAGTGGCGCGATCCACACAGGAATTCGCGCCGATTTCCACATCATCTTCAAGCACCACACAGCCCACCTGGGGCCGTTTGAGATGATTGCCTGCGGAATCGGTGGCATACCCAAATCCGTCACTGCCGATGACGGCGCCACTGGAAACGATGACTCTGCTGCCGATTTTACATCCATGGCGCACGACGGCATTGGCTTCCAGGATGGTTTCCGCGCCGATTTCCACATCATCGCCGATGACGACCCCGGACTCAACAATAACTCCTTCACCCAAGACGACCCTGCTGCCGATAACTGCCAGGGGAGCAACGGAAACGGATGGGGCGATGCGGCAATCAGCGCCCACATGGGCACCGGCATGAATTCCAGGGCACGGTCGAGGTCTTTGGTAAAAAAGATTATGGATAATCGCAGCGGCCAGATTCGGGTCCTTGACCTTTATGGCCGGCAAGGGGACATCGCCGATATCAAGAGGGACAAGAACCGCCGATGCCCTGGTGGCTGCCAACTTATCAGCCGATTTCGCCTTGGTGAGAAAAGTTATCTCGCCGGGCCCGGCGGAATTGACATCATTCAAGGCGAAGATGGAAACCCGGGGGTCACCGGATACTTCACCTTCAACCAGCGCGGCGAGTTCCGCCAAAGATTTTGTCACCTGCATCATTTGTCATCAACTCATAATTTATCAATCGTATCCGTCCGGCTCGTCGTATCCGCGCCATTGGTCATGTGGTTCATTTTTCCAGAACAATCGAACCAGTTGGGCAATGGAGGCCGACAAGGCAGACAAAAAAAGACGGGCGGCTTTTCTTTATGAAAAAACGCGCCCGTCTGCCTAATAATTACCATGAATCGTAAAAAGAATCGACAATCTCCCGTTGATTCGACAGGTTATTGGATTCCATTCACCCTATCGCGCAGAATCCCCGAAGGCTTGAAGGTCACAACTTTTCTTTCGGACAGGATAAGCTCCTTGCCTGTCTGGGGATTGCGCCCTCGCCTGGCCTTTTTTTCCTTGATATTGAATTTACCGAAACCGCTGATAAGCAGGTCATCACCGTTTGCCAGGCAATCTTTACTGATTTTCAGGAAAGATTCGACAATCGAGGTGGCCTGCGCTTTCGTCAAATTATGGGTTTGATAAATCTTTTGCACCAGATCAGCCTTTGTCAGGGTCATGTTGCGCAACCTCCATCACATTAGAATTATGCACTTGCAGGTAAAAAATACTATTTCAAATTTTTCATGCAGCCCATTCCGGCAAACTGTCCGGCCGCACCAAGTTCTTCCTCGATCCGCAGCAGCTGGTTGTATTTTGCCACCCTGTCGGTTCTGGACGGTGCGCCTGTTTTAATCTGTCCGGTATTCAAGGCAACGCTCAAATCGGCAATGGTCGTATCCTCCGTCTCGCCGGACCGGTGGGAAATGACCGCCGTAAATCCGGCGCGATGAGCCATGTCCACCGCGTCGATGGTTTCGGTTACCGAACCGATCTGGTTGAGCTTGACCAGGATGGAGTTGGCAGTTCCTTCCGCAATTCCCCGCGACAGGATCTTTGTGTTGGTAACGAAAATATCATCGCCGACAAGCTGAATTTTGCCGCCCAGGCGATCGGTCAATTTTTTCCAGCCCTTCCAGTCGCTTTCATCCAGACCGTCCTCAATGGAGATCAAGGGATATTTTTTTACCAAGTCCGCATAAAAATCAATTAACTGATCAACCGTCTTGTCCGGTGACTTTTCAGCGGCAAGCACATACTTTTTGCTCTTTGCATCATAAATTTCGCTGGCCGCCACATCAATGGCAATAAAAATGTCCTTGCCCGGCTTGTAGCCCGCCTTGGTGATTGCCTCAAGCAGGGATTCCATCGCCTCTTCGTTTGAACGCAGATTAGGGGCAAACCCCCCCTCATCGCCCACCGAGGTGAGATGACCCGCCTTTTTCAAAACCCCTTTCAGGGCGTGAAACGTCTCCACTCCCATCTGCAGGGCCTCTGCAAAGGAGGATGCGCCGGCCGGCATGACCATGAATTCCTGGATATCGACATTATTATCCGCGTGTGCCCCGCCATTTAATACATTCATCATCGGCACGGGCAGCACCTTGGCGTTGACGCCGCCCAGGTAGGCATACAAGGGCAGCCCGAGTTCAGCGGCAGAGGCCTTTGCCGCGGCAATGGAAACTCCGAGAATGGCGTTGGCACCGAGGTTTTTCTTGTTTTCCGTGCCGTCCAGCTTGAGCATCGCCATGTCAAGCAGCACCTGCTGGGTCGAATCAATGCCGATCAGCAGGGGACCGATCTTGTCATTGACATTGGCGACAGCGGTCTGAACCCCTTTGCCGAGAAAACGTTTTTTTCGCACATCACGCAACTCAAGCGCTTCCCTGGTGCCGGTGGAGGCGCCTGATGGAACCATCGCCCGCCCCATGACACCGGATTCCAGATGCACCTCCACCTCCACGGTGGGATTTCCGCGCGAATCAATAACTTCCCGGCCGATTACACCAACTATTTCACCCATTCATTTTCTCCTCAAATGTATAGCTTGCAATGCCGGCATCCGTGCGATGCCGGCACCTTTGTCTCCAACGACGATCATTCCCTGCTATAACTATTCTTTTTCTTTCGCTTTTTGTCAACATTAACCAACAACGCTGGCCATCTTGAAAATCGGCAGATACATGGCGATAACCAGACCGCCGATGAGCCCGCCGAGGAATACCATCATAAAAGGCTCAATCATGGCAGTCATGTTTTCCACCGCCTGATCGACCTCCTCATCATAAAAATCGGCAACCTTTTCCAGCATGGTATCAAGTGCGCCGGTTGACTCACCGACATTGATCATCTGCACCACCATGCTGGGAAAAACCCCGGTTTCCTCCAGCGGTTCGGCGATGGAACGCCCCTCGGTGATGCTGTCGGCAACACGAAACACCGCCTCTTCGATCACCTTATTTCCGGCGGTTTTGCCGACCACATTCAACGACTCGAGGATGGGCACGCCGCTGTGCAGCATGGTACCAAGCGTCCGGGTAAATTTGGCAACCGCCACTTTTCGCACCAAAGGCCCGAACACCGGCGCCTTCAACATGAGCATATCGATCTTTTTTCTGCCTTTTTCCGTATTGTAAATCTTTTTTACGGCAACAACGACCACGGCCAGGGCGACAAACATTAAAAAGAAATTGCTCTTCACAAAATTGCTGGCATCGACGACTATCTGGGTGGGCGCGGGAAGAGCGGAGCCGAAATCAGCAAACATCTTGGCAAAAACCGGTACGACAAAAATAAGAATAACCGCGGTAATCACCAGTGCAATACAGAGACAGATCACCGGATAGGTCATGGCGCCCTTGATTTTTTTCTTCAAAGCCATGCTCTTTTCCATGAATGCCGCCAACCGATTGAGAATGGTGTCGAGAATACCGCCCATTTCACCCGCGTCGATCATGTTGCAATAAAGATTGTCGAACACCTTGGGATGCTTTTTCATGGAATCGGCAAAGGTCATACCTGTTTCCACATCAAGACGAACCGCATTCAGCAGCTTCTTGAAAGTTGGATTATCCTGTTGCCCGGCCAGAATCTCCAGACTCTGCACCAGGGGAAGGCCGGCGTCGATCATGGTGGAAAGCTGCCGGGTAAAAATCACAACATCCTTGCCGGTAACCTTGGGCTGAAACATGGCGATATTGGAGAAAAGATCCTTGGGCGCCTCCTTCAAAACCGTGGGCTTGATCCTGATCTTCTTCAACTGGGCAAGAGCCCCGGCTTCGCTTTGCGCCTCCAGCTTTCCTTGTCTTTTTTCGCCGTATGAGTTTACTCCCTTCCATGTATAAACAGGCATGAGATATTTCCTTTCTTTTTTTTAAAAACGATGCAGCGGCCGGTGAAAAGCGCTTGTATCACGGATATGCGACAGGCGTCTCGTCACTAAATATAAATTTTATATGAAGATTTTTGGAAAAACAACACAATTAATAATGTTTTCCGTTTCTTAGCTGTTTTTTTTAATCCCGGCGGCCTCATTTGCCTTGGCCGATCGGAATCAAATAAAACCTTTTCTCCGTGCCCGGACCGCAACACGAGACAAAAACGGCAAAAAGCTCGTGCCGGCAAACCGGATGCCTTTTTTCTATTGACAGTATCCCCTCATTCATTTAAATAAATGTGTTTTGGTGATGTTATTAGAGTACAAAAGAAAATAAAATCTTTTTTCTCACGGATATAAATATTTTTGGAACAGAAGGAGATTTCCGTCATGGCGAGCAATGCTCCGGCAGCAAGCGAATTACACAGCAGCGGCTTTTTTAATCCCATCATAGAGGCCTGTGAAGGCTGTGACCGTATCATTGAGGCGAGCAACAATAAATACTGTCAGACATACGCATACCCAGAATCAAAATGGCGCCTCGGATTCTGCAATATGGCCACCCACAAAAAACCTGAAATCACCGTGGGAACCACCAAGGTCAACCCGTTGAAAGCTTCAAAAAGGGCAGCGGCCGGCAGCGCGAAGAAAAAGAAATAACAGTTCCATTTGCAAATTATGCACCAGCCGTTTGCCTTGCAGGCAACCGGCTGGTGTCCTCCTCCAGGCCGGACACCGGCACGCCGTCATCCACTCGCATTTGGATAAAGAGAAAGCAAAAATTCTTCATCCTCCAGGATCGACTGAAACCTTTCGTAATTTTCCAGGAAACCTCCGGCAGTCTTGCCTTCCCAGGCAAGATCACGAACCGCCTCATCAAGCAGATCCCGTGAATAATCGCTGATCGCATAAAAGACTTTATCCAGCACGAGTTGGGTTTTTTTTTCGTAGGGAGGCACCTTCTTCGACAAGGCAAGTTCCACATGTCGCCTGGTCGGATGGGGGCAAAGCCGAAAAAGCTTGGGAGTATCATAAATATCCGCGGCGGCAAGAAGACCGCACTGGACATCTTCATCAAGCTCCTTGAAGATATCGGCGAGCAGCATATCTTCTTCCACATTGTTGTCCTGCAAGAGCAGGCGGATATACGGGGTGATTTCCTCCAGGGACAAAATCTTTTTCTTAAGCGCCCCTTTCAACCATTTTATCTTCATTTTGGGGCTTTTCGACACAAAAGGAAGATAAATTTCCAGCCAGTTATCCCTGTTATTGTTTTTCAGCCATGAAATCATTTTTTTCGTTTTTTTTCAAAATTCAAAAATATTGTTTCAGCGGGACACTCGCCCGGCAAGAGCCCTTTGCAGCACATATTCAAGGTAATCCCGGGTAAAAGGCTTGGTCACATAGTAATCGACTCCCCCCCTGAAAGCGCTGAGAATCTCGCAGAGTTGCGCCTCCGCGGTGATCATGACAAAAGCCAGATCCTTTTGCTCCGGATCACATCGTATTTGCCTGAGCAGATCAAGACCGGTCAGAACGGGCATGGAGTAATCGGAAATCACCAGAATGGGCTTTTCTTTCGCGAGAATCTCACGGGCCGCTGACACACCGGGGGCCTGCACCACTGTATCATAGCCCATTTTGGCAAGAAACGATGCAATAATACGGCGCATTATCATTGAATCATCGACAATCAAAATTTTCAATTCCGCACCTGACATAAAATCCACCGTGGATTGGCCTGCCTGAAGACAGCGAAACACCCGCTCCTGCTTCCGCACAAGAATCCCGTTCAAAAGTAATTCCGTTTGACTCAAAGACCAAACCGCGATACATTGATGATATCATAACATAACAAATAACATCCTCTCTAGTCATGCTGAAAATCTCCCATTGCAAATTAATCCCAGAAAAAACAAAAATGATGAAGTGAACCCATGTCAAACACGAAAAAACCTTCCGGATTCAAAACCGTCTTTTTGCTCATCCTGCTTCTTCTTGGCGGCCTGGCCCTGTTTTTTTTCTTACAATTAAACAAAGGTTCGGACAAAACCCCGCCCATTTCCATGGAGCAGGAACAGCGGGAATGGCAGGACAAGGTGAATGTGCTTGAAAAAGAGAATGCTCCGTCAAATGACCATTCCGCCCAAGAGTCCACCGAAGCACCTTCCGACCGGCTCCCGCTTGCGGACGTCACCTCAACCGCACCGGGCGCCGCGCAACCCCAAACCACCGATCCCTGTCAAGAAGCGACAAACAGAATTGATCAATTTTTCACCCACCTTGATGAACAGGACTATATAACGGACCTGCAACTCGACAAGGGGGCAAAAACCTTTTTCACCCGGATCAGCGACACGCTGTTGCAAACCCAACCAAAAATAACACGGGAAACCGACGACCTGCTCTCCATCCTGCATAATGCCGCTCATTTCTACAAGGTGCTCGGCGACAAGGATGTTTTCATCCTGAAAAAAATAATGGCCCATGAAAAGGCTTATTATGAACCGGTGCTGGCGGATTTTTATTATCTCCTCAAACACGAAAATGACTGCCGCCATATTGACTCTATCATCAAACTTCGGCTGAAAGAACTCTACGGCTACTCCGTCTTTTTTCTCAATACCCTTGGCGGCCAGGCGTATCTTTTCCGTCGTGATATCACTCTGCGAACCCTGATAAAATATTACTGCATCCTGGTGCTTGACCTGGCGAACGAGAACAATGTCAATCACCTCGGCCTCGACGCCAGATACCCGATCAACAGCCTGATCGACGAAATGAGCGCCGTGAGCGGAATCGACGGCAAGGAAAAATACCTGGCCAATCTCCGGCTTCTCAAGGAAAAATACGAAAAAGCATACGGCGCGTTATAAACCGGGCGCCACCGGCAAACAAAAAAAAGGAAGCTGACTTTTCTTGGTCAGCTTCCTTTTTTTTGTTACGCGCCGCCCACGCGGCTTCTCAATTGCCGGGAACCGGAAAAACGGGCAATGGATCAGTCGCGGCTGCCGCCGATAAAATGCAGCAAACTGAGAAAGAGATTGATAAAATCAAGATACAGGGCAAGCGCCCCCATGATGGCGCCCCTGCGAATCGCTGTTTCCCCTTCCTGCATGATGCCTGATGCGCCGATCTGGGTTATCTTCTGCACATCATAGGCCGTCAGTCCGGTAAAGATAATTACCCCGAGACCCGAGACCACCCAGGCCATCATCGAGCTCTGCAGAAAGATATTGACGACCGATGCGATGATCATGCCGATGAGCCCCATGAACATGAAGGAGCCCATGCCGCTTAAATCCTTTTTTGTCACCAGCCCGTAGATTGCCATGGCGCCGAACATGCCGGCGGTGATGAAAAATGTCGCCGCCACCGAGGTGGCGGTGTAAACCTGCAGAATCACGGACATGGTGATGCCGTTCAACACCGAGTACAGGAGAAAAAGCCCTGTTGCCGCCTGGGCGGAAAGACGCATGATTCTGGCGGAAAGATAAAAGACCAGCCCCAATTCAGCGATGATAATACCCCAGCGCATGATCGGATTTTGAATAAAAATCTGCATAGCCGTTGCCGAATTGGCCACCAGAAAAGCGATTATCCCGGTAAGCCCCAATCCTATCGCCATCCAGTTAAAGACCTTGGCCAGAAAGACGGTTGAGGCCTGACTCTGTACCTGGGCCGTTGTTATCGTCCTGCCATAGCCATTATTGTACATTTTTTCCTCCTGTCATTTTTTTGATTACTTGTTTCCTGCCTTGACGATCCGAATTGGAATGTCCCTCGGAGCCGCCTCTTTTTCTTCTTAATATAGCCACTGGCGGATAAGAGTCAAGCAAATCCGGTGGCGATTTGCCCGCCGGGCGAAACAGCATCCTTCTTCTCCGGTCCTGCTCCATCAAGGGAAATTGCTTCCCCCGGCTCCGGCAAAAAGACGTGAAACGAAGCGGCTGCCATCAGATGCCGGATCGCTTGCCGTTCATTTCTCCGGCAATTCCGTTCCAGATGAACGAGGGCAAGATGCCTGGCCCCTGCTTTTGCCGCAAAATCAATTGCGGCAACGACATTTCCGTGACTTTCCACTTCCTTGTCCAGCCAGAAGGCCTCATGAACAAGAAGATCGCAACCAGCCGCCAACCGCCCGGCAGCCGTGGTCGGCCGCCCGTCGCCGCTGTAGTAAAGGGTCCGGCCGCAATCAACAATACGCAGAGCAAGGGCGCGCTGGGAGTGGACATTTTCCGCGCTTGCCCAGCACGTGCCTGCAATCTCAAAATCCCGGCCCGGCTCCAGCGCGACAAAATCCAAAGAAAAACGGAGTCGCGGCATAAAACCGGGGTAAGCCAGCTCCATGGCTGCCGCAACCTTTTCTTCCACACCCAGCGGACCGGCAACAAGAAGCGGTTTTTTCCGCCCCATCTCCCAGAAACGAAGCAAAAGCAGCGGAATGCCGAAAAAATGGTCCCCGTGGAAATGGGAAATCCAGACAGCATCCAGAGCATCCGGGTCATCAGTCAGGGCAAAATAACGATGGGGCGTGGTGAATCCGCAGTCAAGCAGGAAAATCCCGCCGCCATTGCCGTGCACCAGAATGGACGTGTTGGGCAAAAGCGCGTCGCATGCCTCGCCAACCCCTAAGAAATGAATACGCATAAAAAAAAGAAGGGTGAAAGAAAAAATAAACGATTCAACAATTTCTCCATTTCATTATATGGTATACTGACGAAATGGCAACATTTCCCTTCAGCAACGAAAGAACACAACTTTTAGACCGGTTTCACCTGCTGGCACACCATGACCAGGAGATGCTGGAACTCCTTTCCATCATCTATGAACCAGCCGGCTCGGCACATATCGATGCCTGTTTCCAGGAGTATCTTCTTTGTCTCGACACGAACCGGTCACGACCGGACGAGCCGTCCACCGCCATCCTTCGTCGCCTGCAGCAAAACAACCTGGTCACCTGGGACGGCCGCTGCAACCCGCTTATCCGCGAAATCATCAGCAGAATCGCGGCTGCGTCGGGAAATTTTGCCCCGATGGCCGCCATCGTCCGGAAACATCTGCCGGTGGCGGGAGATGAATACGACGCCCTCGCGAAAAAAAGCGATCGCCATCTCAGGGAAATGAGGATCGGGCTGTACCTGGCTGATTTCGAATATTTCAACGAGCACATGCTGCGCTATTATGACTGTCCGGAAATTTCGGATCAGCACTCTCCCCTGGTGGAAATCGTCAACAACCCCTTTGACGGAGACTGGTTCCGCACCCTTCCCTTTCACCTGCAACTGCACAGCCTGCATGAAATCAGCACCAAATGCCTGTTTGACCTCGAACCCTTCGACCTGCCCCTTGCCTATCTCCAGGAAGAACTCACCGGCAAACGCATCCCCCCGCCGGGCCGGCCTTCCGCCTCCTACCTGCTCGTAGCCCACCTGCTCATGTGCGGCGACATGCCAACGGCCCAGACCGAGCTCTTCAAGGCAGGCGAGCTGCTCGACGCCTACGGGCTGGGGGGCTGGATATCATTTCTCAACGGCAACAACGAAGAATCCATCCTCACATTCCGCGCCGACCTTGATGCCCTGCGCCGGAAAAAAAACGAGCCGGACACCTATTTCGTCGGGTTTGAAGGAGTCATTTTCATTCTTGCCTTGCTGAAAAGCGGCGATTTCAGAAACTATGCATTTGCATCATCCATCATCGACCGACTGGAAACGGAGCAGCCGCAGAACCTCCTGCTCCCCGCCTACCAGGTGCTTCGCTCGGTCGCCAAAGGCCGCATGGAATCCTTCAAGCCCGGCTTTTTCGCCCAGTTATGGCACCCGGAAAAAAAGAACGGCGTGACCTCTCTTTTCATGGGTCTGGGCAACTACTGGTTGAACGGCGTCATCGAATCACATCAGATGAAGGAGCTGCACCATTTTTTTGAACTGGCCAGGGAAAACGGTTTCCATTGGTTGGCCATGGAATACGCGTCCCTTCTTGCCTTGGTGCGGGAGAACCCGGAATTAGAAAATTTCAGCCGGTCGATCCGGCAGAAAACAGGAGTTGTTTCCCTTCTCACCGCGGTGCCCCATGAAAAAACATGGCAAAGAGCCCTGAAGGCATTAAATCTGATCAGCCGCGCCGAGGAAGAAAGCGATGTCCAGCGGTATCGCATGACCTGGATGGTGGACTTCAAGGACGGTTTTGTCACCCTTGCGCCCCGGGAACAGAAAATGACCGCCAAGGGACACTGGAGCCAGGGCAGGGCCGTTTCCCTGAAACGCCTTTATTATGGCGAGAACCTTGATTTCCTGACGGAACAGGACAAAAAGATCCGCTCCGCCCTGCACAAAAAGGAATCAAACCAGGCCACGACCTTTGAGTTTGACATGGATGATGTCCTGCCGGCCCTGATAGGCCATCCCCTTCTTTTTTCGGCCATATCCCCGGCGACTCCCATCGAATTTGTCAAGGGAGAACCTGAACTGCAGGCAACCATTGCCGATGAGAAGCTGCAACTCAAATTCTCCCATCCCATCGGCGATGAAAAAATCCTTGTCCTGCGGGAAACCCCCACCCGCTTTTCCATAACTGAAATTTCGTCGAAGCACCGGAAAATCTCCGCAATTATCGGCGATGACGGGCTTCTCGTTCCTCTTGCCGGTCAAAAAGAGGTGCTGGCCACCCTCGGCAATCTCTCTTCCTGCCTCACCATCCATTCGGATATCGGTGAATCTCCGACCAACATCGAAGAGATTCCGGCCTCGGCGCACATTATTATCCAGCTTCTTCCCGTCGGCACGGGTTTCAGGGTCTCCCTGCTGGTTCGCCCCTTTTCCGACCGCGGCCCGTATCTCCACCCGGGGCGCGGCGCGGCAAATGTCATTGCCGAAATAAACGGCAAACGGTTGCAGGCCCTGCGCAATCTCAAAGAGGAACGGGAGAACTGCGAGCGGATTGAAATACTGTGTCCCACCCTGGCACGGCTTGGCGGTGTAGATGAGGAATGGCTGATTGACGACACCCAGGATTGCCTTGAGGTGCTTTCCGAAATCCAGCAACTGGGCGAGCTGGTCAGCGTGGAATGGCCGGAAGGCCAGCGCCTGGCAATCCGCCATCAGGCTTCCTTCGGCAATCTCCACCTGCATATCAGGCAAAAAAAGAACTGGTTCGAACTCGACGGCAAACTGGCGGTTTCCCCGGAGCTGGTTCTCGAGATGAAACAGTTGCTGGAACTGAGCCGGTCCGGCCACGGCAGATTCATTCCCCTGGGCCAGGGAGCGTTTCTTGCGCTTTCCCGTGAATTTCGTCGGCATCTCGACGAACTGAACAGCTTCACCGAGGAAACACGCGGCGCCAGAAGACGCATTCATCACCTGGCGGCATCCGCCCTGGAGAAATTCACCGAAAGCGGCATTACAATCACGGCGGACCGGAAATGGCAGGAGCAGCTCCTGCGCCTCAGGGAATCCCGCGACCTGCAACCGGAAATCCCCTCAACCCTGCAGGCCCGGCTGCGAGACTACCAGACCGAAGGATTCAAATGGCTGGCCCGGCTGCGCCACTGGGGCGTCGGTGCCTGCCTTGCCGATGACATGGGTCTCGGCAAAACCGTCCAGACACTCGGCATCATCCTGCAGGAGGCCAGGGGCGGGCCATCACTTGTGGTGGCACCAACTTCGGTCTGCATGAACTGGGAAGAGGAAATCAAGAAATTCACCCCCACCCTGAACGGTATAATCTTCGGGGGCAAGGACAGAAGCGCGCTTGTTGAAAATCTTGCCCCCTTTGACGTGCTGATCTGCAGTTACGGCCTGCTGCAGCAGGAAGACAAACTTCTTGCCACCCGGGAATGGCAGGTCATCGTCCTGGACGAGGCCCAGGCCATAAAAAACATCGCCACCAAGCGATCCAGGGCCGCCATGGAACTCAAGGGCAACTTCAGGATGATCACCACCGGCACGCCCATCGAAAACCACCTGGGAGAGCTGTGGAACCTTTTTAATTTTATCAATCCGGGGTTGCTGGGCTCGCTTGACCATTTCAATCGTCGTTTTGCCTACCCGATTGAAAAGGAACAGGACAATACGGCCCGGAAAAAACTGAAAAAACTGATCCAGCCGTTTATTCTGCGCCGCCTGAAAAGCCAGGTGCTCGAAGAACTGCCGCCGCGAACCGAGGTCGTGCTCCATGTCGACATGACCCAGGAAGAAGCCGCCTTCTACGAGGCCCTGCGCCAGAATGCCCTGAGAAAGATAGAACGGGATAATATTTCCCAGCCCCAGCGGCAGATGCAGATTCTGGCGGAAATCATGAAACTCCGCCTGGCCTGCTGCAATCCCCGGCTCGTCAGTCCGGAAAGCACGGTGCACTGCTCTAAACTGGAACTGTTCGGCACCGTTATCAGCGAACTCATTGAAAACCGGCATAAAGCCCTGGTTTTCAGCCAGTTTTCCTCGCACCTGAAAATTATCCGCTCCTTTCTCGACGATCTGCAGATCTCCTACAAATACCTGGACGGCTCCACCCCTCCCCGCAAGCGGCAGGAACAGGTCGCCGATTTTCAGGCGGGAGACGGTGATGTCTTTCTTATCAGCCTGAAGGCCGGCGGCGTCGGGCTTAATCTCACTGCCGCCGATTACGTTATTCACATGGACCCCTGGTGGAACCCGGCGGTGGAAGATCAGGCCTCGGACCGGGCCCATCGTATCGGCCAGATCCTTCCCGTCACGGTTTACAGACTGATTACCCGAAATACCATTGAAGAAAAAATCCTTGCCCTCCATCACAACAAACGGGAACTGGCGGTGACCCTGCTGGAAGGCAGCGATTTGAGCCACAGAATGACCGCCGAAGAGCTTTTGCTGATGATAAAAGATAAATAGTAATAGTTATTATTTGTTTACAAAAAGAAAATCACCCGGTACAGTGAAAAAAATTTCACTGTACGGAGGATGATTATGTGTGTTGAAGTCAGAAAAAGATGCGAATGCGGTAAATCCGAGGCCCAATTTCACATGCGGGACAACATCATGAGCGGTGAGGTCATCGAGAATCTCTATTGTCCGGACTGTTCGGCCTCGACAACGTTAAACCACGATACCATGATCCATGACAATGGATGGATTATCAAATATGATATGACTCTGGCGAGGATGTACGGCATCACCAGGCTTTCCATGCTGGCCGAAGAGATGAAACCCGCATTTCTGTTTGACCAGGGCTATGCCGTCTGGCGGGAGATGTATCCGGGTGAAACCGACGACATCGCCGGTGAACGGGAGGCGATCATTGCCCGCAAGGACCAGGACCCGACGGGCTATCTGCGGGAAATCAACGCCTGGGGCGTCAACCGGGTTCTGCTCCTGAAAAAAGCCGGATGGCGCAAGGCCATGCTTGCCTGATTCCCGGAAACCCTTTGCGTTTTCCTTGCCCTCGCTTTTGCGGGGGCTTTTTTTTTAAAGCGCTCTTTCCTTCATCCGATCCTCCCTTTGCGTTTTTTCC
This sequence comes from Desulfobulbaceae bacterium DB1, assembly GCA_001914235.1. Classification (NCBI taxonomy): domain Bacteria; kingdom Pseudomonadati; phylum Thermodesulfobacteriota; class Desulfobulbia; order Desulfobulbales; family Desulfobulbaceae; species Desulfobulbaceae bacterium DB1. Next base: position 249,574 of record MQUF01000002.1, read on the forward strand.
CGAGCGCAGGCAAGGCGCTTCTTCGTCGTAATCCCTTCGTAAATCAGGTCAGGTCGGTGCAGGCCGCAAATGGCGAAGAAGCACAAAAAAATCTCGTCGTAATCCCTTCGTAAATCAGGTCAGGTCGGTGCTCACGAGTGAAGGTTACAGGAAAATACATCCCATAGTCGTAATCCCTTCGTAAATCAGGTCAGGTCGGTGGTTAACCATTCCCCCGGCCCTGGACACGCACCAGGTCGTAATCCCTTCGTAAATCAGGTCAGGTCGGTGACCATCAACGCGCCCCAAGCGCATCTTGCCACAATCGTCGTAATCCCTTCGTAAATCAGGTCAGGTCGGTGAACACAACCGCAAGGCCGGATGACTCACACGAGTTGTCGTAATCCCTTCGTAAATCAGGTCAGGTCGGTGCCGACAAATCGGTATAACCCAATCCGAGCTAGCTCGTCGTAATCCCTTCGTAAATCAGGTCAGGTCGGTGGGCAAGGGGTGGAGCACAACCTGGGAGTGGGCGCAAAGGTCGTAATCCCTTCGTAAATCAGGTCAGGTCGGTGGCCCATGTATATTTTTAATTGACCTGCCCCGGCAGAAGTCGTAATCCCTTCGTAAATCAGGTCAGGTCGGTGGCCCTATTGGCAGAGAAAACTGCCTAGCTGCTGGGTCGTAATCCCTTCGTAAATCAGGTCAGGTCGGTGCTTAAGTGATCTGCATGAAGAAGATGACAAGCAAAGAAGTCGTAATCCCTTCGTAAATCAGGTCAGGTCGGTGCCAGACAGTTGAATATTGGATGGCGTCTGGTGTTTTTGGTCGTAATCCCTTCGTAAATCAGGTCAGGTCGGTGTCACGACCATCAACCACGAGCTGAGCGACGCGAACGTCGCGTCGTAATCCCTTCGTAAATCAGGTCAGGTCGGTGTGGAAGAACGCAAGCCCGTTACGCGAATATGCGAGGAAGTCGTAATCCCTTCGTAAATCAGGTCAGGTCGGTGAAGCTGGCCGCCCTGCTTATGAAATTATAGAGGAGGGGTCGTAATCCCTTCGTAAATCAGGTCAGGTCGGTGAGCAGCGCAGGGATGACGGCAGTAAATATCTATGATGCAGGTCGTAATCCCTTCGTAAATCAGGTCAGGTCGGTGTCCGACCTTGCAAGAATAATGGGCATGACCCAGCCTGCGGTCGTAATCCCTTCGTAAATCAGGTCAGGTCGGTGGTGGCCGCAGTATTTCGAAACGGTTGAAGCGGATTAATCGTCGTAATCCCTTCGTAAATCAGGTCAGGTCGGTGGTGGTATTTTCTGAAAACGAACTGATGCGGCTGTCGTAATCCCTTCGTAAATCAGGTCAGGTCGGTGCTTGACCACGATAAACATTACCGACCGACACAATTGCTGTCGTAATCCCTTCGTAAATCAGGTCAGGTCGGTGAGCGGCTTCCTCCAGCCCAGGCACTGCAAGCGTTCAGGGTTGCCATTCCGCAGACCTGACAGCGCCGGAAAATAAAAATCGCAAAACAGCTTGTTTTTCATGTGTACCCTCCATCGGTTTCAATTGATTTTACTGGAGTTTTTTAATTTCCGCAGACCGTTTTTTTGCTGAAACAAAAAATATCATATATTCCGCCAAGTTGTCAAAGAGCACATTCCCGGCGGCGGGGGTCTGCGGACTACCTGCACCGCAAGGCCTCAGCCTTACAGCCTCAGCCATTTTCACACTATCACAAACTCATGGTCCGGGTCAACGTATCGTCCCAGGCCGATGATTTCCGTCTTGCCCCGGCAGCGGTCACACAGCGGGATATACTTGACGCCGTCCACGCTGTCTTCTATCACCCCGGCGATTCTGGTTCGCAGCTCGGCAAAGGAGCGGTCGCTCACCTCGATTTCAAACTTCGACTTCTGCACCCGGTAACCGTAGTCCTTGAGAATTTTTGCCACCCGGTTCAAACGGCGGGGTTCGCAGATATCGTATATGGCGAGAATCCACATCAGATCACCTCCCAATCAAGCCGGCTGAAAGTAAGTCCCTGGCCCTGGATGATTGCCTTGTCCATACAGCCGGCGCAGACCCGGTAGATGCGCACCGCATCCTCCGTCAGATTGAGATGTTCACAGCAGTATAGCCGGATCTGCCGCACCTCGCGGGCATCAAGACGGCACTCAAAAACAGACTTCTGGCTGCGGATGCCAAGCTCTTTTAGAAATTTATGAAAGCGGACCCTGCGGCGATTACTGACAATATCATACACCACTACCGTGTTCATGGGCCGTCCTCATTTTAATTGCAGGGGCTGGTAAACCAGAAGCGACCCCTCGATCACCTTGCGATACATACCGGCCTGGGCCACCAAAGCCGCGTCATAGGTGATGACCCGTTCTTCCGGCGGGTAATAAAACTCGGTGGTCAGCTTGCGCTCGAAATTTTCCACCACCCGACGAAAGGCATCGTCGTGCAGCTTGACCGCGGGCTTGCCGCCGCTGTCTTCCATGTCAAGATCATCCGGAGTGTTCTCACCCATACGCTGGCTCGGCACGTCGAACTGATCGCTGCTGTCAAGATCACTCATATGGCCGTAAGGATCGGCGGTCACGTCAACGAGCGGCTCGGACGGCGGGGCGGGCAGCGCAGCCGGGGCCGGATGCTCAACGCGAAAATCTTCTTTTTTGAGTATCTTGAGATTAAACAGGGAAAGCACCAGGGTATCGACGATAATCACCCGGAATTCCTCCATCAGATCCATGACCAGGGAGTGCCGTCCGTAATCCGGCACATGCAGGAAGGCGGGATGCGGATCGAGATTGACCTGGCGGATGGCGGCATAGACCCGGTTAAAGAGAAAGGTGTAAAGCAGGGAAAGCACGGCGTTGACCGGATCAGTGGGCGGACGGCGCACCCGGCGGGCAAATCCGTGATCCTGCTGCAACCCCCAGCGCAGGGCGTTGAAATAGATGGCGCTGCCCCGGCCCTCGTAACCGCGCAGGGAGTCAATGGTTTCGGCGGCGGCGATGCCGGTAAAGAGCGCGCGAATCTCGCGGGCGGCGATTTTCGGTTCGTTGCGGTCTCTGGTGCGGCGGATGCGCATGAGCAGGGTGACCATGTTGGAGAGCTTGCCGCGCACGATCTCGCGGCAGAAACGCAAACCGAAATCCTGGTCGTCGAGCAGGCGGAACTGGCGCTTGCGCAGCATGACGTTTTTCGGCTCGGGCGTGGCAAAGCGGCCCTGGTAGCGCCCGTCCCTGGTGCAGAAAACCGTATCAACCCCGTGCCGGAAAAGCAGGGAGCGGGCCGCCGGTGTCAGTTCGATATTGCCGAACAGCACCACCTGTTTCAGTTTTTCGACAAAAAGGGTGCGGTAGGTGTCCTCGCCTTTTTTGACCAGCAGATGGCGGCCCTCACGGACAAGGCGGGAACCCTGGGTGGTAATATAGATGTGCATGATTCTTCCCTTTTAAAATTGATGGTTCCGTAAAAACTAAAAACCAACCACAGAGGCCGAGGAGCACACAGAGATAAGCGCTTGTAATTTAGAAGATTTTCCCTGTGCGCTCTGTGATCTCTGTGCTCTCTGCGGTAAAGAAAGACTTTTTACGAATCCATCAAAATTCAATGACAAAAGTTTTTCCGCAAGATTGCCGATGAACCGGGAGCCGCCGCATGCCGAGGAAAACCAGACAACACGGCAACTCCTCCGGTCAACGGCTTTCCAGCCTGACCAGATTCCCGCGCAGATGAGGCGGAACATCGTCCAGCATCAGGAAGCTGACGTTGCCGCCCTCGGCTGTCTCGGGCGTTGACGGCTCAAGGGTGGTGGTCACCGTGTCGGGCAGGTTCCACATGCAACCGGTTGCCGGATCGACCACCAGCCAGCCGATGAGGCCGCCGAAGAACAGGTTGCCGGCCACGTACCAGCCGCTGACGCCGCGCTGCACGGGCACGGTCCGGTCGGCAAAGCCCTCCTTGGTGAAGGTGATGGTGTAGTCGCGTCCGCTGAAATAACCGGACTTGGCATCAAGCGTCACGGTGGTGGGCGTGGTACCGGTGAAAAATACCTGGCCGCTGCCGTCGGCAATGGTAATGGCGGCCTTGTCCGGTTGACTGTTGATCGCCACCGGATAAACGGATTTGCCGACAATGCTGGCGCAGCCGGCGGTGAGGCCCAGGGTCAGCATGGCGGTGACCGTCATGGTCAGGGTGGGTGTTTTCATGTTTTTTCTCCTTGTCGGATGATGAATGAGGACAGCGGCAGTGTGCCGTGCGTTTTTTTCTCATTCAACACAAGGAGCGGGGGAAAACCAAGGATTGCAACGTTGCAAAGAACCATCAGCCATCGGCCATCAACCATCAGCCATCGACCATCGGCCATCAGCCACGAACCTCAGCGCTCCTCAATCCAGCGGAGTAATTCATCGCGCAGATGGTTGACCGTCTCGCCCTCCACCAGGAAGATCTTCATTTTTTGGGCGCGCTCCCGGTCGTAGTCGGAAAGCCTGCGGGCCGAGACCAGCATGGCACGGCCGAAAATCCCGCCGGCCCGGTCGGCCAGGGCATCAAGTTCGTTCAGAGCCTCGGTGGCCCGGGAGCCGGAGGCGGTTTCCCGCTCGGGGTTGCCGGCCTTGCAGGAAATGAGGTGCAGACGGTTGACATGGGTAAAGAGAACGTCGAACTCGTTTTCCGTCGGCCGACGGCCCTTGCCGTCCCATTCCACCTTGACGTTCATGGCCGAATCAAGACCGCGCAGACCGAGATCCTTGACGCGCCAATAGACGTATTCCTCCAGCCAGCCGCCCCGGCAGAAAAAGATTTTTTCCCTGGAAGGGATATTGAGTCCGGTGGAACTGACGCGGCCGGCCACGCCGCAGCCTTCGAGCAACGACACAAGTTCATCCGCGCCCGGCCCCAGATCGTTGACATCGAGCGTGGCATACGCAGGATTTTTACCGCAGCGGGCTATGGCGTTGTTCAACCGGCCAAGCAACCCGCTGTCAACGGTGAGCAGGCGAGCCAGGTCATGCAAACCAGGGCGGCGGACGGGAGCCGGGTTTTTGCCGGACAGCGGATTCATGCCGTAGGCGCGGAGGCAGTCGCGCACCTTGACGAGATTGTCCCGCACAGGGATGGAATCGTTTTCCGGGGCGAGCTGCACGAGCATATTATGAAACGTGTCAAGGTAGACGATGCGCCGGTTGTTGAAATAAAAGGATTGAAAGGCGGCGAGCGCGGCAATCTTGGTGCCGCCGGTGACATTCAGCGTCAACTCCGCATTCGGGCTGTTTGTGATGATTTTCTCACAGGTCTGCTGCATGGCGCCGAAATCATAGGCTGAAGCAATTTCCCTGATTTCCACCGCGATGCCGTGCGGTTGCACGATATTTTTCAGCCGATCCGCCTGGGCCTTCATTTCCGGCGAAACGAGCAACAGGGCCTTGTCCGGTTTTTCCAGGAACAACGGAACAAGATTGGGCATGGGCTGGTCGGAAATGAGGCAGACATGGATCTGGTGCTGAACCGGCTTATTTTTTATCATTTTTTACTCTCGACTGGCTTTTCTTGTCCGCTCGCCATTGCCCTGCCTGGCACATACAGTTTATGCAATTTTCAATTTCAATTTGAAAATTACATAAAACCGCCCATGGGCACCCGGCCCTGACTCACTTTGCGTAGCGGCGAAAACGGACATGGCCAAAGACATGGCTGATCTCCACCCTGCCGTCCGGCAGATGCTCTTCCACCGCCTGACGGCTGGTGGTGGAGTAAACCGGAATCAGACCCAGACGATGCGCTTCCCGCACGGCCAGAAAGGTGGCCCCGAATTCCCCCTGGATGAGGACAAAATCACCGGGCCGGGCCTCGGCGGCCAGCCAGGTGAAAACCGGCGCCAGATAGGGGCCGAGATCGTCGATCTCCGGCGGCACCTGGGACCAGAGGGATTGAATAGCCTCGGGCGGGGCAACGATGCGGCCGACGCCGAGGGAAGCACGGGCATCGTCCGCCTGCTGTCCGGTCAGGCGGTGATTGAAAAGCAGGAAGAGGGAAGATTTTTCAGGATTGATTGACATGGGGATTTCTTTTTCGCGCATTCATCGAACAGGATATAATCACAGAAGTATCTCTTGCAAAAGAAGCAAAAAAACAGGCTGTGGATCGACAGGTTTAACCTGCGATTATTTCATTGAGACCTGCAACTACGAGATCTAATTCCCTGGCGGTGGCTTTACCGATTTTTTCCCCAAGGCGATTGATTGACAGCGTTCTGATCTGGCTGATTTTCACCCAGGATTTTTTAGGAAGTTTTACTCCGTCAAGCTCCAGGGTTAACGGAAAAGCAGCTTTTTGCGGCTGGCTTGTTATTGCAACAGCGATCACTGTTCCTGAGTGTTTATTGAAAACATCCTGGCTCAGGATAAGCACAGGCCTGAGACCCGCCTGTTCATGGCCGATAGTTGGATTTAAATTTGCCCAATAAATGTCGCCCCTTAATATTCCGGCCATTCTTCTCTTTCCGTGGAAATTCCTTCGTCAGCAAGAGCCTGTTCAAATTCCGGATTCAATTTCGCGCATTCAACCGCTAAACGGTTTTGTTCGATCTTGTTCAGCTTTTCCCTGATCGCTTCCTGAATGGCCTTGCTCCGATTTGGAAAAGCGCGGGATTTGACCAGAATATCAAGACGGTTCAAAATATCTTCTTCAATTGAGATAGCGATTTTTGCAGTTGCCATGATCTCACCTCCTGGTATTACAATATATCATACCCAAATATTTGGCAACACCTACGGCAGAATGCAGGTTGGCAGTGTGCTCAATATTTTTTTTGCGCACACGGATGAATCCGCGCCCTGGTTCCCTACTGGACAAAGATGGCCCGCCAGAGAGCGGCGAACAGACCTGCGGGAACGGCCAGCAGGATCACAACACCCAGGCAGCCGCCCTTGCCGTTGCCGCCTTGCCCCTGCCCGCCTCTTTCTCGCATTCCTCGAACATGATATAATCGAGGGCGTTGTTGCGTCGAAGAGGTTGTCGTTGTTGTCGTTGGGCATGAGAACTCCCGTGTTGCAGGAATATTACCCAGTCCTCAAAAGGGTCAAAGTGAGGTCGGTATAAAAAACCATCATGAAGAGGTCAATATAATGAACACAATATTTAACCCGCCGCACCCCGGCGAAGTGCTCAGGGAAGAGATCCTGAAACCCTTGGGGCTTACCGTCACCATGGCGGCTCCGTTGCTTGGTATCAGCCGGAAGTCGCTTTCCAGGATTGTCAACTGCCAGGGAGGCATCACTCCCGAGATGGCAATCCGGCTGGAAATGGCATTCAAACCAAGCGCGGAATCGTGGCTGCGGCATCAGATCGCCTATGATTTGTGGCAGACCCGACAAAAGGTGAATTTTCATGTCAACCCCATTGGCGGCCATGGTAAGTAATCTTCATCCTCTATAAATCTTTCCCGCAGTTCACTCCATAAACAGTGAAGGGCTGTGGCAGACCGACGGCAAGGTTTTGACATGAAAGTGAACATTTCCCACCGCCCAGGAAGGTGTCCTCCTTGGCGCGAAACTTCAGGTGTGCTTGAACTGAGGCCGACAGAATATTGTTCGCAAGATTTCACATTTTCAAATATTCGCTCCAAAAAACTTACCGGCAAGAATCTCAGCAATTCGGTTATTCTCCTCTTCGTTCCTCGCTGTTGTGGCAACAAGCAGGGAATACCCCTTGTCGGAGTTGACGTCTGTCACCATGCACACATCTACTCTTTCTGTTTGAATATGCCCTCGGCATTCAACCCTTGAAAGCGATTTCACCCACTTCCTGCTCTTTGGCTGGAAATCACAACTGTTGAGCACCTCGGCCACAAAGGGGGAAAGAACCAATTTGTCAGCTATGTTTTTGAGGCGACTTTGCCCGTGATGTCCGATTGCTCCAAGGTTGATCTTCTTTCCTTTCGGAGGCATATCGGTGCGCAGTAAATCTTCCGGATAATCCGCCTTGAATTTCTCCCAGAAAAGAAATCCGAGCCCGCTCAGGGTTACCTGGTCGTCCGACTCCTCCACGAGAATATCGAACCGACGATCGTAAAAAGCTATCCCCTGTTTCCAGTCAGCCACGGGAATGGATGATTCCCGCTCAATGAAACGCAACTTCCCTTCCACCTGGAAGATGATGTCATCGTCAAGAACAACGGGGAGCCCGGCCAGAGTGATCAAATCGTCTGAATCTTCATGAATGTAGCAAACCGGCTTATTGAAGAGCATGCCAGCAAGCGTGACATAAGGGACAACGCTCTTAAAACCTCCGGTTGGATTGAAGAGCGCGTCTTCATGCTCAAACCGCAGCAGATAATCAAATAGATTCTTGAGCCCTTCCTTGCGGAATTTTAGACCGTCGGTCGCCTGCAAGCCGACAATGTTCTCGATGCGGACTGACTCTGCCGGGCAAATGTTTCTCTCAACCAGAAAATCCCGTACGATCTCCGCGCAAAGCCGCCCGTCCAGCGTGTCCGTCGCGATAAGCTCTACCTTGTCATCACGGGACACATTCATGCGAACCAGGCTTTTGATTTCGGCGGAGGTTTCATTGAGGTCACCGGGCAAACGAAGAAGCTCAAGAGCGTCAAGAGCGCGGTCTTTCAATGCATTGATTTCAGTTTCAAATTTTGCCCGCTCTGACAGCGGCACATGGCGCAACCGGTCGAAATCCATCCGGCGTTTGACCAGCACCGAGACGCCGCAGGTACAAAGATAGGTTTTCATTTTACCGTCCTTTTTTCCCGAACTTTTCAAGAAGGCTGGAAACATCCAAAGGGGAATTCGACTCTTTGCTCTTCCGGGTCTCCGCTTTCTTCTGGGGAGTCTCACGATTGTGAGTGCCGGGCGGCATCAGTTTGACCCAGCCGGCGGTCAGTTCCGTATTGTTCGCCCACTGGACAAGCTTTCTGGTTTTCGGCAGAAGTCCGCCATGCTGATCGTCATAGCTTTTCCCGGTTGTGGCATGGATCAGGGCGTTTTTATAGAGATCCGGCCAGAGTTTTTTAATGGCCATGCCCATGGTCAGACTGAAAAAGCCCTCGTCCTTGCCGATCCGTAGCACCGGGCTGTCTGGCGTATTCTGCTTTTCTATTTCGGAGAGATGCGCGACTACTCCAGTTTTCCCTTGCAGCCGGAAATATTCCTTTTCCGTTTGCAACAGGTCCGAGGCAAAAGCATGACAGCAGGCGAGAAAATTTTCCACCGTATCCTTGAATCTGGCTTCGCCATCTGCCGCCATTTTGGCAAGCTTGACCTTCCGCGATTTTTCGTCCTCCAGACCTGTTCCCGGCAGGGACAGCATCAAGTCGGGTTTCAGATATTCGTAATTGATGGTGAACGGTCGTGAAACATTAACCGGTTTGGAAGATGCCACTTTGATGCTCACGACCGAATCAAGAAGCTCACTGTCACCAACGGCAAGAAATTTGAGCAGGTCGAATTTGGCGTCGTTTTTGGTGCGCAGAGCCTTTGCCTGGAAAGAGCCCTCAATTCTCGCAACGGCTTTATTGAGTTTGGTCTTTTGCCGTCGGTCTGGACGCTGTTGGTTTGCCACTTGCTTTATGTCTGTCTGCGAATCAGCCAGAAATTTTTTCAGTTCTGCTTCGAGAAATTCCTGCAAGCTGGCATCGTTCAGCAAACGGGTATATAGCACAGCCGTCCTGATGGCCCCTTTGATCTCGCTGCCCGGCACATAGGGTCGCGCTGCCTGCTTGATGCAAGGGATAATTGTTTGGTCTGCCCAGAAGTTGGATGGCGCTGTCACTTCATAAGTCGCTCGGGACAACAACTCGGTAAAATTAAACCTCAAATTCTGCAAGTATTTCTTGAGAGTAAACTCTCTCAAGAGTTTCTTTTTCTCATCTTTAAGATGTTTTTTTTTGTTATACTCTTTTTCCCGCTTGATTCTTTGTTCCGCAACTTCAAGCTCTCTGCTCTTCTCGGCAATCCAGGTGGCAAAGCGTAGCGCCTCTTTCTGGCCGATGGCGGCAAAAATCCTGTCCGGTTCAAAGTAGAACAACTTTCCCTTATCTGCCAGGTAGCTCAGGCCGTTGTATTCCTCGCCGCAGCCTATATGGAGGGGGGAAAGAATTTTCAGTTGGTATTGCATGGAGCCCCTCCCTTGCCGGCCCAGACCGGATAGGCCAGGCCGTACTGGTAAATGGTCTGGCCAGCCAACTCCTTGACCGGGACGATGCCGCCGAAATGCGCTTGGCGGGTCATCGGCGAAATATAGGAACCGGGCATAAGATACATGACCCGCCGTTTCCAGATGTCGTCCCCGGCGAACTCCAGTCTGCTTTCCACAGTGGAACGCACCGGCGCGATTGCATACCAGGATTTGCTATCAGCCAGAGATTCCTGCGGGATATAACGGGAAAGGGTGAAAAAGCCATCCCCTCCGGTAACGGTCTCGAACATTCTTTTTCCTTCGAGTTCAACTGTAAACCAATTCTTTCCGGTGCGGGCGTCTGCCCCTATCCCAGAATCGGCCAGATAGTTGAGCACCGACAGAAGAAGATCCGTTGCTTCGTCCGCAACTCTAAGCAAGAAATAAAGGCCGTGGCAGCAACGGAATCGGGCTTCATGGGAGTGAAACACATTGCCCGCCCCTGCGGTTGACCCGGCCAGCCGCTCAATGGAGTTTTGCTGCCGGACAGCGTTTGTTTGGAAACGCGGCGCGAGGTACAGCCCATCAAGGAAGGCCTGGAAAAGGACTTCTTCCCGTGGATCGTGCAGGATCCGCTGAAAAATATCCTGGGGTATCCACTGGATTTTCTTGAACTCCTTGTAGCGTTGCGCGCCGCGCACCAGAGAATATTTTTCCGAATGATAAATGCGCCGCTTCTCATCCGGTATAAGTCCCCGGAGTCTTGCGGCAGGTATCGGCTGGAGAATCGGGCGCGGCAGGAAATAACGGAAACCCCGCGACGTTTCCCGGTATGGAAAGGCCGAACTGAAGAGAAAAGGAGGTTCTTTCTCCCGAAACCGGGCAAGCGACTCCAGCAATTGTTCAAGGCCGAAAAGGGTGCGGATGCCCCAACAGACCGCACCAAAAATGGTGTCGGAATGGATGGCCGGTGCAAAGGCCGAACGCGGAACCAGCCGTACAATGTATTCTTTCATAATCACTGACCCTTGGGATTTTGTGAAATCTCCGGAAAGATCGTATCGAATCGATCACGGAAATTCTGGGCGGTTTTCGCTTCCTCATCGACTTTGACCGCCAAACCTGCCGAGTTGCCGCCGACATAGTGAGAACGGTCCCGGGCCTCGACCTTAATATTTTCAAACACGACCCGGCCTGAACCCCTTGTGCCCCCACCGCCAAGGTAGGTATCCTGAAGAAGCATCATGCCTTCGAATAGCAGCTTGAGGTGTTGTCGGTCAGTGGGCCGGTAAACATCATAAACAAACTCGGCCTTGAATATTGAATCGGCTGGCACCCTTTCCATGTTGCGTGGATTGGCTCTGGAAGTCAGGCGGTCAATGGCGTTTTCCGTCTTGTTCTCCGTATAAATTTTTTCGCCAAGTTCTCGATCCCATTTTTCAATCTGTTTTTCATCCGGAAAGGCATCTCGGACGGTGAGGCGGGTGGGGCCGGGTATTTTTTCGGGATCTTTCAAAGTGTTTCCATGTGCCTCAGCGGCAAGCCCGAAGACGATTGAAATTTTTGAATTGCATTCTGGTTTGTTGCATGGGCCAGCTTTAAATTCTTTCGTCTTTTTGTCTTGTTCTATATGCACACAGTCATGCGCCCATTCCAGAAGACTTCGCATCTTACCCTTGAGGGATGAGCCTGGAATATAGGGCACGCCATTAATGGTGTTTTTGATCACCGGGTTATCAAGACCGCCGATATCGAAGCCCTCGTCAGTGCCGCCTATATGGAGGCCTGTCAGGAGTTTAATGTCTGCGGTGATGATGTATTTGCCAAGGAAAGAGAAATCAGGTTTGCTATTAGTCATGGCGGCCTCCTCTAATTGCCCTTGTTTGTATCGAATTGCTTTTGGTATGCCACTACTGCGGTCATAAATTGGACAAACTGTCTGAAATCACCAACGGTTTTGATTTTGGCATTGTTACCGCCATCGCCGATGATGGTTTTCATGAGATCAAAAAAATTAGGGGTGACCAGTTTCCTAGCATGGGCATAGGCAAGATGGGGCAGCAGCATGTACAATTCAGGCGAATCAAATGCCTCAGCATTCTCTCTGCCTTGAACCTTCCGTTCAATCTGCTTAATGGATGTGAACAGCTTGCGGAGCTGGGCGGTTTTCATCTTCTCCATTCCCTTGGCTACAGTTTCAGCCCACTTCCCAGCCGGAGCGAACTCCTTGACCGTGACTTCGCTAAATGATGTTTTTCTTTTGATAGCGTCTATGATGTCATTCATCTGTTCATCCTCCTTATGATTTTCTGCTCTTCATGAGCACACTTTTGCAGGGGAAATAGGCCTGACGGACGTAGGCTGGTGTGTCTCCGGTCGTAATCAATCTGGCCTTGAGTTTTTGTCTCGCCGTTTCGGAAGCGTTTCTCTCCAGATTATAGAGAAGGTACGGAATCACCATGAAGTTCGCCTCTTCCACAACGCGGTCTTGCTCGTCGTCATATTTTCGCCTGAAAAAGGTATGGCTCGCGGTGATAAAATGTTGCGGCAAACGACGAGAGATGCCGCCCGAACGGAGGGCCGCATCAAGTTCGGACGCGAACTCCCGCAGCTCCGCAAAGGTAAGGGTTGTCACCTCATCTGGTTTCGTCGAACCTTGTTGATAAACTTTTTCCGTGATGATCTCTTCTTCTTCAAACTGGCTGCAGGGATAGGCCCAGGCCAGTTCCTCCTGGAATACTCTGCTTTTTTCGTCTTCCCTGGCCCAGACCATGGTCTCGCCCATGACCGTGATCCGATTCCTTCCCTTTTTCTTGGCCTCGCCAAGGGCTTCTTCCGCCTTGTTCATGGTAAAGCCGATGGGCTCTTTTGGCTTGCAGATATAAATTCCTGCCGAAATCGAGAGGTTTGGGTTGTGGCAGGTATAGTCCTTGAACTGCTGCCTGATCTCCCCTGCCAGCTCGATGATCCGGTCCCACGGCCCGATCACGGCGAGATCGTCGCCACCGGAAAAAACCAGGTAGAAGATGTTTCTCACTTTATCTTTCCATGGCCAGAGGTTGGCGTCATCCTCCCGCCATTTTTGAAAAATCTCTTCGCAGGCGCCATTCACACGGGACGAAAAAAACACGGTCATTTCCCGGCTCAGTGTTGCAAGACGCGAAACGGAGCGAAGCCTGTCAGCCCCAAGGTTCGCCCCAGCGCCTTCCCCGCCCAGGCCGATGGAAAAGACCTGGCCGAGGTTATCGACATCCATCTTCAATACCCCGATCCGCTTGTCACCCGCAGCCATCTGCGCCAGGGTCGTAAACGACAAAACCTGACCCGCGTGGACTGTGCCATCTTCGTACTCGTCGGCTTCGGTTTCAAGCTGTATCTTCTCCATCGCCACTGGAAGGACTGCACCCAGGCGATAAAACGCTTTCCCCTCAGATGCGTCTCCGGTTATCCGATACACGATATCGGACGGTGACTGCTTATTTCCTTTCTCATGATAATTTTCGCAGAGCAGAACGGAACCGAACCTGCCGAATGGAATTTGTACAGAAGCCGAATGAGTGACTTTGTCGATGCTGGCGGAAAACACGAGGTATCTGGCCTTTGGCATGAACGAACCGACTTCCCGGTCCCTTGAGCAAGCATCGCAAACATCTTCCGCATGGCTTTTCAGACGAATGGCGCATGATGGACACGCTGTAACCCTTTCGCTTTCTTCATCCTTTTCTATCCAGAAACCGTCTTCCTGGAAATTGGTATGGTACTTTTGCAGCTTGGCGATACCAAGGGCATCTCCCAGCTCTTCCCTCCGATGCGCATATCGGTCGTTGCGAAGGTCATCGGCGGACAGATCAACACATGCCCCGACATAGCCAAGTTCTCCCTGAAAGGTTTCGATCAACCAGGTGTTGGCATCTTTCTCAAATTCCGCAAGAAGGTTTCTTGCCTCCGGTGTGTCCGGCAGGAGGATTTCCAGGTTGCCGCCGCCGCAGAAATTGATATTGGCGATAGTGAGTCCGAAAAGCCTGCAAACATACCGAGCGAAGACCTCGGCGAGCATGCTGACTGTGAAGGAACGACCCCGCAATCGTTTGGCGATACCGCCTGTCCCTTGCCCTTGGCTGATTTTGTAGATGTAGTTTTTGATCCCGGTGATGTCGCCGCCATACAGAAGAAATTTTCCTTTTGCAGAGTTGCCGGCCAAGTGAAGAAGCGAGGCAAGGGCGGCGGTTGTCCTGGAGTGGTCGAAAAGGGAAATATCAGGGAAAACATTGGTCGCACTTGGTATCCGGGAGGTATATTTTTCCAGGAGCCAGTAGATCTCATGAAACCACGCCGCGGGAGAACTGCCTTCGATTTGTTCGACTTCCTCGACAAATTGCTGCCAGAGCTTTTCATAGGAAATCTCGCTGAGGTCGCGGGATATCGTTTCATCCAGATACGGAAAAATCTCTTTCCCTGGATTTTCTCCCATAGGGGCAAGGGGGAGAGTCCATTTGCTTTTGAACTGTCCCTTTTTGTCACGAATCATGTACTGAAGTTCTATCAGGTCGAAAATCGAATGCAACCGGGCTTCCTTGTAAGATTTGCCCTCGTCATGTTCGTAGACTGACCTGTCCATACCAGCCGAGAGCATGTCGGCTTCCTTATAGATGTCGCCGCGTGAGTTTTTGTGGTGACGAGCGCCATTGTAAAGCTCGGTCTTGTCAAAAAGGCGTTCCGGGATGTACTGCTCAATGAAAAAGGCCGTATGAGCGGCATGAAGATACCCGTGGTGGCCATCTTTCACAGGACAGAATTCGTCGTAATTTTCGATGATCTCCGGAAACACCTTTTCAAGATTGGCCCGTTGCGCAAACTTCCCCACATCATGCAACAACCCGGCCAGGGCGATTTTCATTACGGTAGCATCCGCCATATTTCCTCCATGTTCTCGAATGGTGATTCTTTTTCAGTATGCCGTGACTGATTTGTCCCGATAATTTTCTTTCTCTTCTTTCCGTTGACCGATTACACGCTGTCCGTCGCCAATACAACCATGCCCGACAACCACCCCTGCCGCAACCTGTGCAACGTTGCAATCCATCATTTCGGTCTCTCGGAGAAAGTCGAAAGCCTTTGGCCGGGAGTGTGTCATAATGGTATGCTGAAAGAGTCAAAATGACGCTTATGACTCTTTTCCAGAGGTGAAACCAATGCCAACAATTTCCCTTGCCGAGGCCAAAAGCCATCTTTCCTAACTCATTGCCAGGAGCGACAAGGGCTTGCCGCAGTGGCCGGAAGCCGGCCTGATTTCACCGAAGTTGCCGAAGCCATTGACGATATCGCCGAACTTCGCCGTCAGGGGGATGGCGGATTCCCTTCTTTGTCTTTGCGTTGTCTTTGCGCCAGCCATCATAACCACTAATCTGATTAGATTACGATGAATGGTTTGCCGGGTCAACCCCAAAAAAAGATGAATTGATCCTTTCCCCTGACATCAAGGGCACGACAGGAATATGGCCGGCGGCGGAAACCAGTGCGATCTTTGATTTGAATAATTTCAACACTGACAATTCCGCTTTTATTCGGTTAAATTGTCAAGTATCTGGATAGAAAGGGAAATATCGCAGGAAAAACATGAATTCCAGGCCTCGCCCTTTCTCTGCCTTTTACCATTCCAGCCTGATCTGCCGTCGATCCAGCCGGATGCCGTAGCGGGTGTCGGGGCGATCACCGTGGGAGGTGATTTCCAGTTCCGCGGCATGGGCCTGACCAAAGACGCGGAGCAGGTCCGTGCGAATTTTCGACTTGTAGGAGTTGAAATTTTCCTTGGACAGGGAACCGATGCCGGTGTCGCTCATTTCGGCAAGCAGCCTGCCGCCGGGAATGCGACCGTACATGATTGAAATACCCGTCCCACTGATTACCGATGCCGCGTCGAGAAAACAGTCATAACAGCCGGAACAGGATTTTTTCCCGGTACACTTTTTCTTCTGCTCGGCAAAAAAGGCATAAAGCGCCAGGCGGGCCGGATGCATGTCAAGCTCCATGCCGTTGTAAACAATTTTCCCTTCAGCCAGCTTAATCGTCAGCATTTTCGGGGTATCGCGGATCAGCGATTGCAGCAGATCGGCCGGCGGCCGGGGCTGATCGAGCATGTCCCCTGCCAGCAGGGGCCGTATCGAAACAAAAGGAATGGTGACGAGCTGCACTTCCGCATAGCGGGTTTCTTTCAGGAAGGGCTGTCCTTTGTCATCAAGCAGACTGATCATGACGGACTTTTTCGGCGGGAACCAGAAAGAGGGACAGTTTTCAAATTCCGGCGACACCAGCACATGAAAAATGCGGTCCCGGGGCCGCCCATAGAGCTGAGCGGCCAGGGTCAGGCATGAAGTCATGGTTTTTCTGCCGCCGGCCACCAGGAACCAAAGGGCCGTATCATCATCACCGGCAAAATGAAAGGTGAGCTCAAGACAGGTCTGCAAAAGAATTTCGTTGTCTTCCGGGGTGACAATATCTTCAAGCTCCACGCCGGAAGCGTTTTTCAGGCTATGGATATTGTGGACGCCGAAATCAAGTGATGCGGGGCTGAGTCCGAAGTCGGCCAGCAGGCTGTCGATCCTGCGGCAGTCCGGATCAAAAAAACCGGACAGCAAACGGTCTTTCCCGCGCCGGGTGGTTATGACATGGAGCGCGTGCACCTGCCTGCCTTCATGAAGCAGGGCGTACAGCGCCTCGGTGATGACTTGCGGCGAAAGCCCGCTGACGGCAAGAAGTATATTTCTCAAGGAATCACATCTCCCCCACCGAGATACGGCCGAGGCCGAAGGATGTCTGTTTGCCGAGATTGACGATCTCGCAGTAACGAAGCAGGGGAAGGAAGTCCTCCAGGTTGTCGCCGCAATAGATTATCCGGCCCTGCACTCCGCCGAACAGCATGGAACTGCGCTGCCGGTTACTGTAACGTTCAATATCGACCCAGCGACAGTCCGACGAGTCGATTTCCACCTCCCCGGCTCGGGCGGCAAGGGTGCGGTAATCAATATCAGGCTCGCCGTTGCCGTAAACCGCTTCAAGGCTTGCAACGCGTCGCAGTGCCGCTCGAATGACGAAATGAAAAGGAAGAGTGCCCTGCAGTTCGTTGCCGTGTTTGAGTCGCAGGGGCGTCAGGCAGGAAAGGGAGATTTTGTCGTGTGCGCCCTCTGCCGGGGACTGAAGGCAAAGCTGCGGCACGGGCTGCGACTGCCGCAGGGTGCTGCCGTCAAAAAGAATGTCCTCACCCATGCGCACGGTTTCCAGAAGGAAGCGGCCCGGTTCACTGCTTCTTTTTCCCAGTCCCGTCTTTCCCATTTCCTGGACAGCGTAGACTATGTGCGGAAGGTATGTATTCGCCCGGCCAAAAAGGACAAGTCCGAAAGTAAAAGTCTCGTCTTTTTCGTAGGCCCGTTTCTGCTTTTCCGGCGGAAAAAGCACATAGGGATGGGGCCGATGCGCAACCCGCGTCTTGCCGGACTCAACCGGCCGGGAATTTTTCACCTCAAACAAAAAGGCATAGGCGCAGTTGTTTGACAGCAGACAATTCCCGCATTCCCGTTGCCGGAGGGCGCAGCTAATCTTTTTCAAGGAATGACCGAGCCCGCCCCGTAAAGTTGAGCCTTTAAAAACCGGCAACACGGCGGCTGACTCAAACCGACAAAAAAACGTATATATTCCCGCCAGCATATCTCTTCCTCATTTTTGTTCAGGAACGTTGTGATTCATTCATGGTGCCCCGCCATACCTCACCAGCATACCTCGAACCGGATGGAAATGAAAAAAGTGCAACGTTGAACAATCAGGATATTCGCGCCATGTCCCCCTTTTTTTCATAACCTGAGGCGGGTGAGTGGCGCGAAGTTGTTGTTGAAAGAAAATATCTTTCCTGAAAATCCGGAGACGGCTCCTCATTTCCTGAAGATCATTTCCTCCAGCTCTTCCTGACAAAAATCACCTCCATCCTGATAGCACAAAATTGACTTGCCGGGCAATAAATTTATTTGCCGGCACGGCGATCGGTCCAAAAAATTCCTATCAGGCCGCCCATTGCTTGACATGAGGGCACAATGCAATTACTGTTTTTAAACATATCGATCAACATATTGATATAACTAAAAAATCATTTTCAGCTTGTCGAGCGGCACATTTTCGATAACACCCAACCACCTTTTTCAAGGAGAATCGGCATGTTCAGGAAATTAAATGACATCGACAAAATTTTCGGCACCATGGATTTTTTCAAAAACCAGATGAATCGCCTTTTCGAGGATTTTGAGAGCGGCCGCGGGAATTTCACCCAAGGCGGAGGCCGGCCGCGGACCAACTTTTTCGATGATGGGGAAAGTCTTTTGGTTTACTGCGAAATTGCCGGGATACACGAAAATGAGATTGCCATCAAGCTGCACAACAATCTTCTCACCATCTCAGGCGAACGCAAGCCGTCCCTGCCGGAAGGCTATGCCGTTCTCCGCCAGGAGCTGCAATACAGTCCTTTTTCCAGAAGCTTTACCCTGCCGGTTGAAGTGGAGCCGGAAAAAACCTCCGCCACCCTGAAAAACGGCATCCTCACCGTAAAGCTGGTCAAGGCCCAGGCAACAGCGCCGAAAAAAATTGCCGTGAAAGCAGCATAAGGGGAAAGAACCATGGAACAGGAAACAGCAAAAACGTCCAACGAGAATGCGGAAGTGTTGAAATCAGGCCAGACCGCAACGCCAGATGTGGATATCTACGTCAATGACGAAGAAATACTGCTGGTGGCCGATCTGCCGGGAGTTGCCAAGGAAGATCTCTCCATCAACCTGGAAAACAGTACCCTGACCATTGAAGGCAGATCATCGGTTCGATTCAGCGGCAGCCCGCAACGACAGGAGTTTGAGCCACTTGATTATCGCCGGGTTTTTACCCTGCCGCAGGGACTTGACCTGGAAAAAAGCGTGGCGGAGTTCAGCCAGGGGGTTCTGCACCTCCATCTGCCGAAATCAGCCACGGGCAAGCCCTGCCGGATCGAGGTCAGGGGAGAGTAAAGAGGCTTTGCGCGAAACGCCGATTTATTCCGGAGGGGGAGAGTCCTCTTCCTCCGGCACCCTGTCTTGATCATTTTCCTCGTCAATCTTCCGCAAACCATCCATCAGCAGTTTCATGAACGGGGCAATGGGCGGCGCTCCCATCTCTTCCAGGGAAAGGGATGAGGTGAATTTGAAGCGCCCTTTCTGCTCCTTCAGAATTTCATAGATGGCCTCGGGGCCATCCAAATTTTTCCAGCGCGCCCGCACCACGTCTCCCTCGCTGAAAGTGACCGACGCCTTGCCGCCCTCAAGCTCAAACTCCACCACGCCGGTCTTGACGTTTTCATTGAGCATCTGGAATATTTCAGAGGGGGTGATTTCGAGCAACTGCCCGGAAAAGGCCATGGATTCCTTCTCAGCCTGACTGACGTTTGTCGCGCAAAGCCGCTGAACGAGCAGGCGGGTGAAGGCCATCTGCAGGAAAGGATGCTTGATCAGGATATGACTCAGGTCCTTGCCGCTCAACATCAATATCTTCACCGGTTCCTCGGCCTTGATGGTGGCGCATGCCGGTTTACCGCTGAACAAACTCATCTCTCCGAAGATTTCACCGCGGCCCAGCAGGGCGATGGCCTTGTTTCCTTCATCCAGCACGGCAACACGGCCGGATACGAGAAAATAAAGATAACGGCCCGGATGGCCGCGATGAAGGATGATCTTGCCGGCCGGGAAATTCTCCAGGGTGAGGCAGGAAAAAATGTCCTTCAGACTTTCTTCCTCCAGGGTCTGAAAAAAGGAGAAGGTATTCATCATGCTGAAGAGGGAACCCATCTTCCGCGACTGGTCCCGGCTTTCCACCGCCGCCAGCATCCTCATCTGCGGCGTGAAAAACTTCGTTTCCTGAATATAGGCAAACTTGATGAGACCGGTGCAGCCGCTGCAATTGAATTCCTTCCTGCTCTTTTTCTCCTCCTGGTTTTTCGTTGCCGAACCGGAATCCGCCTCCATTTTTTCGACAACAATGGCGGTTATTTCACGGGCCAGAAACAAGCAGGCGGGTTTGCCGGGCGGAGGATGCAGCGCGACGCCGGAAAGGCTGAACTCCTCGCCTTCTGCATATAAAGGACAGTCTTTTGCATCAACGATTCTGAATTGGGCTTCAAGCAGGTTTCCCATGTATCAGCGGTTCTCCTGTCGGTTCAAAACTTCCTCATGATAGTCAACAGTGCAACAATGCCTCTTCCCTGCCCTGATCAAAAAAACTTCCTTACCAGGGCAATGAGGCTCGCAATCCCATAGAAAAGAAGCCAGCCGCCGGCAAAAAAACGAGCCCTCCGGCCCACGGGCTGATCCGCATCCAGAAAGGCCAGGGCCACCAGAAAAAGCAGGGGAAAAACGATCCCGGCCCAAAAAGGCTGGATATAGCGCAGCAACTCCTGCAGGCCGAGAAAAAACCAGGGTCCGGCAATATAGAAGACGCCGACCCGCATCGGTTCCATGGGTGCATTCCACAATACGGCAACAACAACAATGGCGGCGATCAGCCCACCGTGTTCAAAGACCTGGACCCGGTAGCGCCGCAGATGATCCCAGACAAAAATCACCCACAGAACCGCAAGACCGATGACATGGTTGGCGTAAATCCGCTTCATCCCCTCCTCGCTGATGGCAAAGAGGAGGGAATTGACCATTTCCCCGGCCACCGGAATGGACAGGCAGATATTTTCCGCAATCATGCCGGCGGATTCACCGGTGGCATCGCCGCGCAACACATAGCCGGTGAAAAGCAAAAGAAGGGCCACCGGCATGGAGGCGTTCAGCCATATCCATCTTCCCAGGGAAAGACGTTGGGCTGTTCCTAACAGAATAACAAGAAGATGGACAATTGACAGAAGAAAAAATATCTGGCTGGAATAAAAATGCAGCGAACGCCAAAACAAACCGAACGGGATGAGGAGATCAAGGGATGATGTTGAATAAAACGGATTTTCCGGGTCATACTGCCAGGCAAGCACAATCCCGGAGATGACGGAGATATAAAGGGCAATCAGACTCTTGGCGCCCCATTTTGTTTCAAGAAGAAAACGCTTTCCCATTATCACGGCATCACAGGGAGACAATGTATCCGGTTTTTTTGGGATCACTCAACTTCTCCACCCGAAAAAGCGGCAGATTCCTCTTTGCCGGGCCGTCAAGCCTTTCGCCTTTGGGGGTGAACTTGCTTTGATGGCAGGGACAGATAAGCTGATGCTCCTTTTCACTGTAATTGAGACGGCAGCCGAGATGGGTGCAGGTGCGGGAGACGGCCCAGGCCTCCTTTTCGTCGAGAAAAAGGGCAAACTCCTGATCAAGATACACATCGCCCGGTTTCATCAGTTTTTCAACTTTTACCAGTCTGGGCTTTTTCGGCACATTAAAAGCGAGAAAACGAAACAGCGGATAACAAAGGGCGGCCACGGCGGCAAGCCTGATCCAGTTCCATCCGTCGCGCAGAACCCCCCTTCTGCGCTCAGCCATGCCGGCTTCCTCGTTCAAACCTGCCCCTTCACCGGCTGGAGACGAACAAAATTGACCCGCATGCCGCGAATACCGCTGACCGGGTCCTCGATGCTGCGCGTCATCAGCGAGGTGTCGGACACGCCACGATTAAAGGCAAGATGGAGATGGGAAGAACGGCAACCAAAACCATGGGCCATATACACACAATCCGGACGGATACCCGGCGTCACTTTGACCTTTATCGGCCTGACTGTCCGGATGCCGTCCTGGTTCTCCAGGAAAACGCCGTCCCCGTCGTTTATGCCCAGACGTCCGGCCGCGACAGAGTTCAGCCACAGTTCATTTTCCATCATTTCATGCTGCAGCCAGGGGTTATTGGCGGTGGCGGTAAGGGTATGAACCGGGCTGCGGCCATAAAGCAACCGTAAAAAGCCGGCGGCAGGAGGCGGCGTCTCCTGGAACACGGGCAGCGGATCCCACCCCTGGTCGGCGAAATCAGACGAATAAAGGGTTACCTTGGCATCTCCGCCCGGCAATCGGCCAGGCGAACCGTCCGGTGCCGCGCCGTCATTTTCCGCAACGGCTGCCGCCGGGGAGGTCACCTCCTGCCCCGGGACCGGCCAGGCAAATTCCTTCACCCCCCCTGCTGCCTGCAGATCGGCCAAAGTCAGATTGATTCCGGCAAGTTGCCCGTCGAGAAACGCCTTGCCGTCACCCTGGGAAAAAGAATGATTGCCGGCCAGCTGCTCCGCCATGCCTTTGACAATCCAGTAGGGTTCACGGGCCTCGAACCGGGGCTCTACCGCCGGAAAAGCGGCGGCAACCAGGGCAATATCACCGCGCATTGTTGTTTCCAGAACATCGAACCGTTCAAGAAATATCGCCTCGGGAAGAATGATGTCGGCATACAGGCATGTTTCAGAAGGCAGCACGTCACAGCAGAAAACAAAATCAGCCCGTTTAAAGGCCTCGGCCGTCTTAAAGGGGGAAGAATGATTCTGCAGGGGATTCTGGCCCCAGCAACCCACCACTTTCACCTTGTTTTCCAATACATCGTTCATTATGCGCGAAAAAGAAGCGGTCCCCTCGGCCTTGATGCGGGCAAATTGCGCCAGACTGTCCGGCAATGGCGGAAAGGGCGGTTGCAGGGAGCCGGGGCGGTTGACCGCGCCAAGCAGGGCGGTGAGCAGGGCCTGGGCGCGCACCCGCTGCACGTCGTTGCCGTACCAGCTGAGATGGCCGCCCGGATGGATAATGACCGCCGGGGCATTTGCCGCCATGACTTCAGCGGTATTGATGATATCAACCCCGGGTATGCCGGTGATGTCCGCCACCCGGTTGACCGGATATTCGCGCAGATGTTCCTTTAACTCGTCAAACCCACGACAATTGGCGGCAACCCATGACTTGTCGTACAGTTCCTGAAAAACAACATGGTGCATCCAGCCCAGCAGCAGGGCGGTGTCCGTGCCGGGCTTGATCGGCAGGTAATGACCCGCCTTGGCCGCAATGGATGAGAAACGGGGGTCGACGACAATAAGCTTCCCGCCCCGCTCCAGACAGGACAACACCTGGCGCAGCTCGGGAACCTGAATGTTTTCCCCGAAATGGCCGCCAAGCAGAACCATGCATTTACTCCGGGAATAATCAAGCCGGGGCGGATCGCCGGGCGAAAAGCCGAAGGTGGCCTGGTAGGCCTGATTGCGAATTGCGTCACAGTGGCTGACGGCCGCGTCATGAATTGCGGTGATGCCGTTTTCCATGAAAAATTTCTTGATATAAAAAGAAGACGGACCCCCGGCAAACAAGGAGATGCTGTCGGGACCGTGGGCCGTGATGTTTTTTTTCAGCTGGGAAACAATCGCGGCAAAGGCCTCCGTCCAGCTGATGCGTTTCCATTTCCCTTCACCCCGTTCGCCGACCCGCTGCAAAGGGTATTTCAACCGGTCCGGGTCATGGAGAAGTTGCACCGCGGCCTGACCCCGGGCGCAAATCGTCCCCTCATTGGCCGGACTCTGGGGATTGCCCTCCACCTTTTTCACCCGGTCGCCAATTACGGTTGCCTGCACATGGCAACGAGCCCGGCACATGGCGCAGACCGAAGGCACCACGGTCGACTCGGCAAGGGGAACCGGAGATGGGGAATCAGTTACAGGTGTGAAGGCGCAAACCTGATTTCCCGTCAGCGGAAGCGACAGGAAGCCCAGGCCCGTTGTTTGCAGAAATCTTCTGCGGGAAATATGCGTTTTCATGGAGGGAACCTGCCTCTTCTCATTCATGCGTCATAAAACATTGCCGCAGTTTTTCACAGACGTGGTCCGGAACCAGACCGCTCACATCACCGCCATGGCGGGCCGCCTCCTTGATGATGCTCGAACTGATATAGATCCAGCGGAAACCCGTCATGAGAAAAACCGTTTCCACCTCCCGCTCGATGCGACGGTTCATCAGGGCGAGCTGAAACTCATAGTCAAAGTCGGAAACCGCCCGCAGACCGCGCACAATGGCCTTGGCCCCTTTGGTGTAGGCATAATCCACCAGCAACCCCTTCACCGCTTCCACCTCGATCTGCTTTTCATTCTCGGGGAAACAGTCGCGGATCATCTGTATCCTTTCCTCCAGGGAAAAAAGGGGCTTTTTGGAGGCATTGACGGCGATTGCCACCACCACCTTGTCAAAAAGATGCAGGGCCCGCTGAATAATGTCAAGATGTCCCATGGTGACGGGATCAAAGGTGCCCGGATAGACGGCGATGGTTTCCTTCACGTCCGGGGCGACAAACGGTTCATAGTCGCTCACTTGCTTTCCTCACTTTGTTCATTTCTTTTCGTAAAACCAGAAACCGGCCTCGCCATAAGAGCGTCGGTCATACAGCTGAAATCCTGAAACCAGCTCGGGCAGCGTATCGCCTGACCGCGATTCGGCAATCACGATTGCCCCGGGATACAGCAGATCCGCCTTGTCGATTTCAGCAACGATCCGGTCGGCAAGCTCCATGTGGTAGGGAGGGTCGACAAAGACCAGCGAAAACCCTCCCTCCGGCACAGCGGGCTGTAAAAAAAAAAGGCTCCTGGTCAAATCCCTTTTGACGATAACGGATTTATCCCAGAAGCCGCACAACCGGATATTTTTCTGCAGCAGGCTGATGGAGGACTGACTTTTATCGACAAACAGGGCCGACTCGGCCCCACGACTCAGCGCTTCCAGCCCCATGGCCCCTGTCCCGGCAAAAAGGTCGAGAACCCTGGCCCCATGAACCGCCTCTCCAAGTATGCTGAAGATCGCCTCCCGGGCCCGGTCCGATGTGGGCCGGATATCCCCTTTGCCGCCGCCGGGAGAATGAAGTCTGCGTCCCCTGGCTGTTCCGGAAATAATACGCATCAGCAAGGCCCGGCGGCAAAAGGCAAAACAGGAACAGCTGCCCGGTTTTGCCTTTTGCCGATTTTCATTATTTGATATATTTATCGATCAGGACCTCGGCAATCTGCACGGCATTCAGCGCAGCTCCCTTGAGGATATTATCCGCCACAACCCACATATTGATCCCGTTGGCGATGGACTCATCTTCCCTGATACGGCCGACCAGCGTTTCAAATTTACCCTGACAGTCAAGGGCCAGCGGATACTGGCTGAGCTGCGGGTTATCCACCAGCTTGACCCCCGGCGCATCGGCCAGCAGTTCTTTCACCTGGGCCGCGGTAATCTTTTCCCTGGTTTCAATATTGACCGATTCGGAATGACCGTAAAAAACCGGCACCCGCACCGTGGTCGCGGTTACGGCAATTTTCGGGTCATCAAAGATCTTTCGCGTTTCATTGACCATCTTCATCTCTTCCTTGGTGTAGCCGTTCTCAAGGAAACTGTCAATATGGGGCAGACAGTTGAACAGAATCTGATGCGGGTAGACGGCTTTTTCAACCTTGGCGCCGGCAGCCCAGGCTTTTGCCTGATTTTGCAGCTCTTCAATGGCCTTGGCGCCGGTACCGGACACCGCCTGATAGGTGGAGACCACGATGCGCTTAATGCCGACTTTGTCATAAATCGGTTTCAGCGCCACCAGCATCTGGATGGTGGAACAGTTCGGGTTGGCGATGATTCCCCGCTTGGTGTACCGGGCGATGGCGCCGGGATTCACCTCGGGAACAACCAAGGGGATTTCCGGATCCATGCGAAAGGCGCTGGAGTTATCAACCACCACCGCGCCGGCCGCCGCCGCCGCAGGCGCAAAATCCAGGGAGCGGGATCCGCCGGCGGAAAAAAGCGCCACATCGATGCCTTGAAAGGCATCCTTGTCCAGCAACCGGACGGGAATTTCCTTGCCCTTGAAAACCAGTTTCTTGCCGACTGATCGCTCGGAGGCGAGAAGCCTGAGCTCCTTGAGTGGAAAATTCCTGCGCTCAAGCACATCCAGCATGGCGCCGCCAACCGCACCGGTGGCGCCGGCCACC
Source organism: Desulfobulbaceae bacterium DB1 (assembly GCA_001914235.1). Classification (NCBI taxonomy): domain Bacteria; kingdom Pseudomonadati; phylum Thermodesulfobacteriota; class Desulfobulbia; order Desulfobulbales; family Desulfobulbaceae; species Desulfobulbaceae bacterium DB1. The sequence goes on from MQUF01000002.1 coordinate 275,665, forward strand.
GCAACATTATATCCTTCTGCTCGACTCATGTATCAACCTTTCTCTTTTCTTTCTTTTTTAAGATAAACCAAGCGGTTTAATGCATTTAAATAGGCCTTGGCCGCAGCGGTGATAATATCCGGGTCCGCGCCCTGACCTATGACAATTTTTCCATCATCTTCAATTCGCACCATCACTTCACCCTGGGCATCCGTGCCGCCGGTAATGGAACTGACGGCAAAATAAAGCAGCTTGCTGGTGGTGCCCGTCAGCCCGGCTATGGTCCGGAAAGCACTGTCGATCGGCCCGACGCCGATGGCCGCATCCTGAACCTCCTTGCCCTCGACGAGCAATTTCACCGCCGCGGTCGGCATGGTTTTGTTGCCGCTCATGGCGCCAAGCGAAACAAGCTGATAGGTTTCCGGAATACGGACGATCTCATCCAGCAGGATGGCCTCGAGATCCTCATCAAACATCTCTTTCTTGACGTCGGCAATCTCCTTGAACCTGAGAAAAACCCTGTTGAGTTCGTCATCGGTAAGATGAAGATACCCCATCCCCTTGACCCGCTCCCGCAGGGCATGGCGGCCGGAATGTTTGCCCAGGACAAGATTGCCTGAGGTAAGCCCGATATCGCAGGGATTCATGATCTCATAGGTGGTCCGTTCCTTCAGAATGCCATCCTGATGAATGCCCGATTCATGGGCAAAGGCGTTTGCCCCGACAATGGCCTTGTTGGGTTGAACGATGATGCCGGTAATGGAACTGACCATGCGGCTTGAGGCATGGATGTGCTCGGTAACAATGTCGGTCCGCGCATTGATCAGGTCCCCTCGGGTGCGCAATGCCATGACCACCTCTTCCATGGCGGTGTTGCCGGCCCGCTCACCGATGCCGTTGATGGTGCATTCCACCTGCCGCGCTCCGGCATTGACCGCGGCCAGTGAATTGGCGACAGCCAGACCGAGATCATTGTGACAATGAACGCTGACGATGGCCCGATCAATATTCGGGATATTATTCATCAGGTAGCGGATCTTTCCGCCGAACTCTTCCGGCAGGGCATAACCGGTGGTATCTGGAAAATTCAGGACAACCGCTCCGGCATTAATCACCGCCTCAAAAACCCGGCAGACAAAATCAAGATCGCTGCGCGAGGCATCTTCGGCGGAAAACTCCACATTGGAGGTGTATTTGGCCGCATGCTTGACCGATTCCACCGCCAGTTCAAGCATCTGTTCCCGGCTCATCCGCAACTTATGCTGCAAATGAATGTCCGACGTGGCGAGGAAGGTGTGGATACGCGGATTCTCCCCGTTTTTCAAGGCCTGCCAGGCGGTATCGATATCCTTCTTGTTGCACCGGGCCAAACCCGCGATCTGGACACCCCTGATATTGTCGGCAATATTTTTAACGCAGTCAAAATCCCCGGTCGAGGCAACCGGAAAGCCGGCCTCGATGACATCCACCCCCAGCTTGACCAGCTGTTGGGCCAGACGGAATTTCTCCTGCATGTTCATGCTTGCCCCCGGAGACTGCTCACCGTCCCGCAGGGTGGTATCAAATATGTAAACTTTATCCTTACCGGAATTGATGTTGCTTTCTTTCATATTCTTTTCCTCAACCGGCGCCCCGAGCGCCTATGCGCCGGTCACCGTCAGAATCGTTTCTTTTTTTCATACACCTTCTTGCCGAATGTCCCGTTCCCGCAAAACCCCCGCAAGGGGTCCGGATAGGACAGCCGGAAATCCGACAAAAAAAGAAAAAAACCGCGTTGCGGCAACGATACCCCTGGGAAGCTGAATTATGGAAAACATGCGTATCACTCTACTTGCCTTGTCACAACCCTTATTGAATTTGCACTATGGATGAACCCGTAAAAAGTCTTTTTTACCACAGAGACCACGGAGCACGCAGAGGTAACATGCTATAATTTAAAATATTTTCTCTGCGTCCTCTGTGCTCTCAGTGGTTAATTTTCAGTTTTTACGAAACCATCATATTTCTTCGCGCCGCAAATGCGGCAACTGCCTCGGTTCCGCGAATCTCAGGCCAGATAGCCAAGGAGTGTTTCACCGGCCTTGACCTTCTGCCCCACCCGCACCTCAACCTGGGTTTTCAGGGGGAGATACAGATCAACGCGGGAGCCGAAACGAATGAGGCCGAAACGTTCACCCCGTTTCAACGAGTCACCTTTCTCGGCCCAGCAGACAATACGCCGGGCAATGAGCCCGGCGACCTGGACCACGGCAAACCGACAACCAGCGGCGGTTGACATGGTCACGGCGCCGTATTCGTTTTCCAGGGCGCCCCGCTCCGTATTGGCGGAATAAAAACGCCCCGGAGAATAGCTGACCGATTCAACCGTGCCGGGAAACGGGCAGCGGTTCACGTGAACATTAAAAATGTTCATGAAAATGCTGATTTTATAAACATGCTCATTGACGAATTTGTCGTCAAATACCTTTTCCACCAGAATAACCTTGCCGTCCGCCGGTGCAACCAGGGCGTCCTCCGCTTCCGGCGTGATGCGATCGGGATCACGGAAAAAATAGAGGACAAAAATGGTGAGAGCCATGGCGCCGAAAGCGGCGGTATCATAATCAAGCAGGGCAAAGACTATGGTGACAAAGGCGGCAAGACCGATAAACGGGTAGCCTTCCCTGGCAACGGGAATTCGTGGTTCTTTCATTTTCAATGGTCCCCGGGAGATGCCGGCAGAATGTTGTCTTATGCGCTTCTTTTACAGGCGACGGCATTTCCATAAAGGGTTTGCGCCGCATGCCTCAACGCGTGTCCCTTTCCTTGACGCAATAAACCGGTCCCCTTGAGGATACCGGTTTATTGCCCTGTATTTAAAAAATTAAAATTTGCCTCTGCTGTTGTCCCGTGGGACAAAAAAAGGGAAATTAAATTTTCTTGCTGGCGCGGGTCATGGCAATGGTTCCTGTACGGACGATCTCCTGGATACCGATGGGTCGGAGGATATCGATCATCGCCTGTACCTTGTCACAGGTTCCGGTTACCTCCACCGCATAACTTTTCGTGCTGACATCGACCACCCGTCCCCTGAATATATCGCATATCCTGAGGATTTCCGCCCGGGTGGAAGGTTCCGCCTTCACCCGGATGAGCGCCATTTCACGCTCCACATATTCCGTTTCACTGATATCGGTGACCTTGATGACATCAATGAGCTTATGGAGTTGTTTGGTGATCTGCTCAACAATCGCATTATCGCCCGAAGTTACCAGGGTCAGACAGGAAACATCCTGTTCCAGGGTGGGGGCCACGGATAAACTTTCAATATTAAATCCCCGGCCGCTGAAGAGCCCGGTCACCCGGGAAAGGACTCCGGGCTTGTTTTGCAATAGTACGGATATGGTATGTTTCATGGAAATAGCCTGCCTTTTTTTTATCTCTTGATTTCCGGCGTTACACCAGAAGCATTTCAGTTGTCGCTTTTCCGGCGGGAACCATGGGATAAACCCCTTCCTCCCGGTCGATCACAAAATCCATAATCACCAGATTTTTTGTTGCCAGGGCTTCCTTGATTACCGGCTCAACCTCGCTCGGTTTCGTCGCCCTCAGTCCTACCGCTCCGTATGCCCTGGCCAGGGCAACAAAATCTGGAGCCACATCAAGAGGTGTGGCGGAATATTTCTTGTCATAGAATAGTTCCTGCCACTGCCGGACCATACCAAGGAAATTATTGTTTAAAATGGCAATCTTGACCGGCAGCTTATACTGCATGGCGGTGGCCATTTCCTGAATATTCATCTGGATGCTGCCGTCGCCGGCTATGTCGATGACGGTCCGATCCGGCGCCGCCATCTGCGCGCCGATGGCCGCGGGAAAACCATATCCCATAACACCAAGCCCGCCGGAGGTCATGAAGGCCCTGGGATGGTTGAAATGATAAAACTGCGCGGCCCACATCTGATTCTGGCCGACCTCGGTGGTTATGATGGCATTGCCGCCGGTCAGCTCATGGAGCTTCTGCACGACGAACTGCGGCTTGATCACATCCTTTTTCTCGACATAGCCAAGGGGATGCGCTGCTTTCCATTCCTTGATCTGCTGCAGCCACGGCTGGTGTTTTTCCATCTCCGCCGTGCGGTCGAAATCGGAAGTGCGATCAAACCAGCTGTTCATACTGGTCAGTGCATGTTTGCAATCGGCAACAATGGGAATATGGACCTTGACGTTCTTGCTGATCGAGGTCGGATCGATATCGATATGAATAATTTTGGCGTGGGGCGCAAAGGCATCGATGCGCCCGGTAACCCGGTCGTCAAAGCGCGCGCCCACCGCGATCAGCACGTCGCAGTTCGCCACCGCCATATTGGCGTAGTAGGTGCCGTGCATGCCCAGCATGCCCATGGAAAGCGGATCGGTGCCGGGATAGCCGCCGAGACCCATCAGGGTCATGGTCACCGGGATGTCGAGTTTTCGGGCCAGTTCGGTCAATTCCTCATGGGCATTGGAGAGAATGACCCCGCCGCCGGCATAAAGGACCGGCTTTTTCGCCTGCATGATTGCCCGGCAGGCCTTTTCAATCTGGCCGGGATGGGGCTCATAGGTGGGGCGGTAGGTGCGCATTCGCACATCCTGCGGTTCCGGGAACGTTATCCTGGAGGCAAGCACGTCCTTGGGAAGATCGACAAGCACCGGGCCGGGTCTTCCGGTCCGGGCGATATGAAATGCCTCCCTGATAGTGGCGACAAGATCCTTGGCGTCCTTGACCAGATAGTTATGCTTGGTGCATGGCCTGGTGATACCGACGATATCAACCTCCTGGAAGGCGTCATTGCCGATAAGGGCGGTCGGCACCTGACCGGTAAAAACAACGATGGGAATTGAATCCAGGTAGGCGGAAGCAATACCGGTTACCGTGTTGGTCGCGCCCGGACCCGATGTTACCAGGGCGACACCCACATCCCCGGTGACTCGGGCATAGGCATCCGCCGCGTGGACCGCCGCCTGCTCATGGCGGACGAGAACATGGGTCAGTTTATCGGTTGCCAGTATTTCATCGTAAAGATCGATGACCGCACCTCCGGGAAAACCGAAGATTGTGTTCACCTTCTGTTCTTCCAAGCATTTCAAAAGTGCCTGTGCGCCTGTAATTTTCATAAAATCTTCCTGCTGCTGTTGTTATTGATTATTCTGTGGAATCAAAAGAAAAACCACAAACATTAATGAACTCACCAAAAGGACTGTTGGACCGGGCATGGCAAAAACACCAAGCATTTCTACTTGTTACCCGAAAATGACGGCTTTACAAAATTCCCGCAACTCGTTTTTCACCAAGGGGAATTCATACAAATATCCCGCACCGGCAAGGCCGGATTTTTTTGAAAACCGTCAAAATTTAAGCAGAAAATTAATATAGCCCCTGACCTTAAATTGTCAAGCGTGTAATACACCATTAATCGAAATCAGGCAGGAGCACAATCAAAATCGATAATAATTACCAACAACCCTGTAACTCCTTCAATCAATGACTTTGTTCATGAAACAAAAAATTCCTTTTCCGATGCCTGAAAAATATGCGCCTCCCGGCCGCGGCGAAAAAATTCCTGAACAGCCGCGATTCCTTCCTTGCCCAGGTCATGGGAAAAGTGGTTGACGTACAGATTGATATGGCTTGCCACCACCGCATCGTCCAGCTCCTGGGCATGCTTTTTGACATACATGCGGCCGGCGTCAGGCGCGGCAAAGGCCTTTTCGACGCTCCGCGCTATGCATCTTTCCACCGCAAGCAGCTTATCGCGGCCAAGAGTGCGGCGCGCCGCTATTCCCCCCAGGGGAATGGGATGGCCGCTCGTTTCCTCCCACCACTGCCCCAGATCCCGCAGGCAGGCGAGACCATGGGACATGTATGTGAAACGGCTTTCATGGATAATCACCCCGCAATCGGCTTCGCCCCGGGCAACGCAGGGCATGATTTTTTCAAACGACATGGGAACCAGGCGGTAATCGGCCTGGGAAAACAGCTGCAGCAGCATGGCGGCGGTGGTGTATCTTCCCGGAATGGCTATCGTTTTTCCTGACAGATCGCGGCCATCAAAAGAGGGGCGAGCAACAAGCAGCGGTCCGCAGCCTCGGCCGAGGGCACTGCCGGCGCGCAGCAGAACATAATCATCCAGCACATGGCCCAGGGCGTGAAAGGAAAGTTTGGTCACATCAAGACGCGACTCCATGGCCCACTTGTTCAGGGTTTCGACGTCGGCCAGAATCGGATCGGCAAACTCCGGGCAGCCCGGGTCCGCCAGGCGGTTTACCAGGGCATGGAAAATAAAGGTATCATTGGGGCAGGGAGAAAAACCAAGGGTCAGCATGTCGGCAACCGGCAGAAAGTCCTGAGTGTTGTTCAGCGATACGACCATTCAACATCGCACAAGCCGCGAATAATCCTTGCCGCGGCATCGCCTGCATTTTCGCAGGCCTCGCGCAGACGCCATCCTGAAGGGTTGCGATCTTCCACCATGTTGCTGACACAGCGCAGCTCCAGCAGCTCAACGCCAAATCCCAGGCACACCCTGGCAAGGGCCGCTCCTTCCATGTTTTCACAGATGGCGGAAAATGTCTCTTTCAGGTAACTGCCGCGGTCGGCGGTGCCGCTCGCGCAACTGACGGTCAGAAACGTTCCGCGGTCAAACGGCATATGTTCGAGCTCGAGAATCCTGCAGGATTCGGAAAAAAGTTTGTTTTCAAGGTCAAACTCCCGGTTAATGGCCATCTTTTCAGCGGGGAGCGGGTCGATCCGGCCGGGATAGCAGATGCCGAAGTCGGCAAGGATCTCTTTGCGGGCAAGACAGAGACGCAAAAGATCCAGATCGCAACCATGATAGGCCCCGGCGACACCGACATTGACAACCGCGGAAACATTCTGCCGGATGGCGAGATAACGGGTCAGGGCAAAGGCGGATTCCACCTGCCCCACTCCGGTGACCAGGAAAGAGACATTACGGGAAGACGACAGGGCATGTCTGGCAGGTTCAAGTTCGAATTCCGTTGCAGCCACGAGGAGATACATGGCAAAAATCAGAAAAGATGGCGCACGAGACTGCTTTGGGAAAAATTGGTCTGTATTCTTTCTTTGACCTTGTTGTCGCGATCCAAAATAACAACCTTGGGATCATAATTTTTCAGCTCATCCTCCGTATACAGGGCGTAGCTGACGATGATGATCAGGTCGCCCACCTGTCCCTTGCGGGCGGCAGCGCCGTTCAGACCGATCACCCCGGACCCGGCCTCGCCCTCGATGGCATAGGTGTCAAACCGGTCGCCACTGTAAATATTGTAAATCTTGATCTTTTCATAGGGATACAACCCCGCCTCTTCCATCAGCAGCTTGTCGATGGTCAGACTTCCCTCGTACATGAGATCGGCTTGGGTGATCGTGGCCTTGTGCAGCTTTGACTTCAACATATATCGCATCATAATTTCTACCTTTGACGGCGTCGTAAAATCTCCGGCGTGAGCCGTTCTCATGCCTGTTTTTTTTACGAATCCACCAACTTTATGAATTTATTAAACCAGCGTAAAACCCGTCACTCTTTCAACAGGGTATTATCAATCAGCCTTGTCCGACCGATCTTCACCGCCAGGGTGAGCAAAGATTTTTCGGTAATCACTTCGCACGGCTGCAACGTCTCCGAATCAACAACCGCAACATAATCAATGGATATTTTACCACAATCCGTCAGGTATGTAATCACTTCCTCGCGCAACCGGACGGCATCACTCTCCCCTGCGGCAACCTTCTTCGCGGCAAGCCGCAATGAACGGCAGAGACAAAGGGCGCGGTCCCTTTCTTCCGGATCAAGATAGGTATTGCGGGAGCTCATCGCCAGTCCGTCTTTTTCCCGGACAATGGGATGAGGGACTATTTTCACGTCCCAGTTCAAATCAGCCACCATTTTTTTTATCACGGCCAGTTGCTGAAAATCCTTTTCCCCGAAAACGGCGCAATGGGGCTTTACCATATGGAACAGCTTGGCAACAACGGTGGTGACCCCGGCAAAATGGCCGGGACGGCTGGCGCCGCAAAGGGTTTCGGTGAGCCCATCCACCTCGACCCTGGTTGCAAACCCCCTGGGATAGACGTCCTCGGCGGCAGGGACGAAAAGAACGGCAACACCGGCATTTCCGGCAAGCTCCGCATCGCGCCCAAAGGCACGGGGATACCGGCCCAGGTCTTCACCGGGGCCAAACTGCATGGGATTGACAAAAAGCGAAACAACCACCTCATCGGCAATCTCCGCACCTTTGCGCATCAACGCCAGGTGGCCTTCATGAAAAAAGCCCATGGTGGGAACAAGGGCGATGGTTCTGCCCTTGCCCCGCATTGCATCGGCCCAGGAGCTCATCGCCCCGGGTGAACGGATGACGTCCATGGTCTTACATGCCGGCAAGTTTCGCCTCCACCCACTCCAGCATGGAGGGGTTGAGGTCGGTCAATGTCTTGATTTTTTCGTAGGTCTCCCGTGCCTTGCCGTTTTCATTGGTCAGTTCGTAAATACGTGCCTCGCCGAGAGAACCCAGGACGGTAAAACCGGCAATCTCGCGCAACGCGGCGTAATGACTCAAGGCATTTGCATAATCCTCACTCAGCTCACAGGCCTGGGCGATATCAAGCAGCAGAAGGGAGTACAGCGGGTCTTTTTTGTCCACGGAATCAAGCAGAGCGGCAATCGCTTCTTTGGCCTTGCCGTATTCCTTGTTGTCCATCAGATCATGGGCAAGGGCGATTTTTCCCCAAACAGCCGCCCCGCTGCGGGGATACTCGGCAATCACCTTGTTGAGTTCGTTTGCGCGCGCTGCGGGATCAGGGGAAGCAATCGCCTGGGCCAGCATGGCGGTGGAATCGTTTCGTTGCTTGCCCGTGTAATAATCATAGAAGGTCCAGGCACAAACGAGCACCAGCAGCGCCACCAGGGAATTCTGCAAAATTTTGGCGTTATCACGGATGAACTGTGTTACCTTGGGCGGCAGGTTCAATTCATCAAGAAGGGTCCTTTTGGCCTGGGTAACCTCTTCGACGTGCAGTTTAAAAAAAGGGCTTTTCTGTTCTTCCGTCATGTGCGAATCCTTGTCCGGGTGGATTGGGTTTTTCTTCCCGTTCAGGCCGGAATCACCGGCTTTTTACGGCAATATCGTTTTTTTTGTTTGAAAGTCGGACCGGCAGCCAATATGATAGCTGAACCGTCTCGCCCGTCCGGCAGCTTCTTGACCAACCACGGTTGACCAAAATACAATTTATACAAGCCAGGGGAAAAAAAATCAACGCAACACTTCTTCCGCGCAACAGAAACAAAGAAAAGATCTCCATATCGCGGATTTGGGATTGGCGATTGCGCAAAGAGAATGAGCTGAAATTTTCAAGTTGTTGTCCTTTGTCGCCTTTATGTGGTTTGGTCGTTTATTCTCCCTTTTTGTGCTCTTGAATTCGAGATTTGCGGGAACCCTATGCCCCTGTCACCCTATGCAACCAAAGTCCAGACCGTCGGCGAGCTGACCCGCTCCATCCGTGGACTGCTGGAAACGGAATATTCGTTTGTCACCGTGACCGGCGAAATATCCAATCTCAAACGTCCTTTTTCCGGTCATCTCTATTTCACCCTGAAAGACCAGGAGGCACAGATCCGCGTCGTTCTTTTCAAAAACCAGCAGCGTTACCTGGACGCCCCCCTGCAGGACGGCAGGCAGGTTATCTGCCGGGGAAGATTATCCGTTTATGAGCAGCGGGGGGAATACCAGATCATTGCTGATTTCGTTGACGGCAAGGGAACGGGAGCCCTGCAGATCGCCTTTGAAGAACTCAAAAAAAAGCTTGCCGCCGAGGGTCTTTTCGACGTCGGCCGCAAAAAAAAGCTGCCCTTGCTGCCGGAAAAAATTTTTCTCGTCACCTCCCCCCGGGGTGCGGCGCTCCATGATTTCCTCCACATCGCCGGGACACGCTTTCCTTCGGTTGCCGTCGAAATTTATCCGGTCAAGGTGCAGGGTGACGGCGCGGCCGCGGAAATCGCCCAGGCGGTGCGGATCATCAACAGCAGGGAAGAGGCGGGAGTCATCGTTCTCTGCCGCGGCGGAGGTTCGCTTGAGGACCTGTGGGCCTTTAACGAAGAAAAAACGGCTCGGGCGATTTTTGCCTCGCACCTGCCGGTGGTTTCCGCCATCGGCCATGAGGTGGATTTCACCATTGCCGATTTTGTGGCGGATCATCGTTCCGCGACTCCCACCGCAGCCGCAAAAGACGTACTGCCGGACCGGCAAAGCATCAGCCTGCACGTCGAGGCCCGGAAAAAGCGATTACAAAACAGCATGCACAGGAAGATCGAAATCCTTTCCCAGCGCGTCCGCTTTGCACGGCAGCAGCTTGGCGATCCCTCCTTCCGCTTCAGCCATTTGCGTTTGCAGCTTGACAACCGCCAGCTCACCCTGGCAGGGGCCATGACCGCCATCCTCCAACGGCACAAGGAAAAACTGGCGCGTCTGGAGAACCTTTTGTCCCGTTTCAATCCAGTGGAAAAACTTGCCGGACAAAAAAGGCTGCTGGAAAAGCTGGAGGAAAAACTCATCTCCCACACCCTCCTGCAACAGGAAAGAAGAAACAAGGCACTGGAAAAGGCGGCGTCCCTGCTCGATGCGGTGAGCCCTCTCGCCGTGCTCGGCCGGGGCTATGCCATTGTCAGCCGGGAAGACAGCGGACGAATTCTCCATTCCGCCGGCGAGGCCGCGCAAGGTGACCTGCTGCGCATCAGGCTCCATGAAGGAGTTCTCCGCGGCAAGGTTGTTGGAAGCGACGAATGACGGCACGAAATATTTTACGTTTTTCCCCATTTGGACGAAAGTGACCCGATGCTGCCGATAAACACCTCTCACAAACAGGAAATCAAGGCCATTCAACGGGCCTGTTCCTATCTTTTCCCGCCGGAAAAGATTTTTGATCTGAAGTTCCTGAAACAGATCAACGAATTCATTCTCAAACAGGCCTACCTGAAGCAGATCAGATATTGCCACCCCGCCGCCTCGGTGGGTGACCCGCAAAGCCGCCTGGACAAAAAGCTCGATTACCTGCGCAAGGCGCGGGCCGCCTTTGATTTCCTTGTCGACCGAGTCAAGATGGGCGCGGCTGACAACGGGCCGCAACCAAAGGGGAAAATCATCGCGGTGGGCGGTGCCAAGGGAGGTATCGGCAAAAGCATGTTTGCCGCCAATCTCAGCGTTTTTCTGGCCCAGAGAGGATACAGAACTGTGGCAATGGATCTTGATCTCGGCGGCGCCAACCTGACCCTTTATCTTGGCGACAAATATATCCTTGACCGCACGATCAATGATTTCCTGGAAAAAAAAGTCCCCTCCCTCGCCGACATCATGATCCCCAGCCGTTACGGGCCGATGATGATAGGCGGCAACAGCTCGGATCTCGGCGCGGCCAATATCCATCACGCCAAAAAGATGAAACTGATGAGAGCCGTCAGGGATCTTGAGGCGGATTACATCGTGCTCGACCTCGGCGGCGACACCTCCTTCAACATGCTTGATTTTTTCCTGCTGGGCGACTACGGGCTGGTCATCACCACTCCGGATTCAGCTTCCTATATCGGCGCTTACCAGTTTCTCAAAACCGCACTGTTCCGCAAATTAAACCGGATTTCCGGGCCGGAAGCGGAAAACGACAAAATAGACGGCAAAGAACTGGCCGGACTGCTCAGGGATTCCACCCAGTCATCCGAATTCCCCGCTGTTCGCACTATTTCCGAGTTGCTGCACAAGGTGATCGACCACGATCCCCTCGACCTGCCCCTTGCCCTGCAACCGATCATCGACTATAATCCCTATCTCATCGTCAACCGGGTGAAAAACGCGGTTCAATCCCGGCAGGTGGCGCAGACCATCACCTCCCTTGCCGACAAAACCCTGTCCATTCACCTTGAAAGCGCGGGCTCCATCCGCAAATTTCCGGAGATCGAAGACAACCTGCGCAATCCCGGCCCGCTGGTGGCTCAGGCGCCCAAAGGAAAAATGGCCCATGACATCGGCAACATCGCCGCCCGCATCGGCCTTCTTGCCTGATTCCAACCTCCCGGCGCCCCCGCCTTTGCCACTCATTGCTTGACATTCTTCCGGAAACATATTTTTAATTCATTGTTGCCGATAAAAATCATTAAAAACCCAAGAAAATTCCCGCTCCATCGAATTTCTCCCGCAAAGCCAGGAGTCAGAAGACGTTGCATACAAACGATCCCAGATTCGGCCATGCCGTGACCCTGCTGATCCCCTTCTTCAAAAAGTACCGGCTGCGCCTGGCGGCTGGGTTCATGGCTTTGCTCGCAGTGGACTTTCTCCAGCTGCTCATTCCGCGCTTTATCAAAAAAGCGGTTGACGCCCTGGAACAAGGCACGGCCACGGACGCGCTGCTGCTCAAATATGCCGGACTCATCCTGCTGCCCGCCCTCGGCATTGCCCTTTGCCGTTTTCTCTGGCGCTATTTCGTCCTCGGTTTTTCCCGGCTGGTGGAGCGGGACCTGCGCGACCGGTTGCTGGCGCACATCCTTACCCTGGACCACCGATTTTTCCAGCGCTTTCCCACCGGCAACATCATGGCCCTGACCGGCAACGACCTCACGGCCGTCCAGCTGGCCTGCGGCATGGGCATGATTGCCGCGGTGGATGCGGTGCTGATGACCCTGGCCGCCCTGGCCTTCATGGCGTACATTCATCCGATGCTGACCCTGATCGCCGTCATGCCCATGCCGGTGCTGGCCCTGTCCACCCGTTTGCTTTCTTCCCTGCTGCACAAACGCTTTGAAAAGGTGCAGGAGATGTTTGCCTCACTGACCGAGTTTGCCGGAAACACCCTGAAGAACATCCATCTGATCAAAGCCTACACCCAGGAAAAAAGCCAGGGAGAGCGTTTCGGCCTGCTGGGCGAAAAATATGTGGCCGCCAATCTGAAAGTGGCCGCCGTACAGGGCACCCTCTTTCCCCTGTCTGGACTTGTCGCCAACTGCTGCCTGCTGCTGGTCCTCTTTTTCGGCGGGCGGCTGACCATCCGCTCCGCGATCACGGTCGGTGATTTTGTCGCCTTCATCTCGTATCTGTTCATGCTCACCTGGCCGATGATGGCCATCGGCTGGGTGGCCAATCTCTTCCAGCGGGGGGCAACCTCCATGGGGCGAATCCAGGCTGTTTTCGCGGAAAGACCGCAACTGGCTGATCCTCCCGGAGCGACGGAACTCCCGCAACGGCCGCGCACAATCACCCTGGACCATCTTTCCTTTACCTATGACGGGCAAAAAGAGCCGGACCTGCGGGACGTCACCCTCACTCTCACGCACGGCATCATTGGTGTCATCGGCAAAACCGGCTCCGGCAAAAGCACCTTGTGCAATGTCCTTTCCCGCCTTTATCCGGTGGACGACGGCACCTATCTCATCGACGGCCGGGATGTCAACGGCCTGACACTTGCCACGGTGCGGGGCAATATCGCCTATGTGCCGCAACAGGCGACCCTTTTTTCCGAGACCATCCAGTTCAACATCGCCATGGGCCGGGCGGATGCCGACCTGCGGCAGATCCACGAGGCGGCCCGGATGGCGGCGATCCATGATGAAATCATGGCCCTGCCGGAAGGGTATCAGTCCCGGGTCGGCGAGCGGGGCGTCAAGCTTTCCGGCGGTCAACGACAGCGAATCGCCCTGGCCCGGGCGCTGCTGCTCGACCGGCCGATCGTCATCATCGACGATGGCCTGTCCGCGGTGGACATGGAAACCGAGCATGACATCATCCGCCGCATGGCCGCCTCGCTGCAGGGCAAAATCTGCATCATCGTTTCCCACCGGGTAGCGCCCCTGGCCGATGCCGAGGAAATACTCGTCATGGAGGATGGGCGCATCGCGGCAAGGGGCGATCACCAAACCCTGCTGGCCGAAAATTCCTTTTACCGGACGATTTACCGGCACCAGACCATTGCCCAGGGAGGGCCCGCCTGACATGCGCTACGGATTCGGCTACTTTGAGGAAGATCAGCTGGGGCGGGTGGGCGACAGCGGCATCTGGCGGCGCATTATCGCCTATTCGCGACCGCACTGGAAAAAAATGGCCCTGGCCATTCTGCTTTCCTTCATCGTCATCGGCGCGGGTCTTGCCTTGCCCTATATGGTGCGCATCGGCATCGACCGCTTCATCATCACCAGCGATCTCGACCAATCGGCCCGTATTGACGGTCTGGCCCGCCTGGCAAGCCTTTTTATCGGCGTCATCATCAGCGGCTTTGTCGCCAACTTCTGCCAGGTATTCATTCTTGAATGGATCGGCCAGACCATCATGCACCGCTTGCGCCAGCAGCTTTTCCGGCACATGCTTGACCTGGATCTCGCTTTTTTCAACAACAATCCCGGCGGCAAACTAGTGACGCGGCTGACCAACGACATCCAGAACATGCATGAGATGTTCACCTCGGTCATCGTTACCCTGTTCAACGATTTCATTCAGCTGGCCGGCATCATGGTCATCCTGTACTGGATGAACTGGCGGCTGGCCCTTATCCTGACGCTGCTGGTGCCGCTCATTATCGGCAACACCCTCTGGTTCAGCCGTCTTGCCCGGGATGCCTTTCGGGTAATCCGTACCCAGCTTGCCCGGATCAACTCCTTTCTGCAGGAATCCCTTTCCGGCATCGCGGTCATCCAAACCTTTCTCCGGGAAAAGGACACCTACCGGAACTTTGTTGAGCTGAGCCGGGCCTACCTGGAAAAAAATCTGTATCAAATCAAGATATTCGGCATCTTCATGCCGGCCATCGAACTCTTTTCCGCCGTTGCCATCGCCTCCATCATCTGGTATGGCGGCGGCAGCGTCATCCAGGGGCAGATGACCCTGGGCGAACTCTCCGCCTTCATCGCCTATATGCGCCTTTTTTTCCAGCCCATCCGCGAGCTTTCCCAGAAATACTCCATTGTCCAGTCTGCCCTGGCCTCGGCGGAGCGCATCTTTCAGTTGCTCGACACCCCTGCCGATCTGCGCAGCGGCGTGTTGCGCACAAAAGAGACGGCGGATCGCGGCACCGTCACCTTCAGCCATGTATCATTTTCCTATGACCAGGGAACACCCATTCTCCACGACCTGTCGTTCACGGTGGAACCGGGGAAAACCCTGGCAATCGTCGGCGCCACCGGCTCGGGCAAATCAACCATCGTCAATCTGCTGGAACGTTTCTATGAGCCGGAGCAAGGAGAGATCCTTCTCGACGGCCGTGATCTGCGCGACCTTGACAGCAAGTGGCTGAGAAGCAGGATGGGCCTCGTGATGCAGGAAGTTTTCATCATTCCCGGCAGCATCAAGGAGAACATCCTGCTGGACCGGGAAATTGACGATGACAGGCTGGCGGATATCATCGACCGGGCGCAACTCACCGGGCTTATCAAGCGATTGCCGCAAGGAGAGGACACCCTCATCGGCGAAGGCGGCATGGGGCTTTCCGCCGGCCAGAAGCAGTTACTGGCCTTTGCCAGGGTCCTTGCCCGCGATCCGGAGGTGCTGATCCTTGACGAAGCCACCTCAAGCGTTGACTCGGAAACGGAGATCCTCATCGACCGGGCCATTGCCTCGACGCTCTCGGGCCGCACCAGCATCGTCATCGCCCACCGGCTTTCCACCATCAGAAAAGCCGATACCATCCTGGTGATGGAACATGGCCGCATCATGGAACAAGGCAGCCATGATGAGCTGATGATAAACGGCGGCCTCTACCGCCGCCTGCACGACTTACAGCTGAGCGGCGGCGTGAACGGCGAGCCGGCTAACCTTCGGAAACCCTGGGATGCAAACCAAAAAGCTCCGTAACTATTCAGCAGCACGGGGGCGAATCGAACGTTTTTCGTCCCAAGCCGGATAGTTACAAAGCTCCTTAAGAAACTCCTGCCGACGCAGGACTTTCATCCTACCCCGACCTTCTGATCACGCCGACGAATTTGCCGACTATGCTGACCCGCGCTGCGTCACTCCCCTCAAACACCAGAGGGTCATGGGAACTATTGGCTGCGTGCAGCTCCACCCCATTTTTTCCCCTGCGGAATATCTTGAGTGTCGCCTCCACAAGAAGATCATCGACCAGCACCGCGGCTATCTGCCCGCTTATCACTGTCGGCTGAGGTTGAATAATCGCCAGATCTCCATCCATGATATGTGCATCGATCATGGAATCCCCCTTGACCAGCAAAGCGAAACAAGATTCGCTGCCGAAAAACCCAGGATCCAAAGGCAGTTCATCCTGACATTCGCCAATCGCCTCAACCGGCGCTCCGGCGGCTATAGAACCGAAAACAGGGAGTGATTTCCCAGTCGGTCCGCCCACCAACTGCCAGGAACGATTTTTCCCAGACAGAGAACGCAAGACATTTTTCTCAATAAGACGTCGCAGAATTTTATGCACACCGGCCGGTGAACTCAAGCCGAAGTGAACGCAAATCTCCCGGACTGTCGGCGACATCCCATGCTGCTGCTGGTATGACCTGAGATAGTCCAGGACATTTTTCTGACGATCCGTCAGTTTGCCCGTTATCAAAGGCTTCCCCCGTCGGCTGCGGCAAAAAGCATGTCTGCCGGACTTCGCACTCCCCTGCCGCCCCGGTTGAGGACATGGGTATATATCATCGTTGTGCTGACATCCTTGTGCCCAAGCAAATCCTGCACAGTGCGGATGTCGTACCCCGACTCCAGCAGATGCGTGGCAAATGAATGTCGCAGAGTGTGACAGCTGCCGTGTTTATTGATTCCCGCATTCCGTATGCCTGCTTCATTGCTCTTTGCAGGACGCTCTCCGACAGGTGATTCCGGCGTCTTTGCATGCTCCGCGGGTCGGTTGAAATTGCAGTTGCCGGAAAAACACCGCTTGCCAGCAGTACCTATCAGTCCCGGCATATTGCGTAATGTGGCCGTAGGTTCTGTCCGAGATTTCCCAGTCCCATTGGTCGGTTTCCGCTTTCGTGTTCTGTATCCATGCGTTTTGCATTTCGTTCTCCGTTCAATCGCCGGGGCACAACCCGTCGGTCGTGTGGGACCTGCCGCATAAAGCCGCGTCAGGCCCCACACCTCTGTCGTTCGCCACAAGGAGAAGATATGAGTTTTAAACCTGACTATGGTTTACGGCAGATGAAAGATGGGGTTTCTCGAAATTGTGCCCGCAAGTCATTTAACTGAAAGGGGCGGGGGGAGCCTCGGCAGGATCGCTGAGGAATTTTTTTTCCAATCCCACTTTCAAAGTGGTCAGCAGTCCCTTTGTGGCAGCAACAAATTCAGGATCATGCTCAGTTCTGTTGATGGTGGCATGCAGGACAATTTTCTCAGGAAAGGGCGGGCAGCCTGTTGTGACGGTCCAGGCCAGGGCGTTAGGACAGTCCGGCACGGAAAAACGCACACCCCACATAACACTCTCCCTGCGGATGTGAAAACGTCCCCAGTGGCGGAAATAAATGACCCTGCCCAGTTCTTCAGCATCATCCACAGCCTCAATATCCAGGCAAAAATCAGGAAGCTTGTCGAGAGACAGTTTGTCCCTGATTTCCTCCTCGGTTGTCACTACCTCGGCGAACTCGAAAAATTCCATGAAATTCTCTCCTCATGATAATTGCAACTCCGGGGACATTCATGATTAAATCGTGCAATGGATAGAAAAAAATGGAATGCCTTATTGTGATGTGATAATCTTTGTTAACTTATTTTTTGCTTATGTCATTAATATTATGACACTTTGTGGCGATATTGTCGTTTTTTATTTGTTCGTTAATGAGTGCGGTGAACGGGTTTTCAGGCGTTTTTCAAGATTTCTGACTCTTGGATAGTACGGAACGATAACCAAAGTTGGCAAGGTAAATTTTAAGCGTTGTCATGGAAATAAACAATAAACATCAAACATGAGGGGGGTTGTGATGAAATGGAAGGATCTTTCAATTTCCATCAAACTGGGAATCGGATTTGGCGGCATAATACTGCTCACACTTATTGTCGGTCTCGTGTCCACGGCTGGGGTTGGCAAGATAGTCAAGGGCGCGGGGGATTTTTCCGCAGTCAATAAAGTTAATACCGAGATTACGGAAGCAGAAATAGCCCATCTGAACTGGGCCAAACAGGTTGCCGCCTTTCTGGCTGATCCGAACATTCATGAACTGGATGTCCAGTTGGATGACCACAAATGCGCATTCGGCAAATGGCTTTATGGTGAAGGCCGAAAACATGCGGAGGAACTGCTGCCTTCCCTTGTTCCCCTCTTGAAAGAGATTGAACCCCTGCATCATGATCTGCACATTTCTGCGGCGGAAATTAAAAAACATTATAAAGACGCTGACCTTCATTTGCCTCTTGTCATGGCGGAAAGAGAGGCTGATCACCTGAATTTCGTCAATAAGATCCAATTGGTTTTCTCAGGCCAGGCATCAACGTTCAAAGTAGAGACCGACCCTCAGAAATGCAAACTGGGTCAATGGTTGTATGGTGACGGCGCAAAGAAAGCCATAGAATCTGATCCTGATCTGAAACCTGTCATTGACGGACTCCTTGATCCCCATGCCCGTCTGCATGGATCGGTGGTGACAATGCAGGGTGCCTGGGTTGAGGGTGATCCGGATGCCCAGATGCAAACCAAAGAGATTTTTAGTTCTGTAACCATGCCTGCTCTGGGAGAAATAAAGAAAGGGCTCGACAGCATCAAGCAAAGAGCTCTTGATAATATGGCCGGTCTGAACAAAGCCAACGAAATTTACCTCACTGTCAGCAGTCCCGCCCTTGATAAGGTTCGTGGTGTCCTGAGAAATATTGGTAAAGAGCTGGATGACACCATGGCGGAGGAAGAGAAGCTTTTTAATGCAAAAGCTTCGCAGACCAGGCAGCTTGTCATCGCCATAGTGCTTGTCGCCATTGGCGCCGGCATCATTGTTTCTTTTTTTCTGGCACGGAAGATTTCAGGACCCATTGCCCTTGGCGTCGGATTTGCCCAGAAGGTTGCTGATGGTGATTTAAGGGAAACACTTGCCATTGACCAAAAAGATGAGATAGGCCGACTTGCCGCGGCATTAAACACCATGTCCGCCAAACTGCGTCAGATCATGTCTGATATTTCTGAAAAAAGCAATATGGCGGCGGCTTCTTCCGAGGAACTGTCCGCCACATCTGAGGAAATGGCTTCCGGGGCGGAAGAACTCTCGGCTCAGTCTGCATCGACATCCGCCGCTACTGAAGAGATCTCGGTCAATATTCGAACTGTGGCAATGACAGCAGAAGCCATGTCGAAAAACTCATCCAGCATCGCTGCGGCTGCAGGTGAGATGTCGGCCAATGTCAATAATGTTTCCGCCGCTATGGAAGAAATGACCGCATCAATCAAGGAAGTCGCTGAAAATTGTTCAAATGCCCAGAGGTATTCAGGATTTGCCAAGGAGAAGAGTGATTCCTCCATGCAGATGATTAATGAGCTGGATCAGGCGGCCAAAGACATCGGCAACGTCATTAATGTTATAACGGAAATCACGGAGCAGACAAAGCTACTGGCGCTCAATGCCACCATTGAGGCGGCAAGAGCGGGAGAAGCAGGGAAGGGGTTTGCCGTTGTTGCCAGTGAGGTCAAGGAACTGGCCAAGCAGACGGCTGAAGCAACGGATAATATCGTCCGCCAGATCCGGGACATGCAGTCGCGAACCGGCTCCGTTGTCACCGTTATTGGGGAAATTTCCGGAATCAGTGAAGAGGTTAACAAAATCAATACGAGTATTGCTGCGGCAGTTGAAGAGCAGACCGCCACCGTTGGTGAAGTTGCTAGGACAATCGCAGGAACAGCCCAGGGTGTTGATGAAGTTTCCGCCAATATTCGCGAGCTTGCGACAAATATTGAGCAGGAAATCATCACAAGCATTCAAGAAATTGCCTCTGGTGCCGAAGAAATATCGAGAAATATCAATGGAGTGAGTGCAGTTGCCGGAGAGTCAGCCCAGGGAGCTTCTGTTATCAAAAGTTCCGCCGGAGAGCTTGCCGGTATTGCCTCGGAGTTGCAGGCACAGGTTTCCCTGTTTAAATTGAATTAAGCTGTTGGTGAATCGATTTTCACAAATCCCGCAAAACCGATTTTACCGCATCTTCCTGACGGGGGGTAAGATTCAGCTTTTTGAGGGCGAATTTTCCGATCTCAGTGAGAGTTTTTTTGGCCGGCCGGTCGGTTTCGGAGAAGGGAGGAGGGGACGGAGGGGCTGCATCAATGTACCATTCCTCCGGCTGGTAATCAAATAACGCCTCAACGAGAAACGGCCGGAGCTCATCGGGCAGGGATTGCATCACCATATGCTTGCAGAGTGTGAGGAGCGGCATGTCTGTGCGTCTGGGGAGAATCAATTCGCGCATCCAGCTTATCTTTTCATGTCTGTCCTGGTTCGGATCAACAAATTTCCGTTCAAGCAAGGCGAGGGCCGCTTCACTTTGGTTTGCGCAGAGGGATTCGATGACATCATACGTAAAAGGGCTTTCAGGCAGACTTAAAAAAGAAAGGGGGGGGGGCGGGGTCAAGTCTGCTCTTAGCTTTTGTTTGCGGAGTTGGAGTTGAGCTGTAAATCCGCCTCCCGCCTTGCTGGCGGCCGGCATTTGGCTACGCTTAATTTTTTTCCTCCCTGGGAGCGTCCACGTGAGTTCTCTGACCTTTTTTGTTCTCGAGAGTTCTATCTCCAGCTCAGTCCCGCGCACAAGAAATACGAAGTGCAGGGCACAAGCCTGACGTCCGACACCGTGATCGACGTGTGGGAGGAAGCCGGAAAGAGGCTCGTGGTGCGTTTGCAATTTGAATTCACCTGTCCCTATTTGCCCCTACCTCCCACGATCGGCACCACTCTGTCACAATTAACAATGTGGTATAAATTCAAGTAGTTATATTACATTGTTCCACCTGTTAATCAGTCACGATCTGACCAGCCGCTCATCAGTTTCTGATGAGCATCTCATCCTGCCGTACTCAGTCCGGTCTTTGTCTTAACTTATTTTTTGATTGAAAATAACCGGCAACAACAGATAGTTACGCAATAATATCAGAAAAAAAACAGCAAAAATCAACTGATGGCATCCCCATTGCTGAATAAGCACGCCCAAGAGAAGTACTGTTGAAAAAAAATTTAAAAACGGCCGTTTTTAAAGAAAACAACTTGATCCATCGCTCACGCAGTTTTTGCAGGAACCCCTCAAAACGTAAATGAAACATAATTTCATGAATGGAGAAACGATGATGAAAAAAACAATCTTTATCAGTGCGGCATTCGGACTTCTGGCAGCGGCTTCAGCGAACGCGGGTATTATTACGGAGTGGGACAAAAGCCTGGTTGTCACCGACCCTGAGCCGGTCGGCGGCTATGTGGATTACATCACCTACAACAGTATTATCTACCTTGATGACACCATGACAGCCAGCAACGGCCGAGTGGTCTGGAAACATGGAGACGTGCAACCGGACGGCCTCAAGGTGGTCAACCACGATGATGTCGACGGCTCCAACTGCATCATGACCACCGGCTACAACCCCTATGACCTCAGCGACAAGCAGTGTTCCGATCCGCTGCAGTCCAGCAAGCGCGCCAAAGTAAAAAATACCGTCAGCGGCCCATTGGATGTTGACCTGCATGTCATTGCCGGCCCCACCACCACATATCGCATGGAGCAGAAGCTGACCAACGGTACCGCGGCAGACCTGTGGGCCGGGTTCACCATTCAACTCGGCACCAAGGATGCAGGCGGCAATTTCATCCCGTCAACACCCGGCGACGGCCTGGGATTTTCCGACAACAAGGGAAACATCTGGACTTCCCTGGTATCCACCGCCACCCAGAAAGACCTGGTTTTCTCCGCCAATTTTGCCCAGGGCCTGGCCGGACCGGCTGACAAATACCATCCCGAGCCCGGTTACTTCAACCCTGTCGAGCGCATGATTTTCACCATGGTGGCCGACGAAAACACCATCACCAGCGCCGGTGTCTCCTCCACCTATTCCAATGTCTTCGGGCCGTGGGTCAACAGCGCAGGCGCTCCCGTCGCCATCTTCTGGGATGATGACGGCGACATCAACACCGACAACATCCTGATGGGCAACTGCGCCGACTCCGCCAACCTCGTTCACGTCGGCACCCACAGCGGCGACGACATAACCGGTTTTACCTGCAACGGCACCTGGGTTACCTTCCGCGGCACCACCCCCGGCACCCCCGAGGTACTCGGTGACCTGGAAGCCGCTTTCGGACAGCCGGTCTACAGCAGTATCAACGAGGCCATCGCCGCCGTTGCCGCAGGCGAGGCCACCAATCCGATGTATATGGATTACATTGAAGATGCGGCCAACCTGGGCCTCAATTTCTGGATCACGGTTGCCGACAGCTTCGCCGGCGACAATATCGTTATTCGCTACACCCCCGTTGTCACCGAGTAATCCCAAAAACCTTTTCTTCAGCCCCTTTGACATGGCCGCCATGGCAGAGGCGCTGAAATCATTTTTCCTCTTAAAAAGGCCGGGATGGGGTGTCCCGGCCTTTTTTTATTGTTGCCGGGCAAAAATTGCGTGCCCACGCCGAAGACACCGCGACAGCCGATCCGGGATTGCCTCCGCCGGCAGGGATTTACCGGAGCAGGATTGCTGCAAATCGGCGGGATGATACATTAACAGCTTGATTTTTCTACGCCTTTCAAATTAAAGTGAGCAAAATAACTTTCACGGGAGGCTGAAAATGAAAAAATTTTATCTGGCGTTGTGCTGTTGTCTGCTCCTGGTCAACGGATGCGGAAACTCAACAGAAGAAAAGGTCATTGAAAAACAGATCGAAAAGGAAACCGGAGGAAAGGCGGATGTGGACCTCGCGAAAAAGGGGATGAAGATCACCGGAGAAACCGAGGGTGAAAAATATTCCGTCACCACCGGCGAGGTAACAGAAATTCCGAAGGACTTCCCGGCCGACGTATACCTCTACCAGCCGTCCAAGGCGGTGCAAGCCGTCGAGGTGACCGGCGGCTATTCCGTTTCCCTGACGACGCCCGACGGGGTGGAAAAAGTAGCGGCACGCTACAAGGAGCAGATGGTTTCCCAGGGATGGGCTGAACAGGCCTCCATGAACATGGGTGGCCAGACAATCCTCATTTATGAAAAGGACGGGCGGGCCGCCAACATTGCCGTCATGCCCCTGGAGGGTGAAACGCACATTACGGTGACCATCGGCACGGAGTAAAGCAAAAAGGCCGGCAACGGCTCAAATGGCGTTCTGCTCGACAAATTCCCTGATCTGATCCACATCGGCATCAAGCACCCGACAACGGGTCTCCCGACCGTGCAGATCACGGAAGCTTTCCGGCATCTCCGGCGGTCGGCCGATGGCGGCAAGCACCGCATCCCCGAATTTGGCGGGATGGGCGGTGGCCAGGCAGACCATGGGAACCGCCGGATCACGATGCCGGATCCCCGCACCAACGCCTACCGCGGTGTGGGGATCAAGCACATAGTCGTTCCGCCGGTAAAAATCACCAATCACCTCACTGGTCTGCTGCCGGTTCACGCTTGCCGTGAGAAAAGCGGCCTGGATTTTTTTCTGCTCCGCCGCGCTGAACCGCAGGCTGCCGCTTGTCGCGAAGGCAGCCATGGCTTCCCTGGTGCGATCCGCATTCCGGTCATACAGAAAATAGAGATAGCGCTCAAAATTGCTGGCCACCTGGATATCCATGGAGGGGCTTGAGGTCTGCACCACCTTGTCCAGCGAATAGTCGCCATGCTGAACAAACCGGCTGAGCAGATTATTTTCATTGGTGGCCAGCACCAGATGGCGGATCCGGCCGGGCAGCATCTGCCGCGCCACAAACCCTGCGAAGATATCGCCGAAGTTGCCGGTGGGCACGGAAAAATCCACCTTGCCGCCCGGCCCGCTCAGCTTAAGCGCCGCAAAGACATAGTAAACCACCTGGGCAAGAATGCGGGCCCAATTGATGGAGTTGACCGCGCCCAGACGATACTTCTCCTTGAAGGGAATATCATTGAACAGGGTCTTGACGATGGACTGCCCGTCGTCAAAGGTGCCGCGGATCGCCAGATTGAAAACATTGGCGTCAATGACCGTGGTCATCTGCAGCTCCTGGACGGCGCTGACCCGTTTATGGGGGTGGAGGATGAAAATATTGAGCCGCTCCTTGCCCCGCACGCCGTAAATGGCGGCACTGCCGGTATCCCCGGAAGTGGCGCCGAGAATATTCATCTTTTCCCCGCTCTCCTTCAACAGATACTCAAAAACATTGCCGAGAAACTGCAGGGCCACGTCCTTGAAGGCAAGGGTCGGGCCGTGAAACAGCTCAAGGATATGCACATCGCCTTTTGCCGTCAGCGGCGTGATTGCCGGATGGGTGAAGGTCGCGTAGGAGCGATCGACGAGCTCCTTGAGATCCCGCGGGGGGATATCATCAACAAAAAGGGAAAGCACGGCATGGGCCAGATCCTGATAGGACAGGCCGCGCCAGGCCGCGATCGTCTCTTCGCTCACCTGGGGGATCGATTCCGGCAGCAGCAAACCGCCGTCCGTGGCGAGCCCCATCATCACCGCCTGCTTGAACGATATGGGGGAGATCCCTCCCCTGGTGCTGATATATTTCATCATGGCCCCCCTGTCATTCTTCCTCGACGCCGATTCTCGGGGCATCATGCCACAACCCTTCAAGGTCGTAGAAGGCCCGTTCCTCATGATAGAAAATATGCACCACCACATCGCCGTAATCAAGAAGCACCCAAAAGCCTTCCTGCGCCCCTTCGGTGGTGCCCTCCTGCAATCTTTTCAGGCGGAGTTCACTTTCGATCGCATCCGCCAGACCCTGAACATGACGGGTGGAGCGACCGCTCATGATGACAAAATAATCGGTAAACGAGGAGAGTTCATGCACATCAAGGATAACCAGATCCTCGGCTTTTTTATCGAGAGCGGCCCCGCTGATAATGCGGGCAAGCTCCAGACTCGACTTTTCCTGATACTTCTTCGGAGTTCTCTTCATCCTTACAGTCCGTGTTGAATGGTAGGCTTTTCGCTCTACCGGTATTGACATAAACACCCATCAGGGCCATGTTTTATCCGGAAAGGACAGCAGCTGACAATGCCATATTTCAGGTTGATCCAGATAACAGGGATGCGGAACGCCGTCAATGACAAAAAAAATGCGCTGCCGACCTGCAAGACCAACTTCATCACATACCATAAACCATAATGGTAAAAACTTAAATCCTCAATTGAACATTCATGCGATTGACTTCTGTGGCATCTGGAGTATAATCTCGCAGCGTATAAATCCAGACAAATCATGCACCAGGCCGTCAAAGGAGCACTGTGAATGAATAAATCATTAAAATGGAAGTTTCTTCTCCTCTTCACCCTTATCGCCTTTTCGGGATTGACCCTGCTCCCCACTTTTTACGGCAACCTGCCGGACTGGTGGAAAAAATACATGTCGCCCGAGGGGCTGAATCTCGGCCTTGACCTGCAGGGCGGCATGCATCTCGTCCTCAAGGTCGACCTTGACAAGGCCATTGAAAACTCCCTGGATTTCGCCGCGCAGGACCTGAAAAACAACCTGAAGGACCAGAAGATATCGGTGGTCCAGAGTGCCTCCGGTGACAAGCAGAAAGTGGTCTTCGTCCTGCCCAACGCCGAATCGGCGAACACGGTGCAAAAGCTGGTGCAGGACGATTTCCCCAACCTTACTATCGACGTCCAGACGGTTGAAGGATCCTTTCCCCGCGTCACCCTGACCCTCAATGACGACCAGATCGACTTTATCAATAAAAATGCGGTCAATCAGTCCCTGGAGATCATCCGCAACCGTATAGACCAGTTCGGCGTTGCCGAGCCGGTTATTGTCCGCCAGGGCAAGGACGAAATCATTGTCCAGCTGCCCGGCGTCAAGGACCCGGAAAGGGCCCTGAGCCTGATCGGCCAGACCGCCCAGCTGGAATTCAAGGTGGTGGATGACAGCGGCGTTGACCTGCCCGGACTGATCAATCAGGCGGTGACCGCCGGCCAGTGGCGCGAAGGGGACAGCCGGGAGAAGCTCAACGAGGCGATCAAACGCTTTCTGCCCAATGACACCCAGATCTATTTTGAAAAAGAAACAGACCAGCAGACCGGCCGCGAGATCAAAACCCCCATTCTCCTGCAAAATCAGGTGTTGATGACCGGCGAAATGGTGAAAGACGCCCAGGTGCGGGTGGGAGGCAACTTTAACGAGCCCTATGTCAGTCTTGACCTGACGGGCCGGGGCGGCAAGGTTTTCGGCCAGATCACGGAAAAAAACGTCAACCGCCGTTTGGCCATCGTCCTTGATGAGGTGGTGCGTTCCGCCCCGGTCATCCGCGAAAAAATCCTGGGCGGCAGCGCCCAGATTTCCGGCAGCTTCACCTATGAAGAGGCCGCGGACCTGGCCATTATCCTGCGGGTCGGCGCCCTGCCCGCACCGGTTTCCATTGTCCAGAATCTGACCATCGGCGCCTCGCTGGGTCAGGATTCAATCAACAAGGGGATCTCCTCCGGCCTGCTCGGCACCGCCCTGGTCATCCTGTTCATGATTATTTATTACCGGCTGTCAGGCGTGATCGCCAACGGCGCCCTGGTGCTGAATATCCTTTTCCTCTTCGGCGGATTGTCCGCCCTGCAGGCGACCCTCACTCTGCCCGGTATCGCCGGTATCATCCTGTCTATCGGCATGGCGGTTGATTCGAACATCATTATTTTCGAGAGGATGCGGGAGGAATTCGATATCGGCAAATCAATGCGCTCCGGGGTGGAGGCCGGCTTTGACAAGGCTTTTTCCACCATTGTCGACTCCCATGTCACCACCCTGATCACCTCGTTTGCCCTCTTTCTCTTCGGTACCGGACCGATCAAGGGTTTTGCCGTCACCCTGACCCTCGGCGTATCCATAAACCTGTTCACCACCCTCTTCTGCACCAAGATGGTGTACGACACCCTGCACTATAAAAGGCTTCTGCGCCCCGTCAAGTTTCTGCATCTCATTAAGAAACCCAATCTTGACTACATGAAAATGCGCAAATTCACCTTTACCGTCTCCGCCGTCATGACGCTGATCGGACTGTTTTCCTTCGTGCAGCTGATGCGGGGCCAGGGCAATATCGGCGTTGACTTTGCCGGCGGCGCCCTGTTGCAGTACCAGGCCGCGCAGTCCTATGACCTGGAAAAGGTGCGCAAGGCATTTGCCGAAAGCGACCTGCACGGAGTGGACCTGCAGCCGGTCACCAGCGAAAACCGCTTGATCGTTAAAATCAAGAAATCGGCGCAGATCGTCGGCAAGGACACGGAAATCATCACCGCCTTTCTGGGTGACAAACTGCCGGAATACAAATTCAGCCTGGAAAGCCAGTCGGAAATCGGCGCCTCGGTGAGCGATACGCTGAAAGAAAAGGCACTGCAGGCAATTCTCATCTCCCTGGCCGGTGTCGTCGTCTATATCGCCCTGCGTTTTGATTACCGGTTCGGCATGGCGGCGGCCATCGCCACCTTCCATGACGTCGTGCTGGTGCTGGGCATCTGCTGGATGCTCGACATCGAGATCACCCTGCTCATCATCACCGCCCTGCTCACCCTGGCCGGATATTCATTGAATGATACAGTCATCGTTTTTGACCGTATCAGGGAAAACTTGCACAAACAGATCCAGAACCCTGACCTGGGCGGCATCATCAACAACAGTGTCAACGAGGTCATGACCCGGACCCTTGCCACCGCGCTGACTACGCTCATCGCCTTGGTACCGCTCTATTTCTTCGGCGGCACGGTCCTCCACGACTTTACGTTTGCCCTGCTGATCGGCATTCTCGTCGGCACCTATTCCTCGATTTTTGTCGCCAGCCCGCTGCTGATTTTCTGGCAGAAAAAAGCTGCCTGAGCTGGGAAAGAAAAATGACGGACGAACCAGATCTGCATCTGTCGGAGCATGTCTCCCGGCTGCGGGAAGGAGAGAATTTCACCTTTGCCTGCCATCCGGGAGTGGACTGTTTCACCGACTGCTGCCGGCAACTGGACCTGGCCCTTTCGCCCTACGATGTTTTGCGCCTGTCCAGGGAATTAAAGATTTCCGGCAAGGAATTTCTGGACCGTTACGCGGTTGTGGAATTCGAGGAAGGGGACATCTTTCCCCATGTTTATCTGGGCATGATTGACGACGGCAGGGCAAGCTGCCCCTTTGTCTCGGAGCAGGGATGCCGGGTTTATCCCGGCCGCCCGGCCGCCTGCCGCACCTATCCCTTGGGGCGCGGCGCCCGGCGTGATGAAAACGGTTGTGACCATGCCTTTTTTGTGCTGCTGAAGGAACCCCACTGCCACGGCTTTGCCGCGCCGGACACGATAAACCTGGAGCTGTGGATTGCCGACCAGGGCTTGGCCGACTATTACGCGGCAAATGATTGTTTACTGTCCCTGCTGCAGCATGAAAAAATCAAACAGGGATTCCGCCCGTCATCCGCACAGCGGGATCTGTACCTGAACACCCTCTACAATCTGGAAGAATTCGGCACCAGGTCGGGTTGCGGCCCAAGTGCCATGACGGATCTTGCATTGCTGCGGTCAGCGGTCGACCGGCTGATTGAAACATATTTCAATGAACGGGAAACCACGATCTAACTCCGAGCACACACTTTTCTCCGTGCCCTGCATGGCGAATGAATGAGCCTTTGAACCCACAAGCACTCCCCAAAAGCGACCACCCGGAAGAACAGAGTGTTCCCCCGGGCAAAAAGCTGCTCGGTTTCCTGCTGGAAATCCGCAAGACCATTCTTTCGCTTGCCCTCGGCATTGCTCTCGGCACCCTGGGATTTTATTTCATCTCTCCCGCTCTTTTCAGCGGAATGCAAAATCATCTTGACCAGAAGCTTGCCTTTTTCACCGTGGCCGAACCCTTTCTCGCCCATGTCAAGCTGGCCCTCTTCGCCACCCTCTTCTGCCTGATGCCCTGGATTGTCACCTGCTTCTGGCGGGCCATGGCCCGTCCTTTCGGCCTGTCCGGCAAGGCCCTGTTGGTCTTTATCTTTTTTACCTGTATCCTTTTTTACAGCGGCACCCTGTTCTGTTACTTCGTCACTTTGCCTTTCGGGATAGAATTTCTCCTCGGCTTTGAATCGGAGCAGCTGAAATCGATTATTTCCGTGGGGAAATTCGTTTCCTTTGTCACGGTTTTCGTCCTGGCCTTCGGCCTTATCTTCGAACTGCCGATCTTCATGGTTTTTTTCGCCCGCGCCGGCGTCTGCCCCCGCTCTACCTTTGAAAAAAACCGGCGCTATGCAATACTCGCCATCAGCATTGTCGCCGCGCTGCTCACCCCGACTCCGGACGTGGTGAACATGCTGCTCATGGGCGGCCCCCTGTATCTTCTTTATGAAACCGGAATTATTATTCTGAAATTGCTGAAAGTGCGATAGTATGAATTAACAAGATCCCGTTGTTTTTCCGCCGCAAGGCAATACCTCCATTAGGCGTCCCTTATGCCGGCTCAAACAAAACGCCTCCTGCTCCTGCTCGCCATCCTTTTTGCGGTCGTTCCCCTCGCGCTCTGGGCCTTGTTCACCCTCACTCTGCCCTGGTATATTTCCGCCCGGCTCCTGCCCTCGCTTGCCGCGGATCACGGCATCAGCACCTTGCAGGCCCGACCGATCCTTATCGGACGCACGGGAATACACAGCGGATTTTTCCTGGGTTCCGAGCCATCCCCTGTTTTGCAGGTTTCATCCCTGGACGTCGACTATTCCCTCGGCGCCCTGATCGGCAAACAGGAAATTGAACGGATAACCTTAAGCGGCGTGGAGATCCGCTGCCGCCTCGCCGGCAACAAACTGCTTGTCGATGATGCGCGGTTGCAGCAGATCCTTGACGACTTGCAGCAAAAACCCGCGGCGGAAAAAAAGAGCTCCCGGCAAAATCCTCCTTTTTCCGTGAAACAGATACGCATCCGCCAGGCGACCCTGATCTGCCGGACCGACAAAGAGCTTTTTCGCCTCCCCTTTGCCGCGGACATGGACAGGCAGGACCCCCCGGCCCACACCACGCAACTTTCCTTCACCATCACCATCTTCCCACGGGAACAAGAGATCCGGCTTTCCGGCATGTACGACGCCGACGCCGGCACGATCCACTTCGAGCTTGCCGCGCCGGACCTCAATCCCCGTCTTTTTGCCGATCACGGGCCGATCCTCGCCCGACTGGCGCCACAAACCACGATCAACATGAACGGCAGCGGCACTCTGCACCTCAACCCCTTTTTTCCGGCGGAGTTACAGGGCAGCGTCATGTTTCACGCCCGACAAATGACGCACCGGGACATCATCGTCTCCCTGGATGACGAAACCCCTTTCACCCTTTCTTTTCAGGCAACCCAACCAAACAGCACGGAGCCCCTGAAGTTTGAGCTGAATGGCTCGCCCCTTCAGCTTGCCGTTCACAGCGGCGGCACGAAACTTCATGTCCATTCATCTTCTTTTTCCGTACACGGCTCCCTGCGGCCTGACCTGATCGATATCACCTCCCGCTGCCTCCTGTCCCTGGAAATGAACCATGATGATTTCCAGGCCAAAATTCCGCAGTGTGCCGTCACCATCGAGACAACAGGGAAACCGGGAGAGGGATTTCACGGTCGGGCGGATATCGGCATTGGCGCAGTGTCGATTATCCCGCCGTCAGGCGAGGTGAAAATCAGCAACAGCCGTCTGCTTCTGCCTTTCAGCCTGCCCTTTTCCGAACAGACGCAGGAAGGCAAGGTGACGATTGAGGCAATCAGATGGCGCGACCAGCTCATCGGCCGCTTCAACGGACGGATCAATCAGCAGCAAAAAAGTATGATCATGAAGGGTGATTTCCACACCGATTTTCTGCCCGGGGCACGGGCGACAACAACGATGTCGGCCGATTTCAATGCCGACAAGGCCAAGATGGAGCTTGCCGTTGATTTGCCCCTCACCCGGCTGCACAACTTTTCATTGCGGCAACTGCTTCCGGCCGCCGCGGACATGGTCGTCAGCGGGGCCCTTGCCGCAAAGGCAGGCATGACTTTTGCCGACGACAAACCGACCGGCACCGGACAAATAACCGTTCACGAGGGGGCAGTCGAACTGGCCGGCCGCAAAACAGCGATCACGGGCATTGAAACAGCGATCACTTTTCCCAATTTGCCGCGTCTTCGCAGTGCGCCGAATCAGAAACTTGGCTTCAGCCGGGCAAACATCGGCGATCTGCAACTTGACGGCGGAACGGTCAACTTCAACATTGAATCACCTGACTCATTTTTTCTGGAAAAGGCGACTTTCAACTGGGCCGGAGGAACGATCTCCAGCTATGCCATGCGTTTTTCAGAGCAGCATCTGCAGCCGGAAATGGTTTTTTACTGCAATAAGCTGAAGCTTGCCGCCATCCTCTCCCAGGCAGGCATCAAGAATGTCGAGGGAGAGGGCACGGTCAACGGCCGCATTCCCATTCTCTTCACCGACAAAAAAATCACCTTTGAACCGAGTTTTCTCTACTCAACCCCGGGAGAAGGCGGTGTCATCCGCATCAGCGGCGGCGATTTCCTGACCCAGGCCATCCCCCTGACCAACCCCCAGTTCGGCCAGCTCGCTTTCGCCCAGGAGGCTTTGCGCAACTTTTCCTACAACTGGGCCAAACTGCATCTGTTCAGCGAGGACGAAACCCTGGTCATGCAACTGAACCTTGACGGCAAACCCGCCTCTCCCCTGCCCTTTTCCTACGACAGCAAAAGCGGCGCATTTCAGCGTCTGTCGGACAAAGACGGCCGGACCGCCGGAATTTCCCACCCGATTGTGCTGGACGTCAATTTCCGTTTCCCCTTGAACACCTTTCTCGAGTATGATAAATCGATAAAGGACTTTTTGCATAGAAAGGCCGAATAAAGGTAATTTCTTCACAAGAGGAGTAAATTAAATGCGCCCCAGAATTGTGCTGCTTGCCCTGCCGTTGCTTCTCCTGTGCGCCTGCACCAAGCATGAAATCGATTCCCGCCATGAGATCCAGGTTGCACCGGTGGAAATAAAGCCGATTCACATCACCATTGACGTCAATATCAGAGTGGACAAGGAACTGGATAACTTTTTCGAAGACATTGACAATGCTCAGCAATAACCAAAAGGATAGAACCATGAAGATGCAAACGCCTGTTCGTTTTCTTATTTTTGTTCTCCTGGCCGTATTATTTTCCTTTTCCGCCTCCTGCCTGGCCGCGGGCAATGATGTAAAAAACAGGATGAAGGAACGGTTGCCGGCACTTACCAGCTTGAAGGCGGCAGGGGTGATAGGAGAAAACAATGCAGGTTTTCTGGAATTCCGCGGGGGTGAAAAAAAACAGGAAGCACTGATCAAGGACGAAAATAACGATCGCCGCCAGGTTTATGACGCCATTGCCAAAAAACAGGGGGTGGACTCCGGACTGGTGGGTTCCCGTCGTGCCCTGCAGATTGCCGAACAGGCCCCTGGCGGAACCTGGCTGCAGAAACCGGACGGTTCCTGGTATCAGAAGTAAAGAAAGCGGGCAAAATCAGAATTCCTTCAGGGCAAAACCATGCTGCCGCAGCAGGGCGGCGGTGACGCCGAATCTCAAACCCATGCCGCAGGATGGGCTCTTTGACTTGAGCAGGATTTCATCAATCCGCCGGCCTCCGGCAATCGCCAGCACCTGCCGTGCTCCCTGGAGAAATTGCGCCGTGACATCCATGCCGCTGCCGGTGACAACCCGGGCCCGGCCGGACAGAACATCATACCCGTCACCGCCGACAATATCGGCCGCCGGCCTGGGAGTCGGCAAGCCTCCCAACTGTTCCGGGCAAACAGGAATCCACACCGCGTCCCCGATATACGAACGACAACCATCGCAAGGCTTGACGAGAGCGTCATAGCGCGTCCGCAAACCAACCAGACAGGCACTGACAAGATATATCCTCGGCCTCCCGCTCAAAATTGTCTTTTCCTTTTCCCTGCTTTGGTTTACGATTCAAGTTTCTTTGTTAACATGACCGTGACTATGCGCCAGACAAATAACAGCAAACTCCTCAACACAAAAGAAATCAGACTGCTCGTCTTTTTCTGTGTTTTCTCATTATGCGCGGTTGCCTTGTGGCTGACTTTTTCGCCCAACGGCATTTTAGCATATCGTGCCGCAAAAAAACAGATGGAGAACGTCCAGGCGGAAAACGCCAGACTGAAGGAAGAAAACCGTCAACTCCAGGAAACACTGGACAAAATCAGCAATGACCCTTCCTATCTGGAAGAAATTGCCCGCAGCGAGCATAAATTTCTCAAAAAAAACGAAACGGTTTTTGAATTCAAGTAAGATGGACGGGCAAAACCCTGACGCCCGCCGACGATCATCGCAGGGTCTTGCCGCTGACGGGACGGATTGGTACGGAAAGGATGGCCGGCAACAGGAAACCGGCCATCAATCAAAGCATGTAGTACAGGCCGTCACCGGCCGCACAAGGGGACAGCCGGCAACTCCGGCGGTTTCAGCCTTCGCAACCTGAATCAGTTTTGACTTTCATGGCCGCATCCCAGTTGATCGTCACTGGGCCAATCGTTTCATTGCGGGGCAATGTTCGCCGGGAGATGGGGCAGGTATTTCGCAAGGCATGCACCCGCTCGTCAAGGGCGGCGATGATCACATGAAGCTCTTCGAATTCATCAAGGGCCTTCCCTTGCATCTTCCCGCTTTGCTCGGCAAGTTTATGGTCCAGCAACGCCAGTCTTTTCCGCCAATTTTCAAGCTCTCCCACCACCGTCTGGCAATATTCTATCACATTCATAACAGTCTCCGGATACCTGAGAAGGGAATATTTAATTATTTAATTAAATTTATAATCATCAAATCCCTTTAATCAAGTCAGCACAGATGGGAACTATTTTTCATTAAAGTTACACCCTCCCCGGATGAGCCTCCCGGCAAAGGAAACAGGTTCGGCACGTCAGCGAAAAAATTTACGGCGTGGTAATAGAAAAGAGCAACGGCTTTTTTCAAATCCGGGTCGCGGGCAGCCATTGCCTGCTCGATAAAGGCAAGTCGAAAATGACGGTTCCATGGGCAAACGGTTTGTCGTATACTTTGAAGAAACCATGACACCGCGCCTTTGCTCGGCGAGACCATGCAGTGGCCCGGAAAAATATCTGCGGGTGCGATCAACCAATCACAAACAAAAGGAATACACCATGAAAGCGATGATGAGCGGAGGAACCGGTTTTGTCGGCAAACATCTTGCCGCGCGGCTTGACACTCCGATCCTTCTCGGACGAAATCCGGCACGGATACAACGGGAGATGCAGGGGGTCGAAGCGCGGCAATGGGATCTCGGCCGCCCCCTTGACCCCGCCGTCTTTTCCGGAGTGGATACGGTTTTTCATTTGGCGGGAGAATCCGTATTCAAGGGGAGGTGGAATGCGGAGAAAAAGGATCGCATCCTGCGCAGCCGGGTGGAGGGGACCAAAAACCTGGTCACCGCCCTGGGTCAGACACCAAATCCCCCGGCCACGCTGCTGTGCGCCTCTGCCATCGGTTATTACGGTTCCCGCGGAGCCGAAATGCTCAACGAATCGTCCCCGGCCGGCAATGATTTCCTGGCCACGGTCTGCAAATCCTGGGAAGAGGAGGCGCGCAAGGCGGAAGAATTCGGCATCAGAGTTGTTTCACTGCGGATCGGCGTGGTGCTCGGGGCCGACGGCGGCGCACTGCCGCAGATGCTTCTCCCCTTCAAGCTGGGGCTGGGCGGCAGGCTGGGCAGCGGCGATCAGTACATGTCCTGGATACATATTGATGACCTGGTCAGCCTCATGCTCCATGCGGCAGGCGACAAAAACATCAAAGGCCCGATCAATGCCGTGACGCCGAATCCCGTGACCAACCGGGAGTTCACCGCGCAGCTTGCCGCCGCGTTGCACCGACCCGCCCTGCTTCCGGTTCCGGGATTCGCCCTGAAAATCGCCCTGGGGGAATTTGCCGAGGTGCTGCTCTCCTCCCAGCGGGTTCTGCCGGAAACAGCGCTGCTGTCGGGATTTCACTTCGCCCATCCAGTGCTGCGCAACGCGCTTGCAGACATCCTGTCGTCCCGTTAGGGGATATTTACCGGCCACGCCCCAAGAGAATTTTCTGACGGTGCCGGAAATGCCTCCGGGGTGTATAAAAATTCCGGATAAGCACGTAGGAAATACGCCATCTTGTGTTGTCTGATACCGCGTACGTCATAAACAGGTGTCGGATCCGACCAAGTTCCGTCAGTGTTTTGCGCATTCATGACAGTGGGGAAAGTATCTTCAAATGTTAGATCGTCAGTAAATGAAGTGATGTGCAAGCGAATCCAATATTCTCCGACATTACCGGTGATGATGATAATTTGGGCATACCGTGCCGGTTGGAGGTCATTTATTTGCGCAATTATGGGCAGATCAACACCTGGTGTGCTTTCCGAGAATGAAATGGTCTCGGAAAAATTATGGGGATATATGACTTTTCGTGTGAATATTATTTTTTTGATGACACAACGAAAACTTGACCCTGAAAGTGTCCATAGTTGGCAAACAGATGAGCAAATCCGTTGACTTTTTATTCATGAGAAAGATTATCGTTTTTTGGATAATTGTCTTTTTCAGAAACAAACCTAAATTCAAAAAGGAAATAGAAGAAATTTTTTTGACTCGGAAATAGCTGGATAAAAATATCCTAGGTGATATTATCCTCAGAAATGTAAGATGTTTTTTATGTTTTCCTAAGGCTGTGACATTCTGCGTCTCTTCAGGAGTCGACAATTAATGAGATATGGAGGCATATTGGTATCCCCACGACTAGTCGCAAAAATTGAGTCCGAAGAGCCAACTCTTCGTTTGGCAGTTCTAATTGATGCTGATAATGCTCAAGCAACTGTTATAGAAGGCCTTCTTGCAGAAATTGCAAGATTTGGAGAAGCAACTGTTCGGCGCATATACGGGGATTTTACCGCCCCAACAAGTTCCTCCTGGAAGAAAGTACTGCAGCGATATGCTATCAAGCCGGTTCAACAGTTTGCGTATACGACAGGAAAGAATGCCACGGACAGCACTTTAATCATTGATGCGATGGACTTGCTTTACACGAGAAAATTTGATGGTTTTTGCCTAGTCACAAGTGACAGTGACTTTACTGGCCTGGCCATGAGATTGCGCGAGGAGGGCCTCACTGTTCTTGGATTCGGTGAAAAGAAAACACCGGAGGCGTTCCGCAATGCCTGCCACAAATTTGTGTTCACTGAAATCCTTCGTGCGAGCACCGAAGTCGAGTCAGAGGGCCTGCCGTCAAAAACTGTGAGTGGGCCAAAATCCATTCCACCTCAGCCTCCTTCCGAGTCAACAGAGCCAAAGTTAAAATTTCCCAAGACGTTCGTCTTAACTGCACTCGAGCAATCAATTGACGACGCGGGATGGGCACATCTTGGCACCTTCGGCAGCTATCTGACTAAGTTGCAACCCGATTTTGATCCTAGGCTATACGGCTATAAGAAGCTTTCTGATCTCGTCAAAGCAAAGACTGACCTCTTCGAGACCGAAGAAAGGAAAATTCCGGGCGCAAATCAGAAGGTTCACCTTCAGGCCGTCTCAAAAGAAAACCACATCGAATTGCATGATGCCAAGGGCAATATTGTTGCCCAACTCTCACGAGCTGCATGTGAGAGTTGGAAGGGGCGATTGGAAACTATCGAACGAATTACTGTGCTTGCCATAGTGCAGCGCCAGTCTGATGATTCAGGAGAGGATTATAAACGGCTCTGTCAGTGTGAACAATGGGAAGTCCCTCTGGCAGAGATTACGTATCTTGCCCCTGCTATGGAATAGTGGACACGAGTAAGTTATTGATCAAGACAATGGCGGGAGGAAATTTATGAACGTTCAACAACGAAGTAAATATGATCGGGCTTTAAAAATAATGCCTGCTTGGCAGCAGTAACCTGGCCGGACAGTTAGAAATAAGCAATTTAACCTTATTCTGAGCTTGCGCCTGACAAAATGTATTATTCCTTAGGGCCTGTAAAGAATTTTGTGTAAATGGTTTTCATTTTTAATTTTCAATATGCAGGCATTCTGTCGCCGAACAAGATTGAAAAGCGGTTCAAGGCAGCCTTCCAGTCTCTGATTGGCATAGTCCATTTTTTGGCGATATTGTTCAGCGCCATGTAAAGCAGTTTAAGCATCGACTCGTCATTGGGAAATGAACCCCGGTTCTTGGTAACTTTGCGCAGTGACATGTTCAACGACTCAATAGCATTGGTGGTATATATCACCTTGCGTATCTCGGGCGAATACGCAAAAAATGGGGTGATTCTTTCCCAATTTCTTCGCCAGGATTGGCCGATGGACGGATGCGTTTTGTCCCATTTTTCTTCAAAGGTCATCAGTTCCATTTCGGCCTGCTCGGCTGTTGGCGATTGGTAAATGGCCTTGAGATCCGCAGCCACCTCTTTGCGCTGTTTCCATGAGACATATTTCAGGGAATTGCGCACCATGTGGACGAGACAGAGCTGGACCTGGGTGAAGGGGAAAACCGTCTCAATGGCTTCAGGAAAACCCTTGAGGCCATCGACGCAGGCAATGAAAATATCCTGCACGCCACGGTTTCTTAGCTCAGTCACTACCTGCAACCAGAACTTGGCGCCCTCGTTTTCGGCAACCCACATTCCCAGGACATCCTTGACGCCGTCCATGGTGATGCCAATAGCCAGATAGACCGCCTTGTTCTTAACATGCCCATTGTCGCGCACCTTAACCCGGATAGCGTCCATGTAAACAATGGGATAAATGGGGTCCAACGGGCGATTTTGCCAAACTTTAACCTCGTCAGCAACGGCATCGGTGACCGTTGAAATCAGGGTGGGAGAGACATCAACTCCGTAAATGTCTTCCAAGTGCCCCTGAATCTCCCTGGTAGTCATCCCTCGGGAGTAGAGAGAGATAATCTTGTCGTCAAAGCCGGGAAAGCGGGTTTGCCCTTTGGGAATGATGACCGGATCGAAACTGCTGTCGCGGTCGCGCGGGACCTCAATCGGCATTTTACCGAAGTCGCCCTTGATGGTCTTTGCAGAGTTACCATTTCGGGCATTACCGCCTTTGGTGACGATGGTTCCATGTTTTTCGTGGCCCAGGTGGACGGTCATTTCCGCCTGTAACGCCCGCTCCAGTAAGGCCTTGGTGAGCTGCTTGAGCAGCCCGTTTTCACCGATCAGTTCTTCGGGCTTCTGGTAATTGTAGTCGGCAAGTAAACGATCCAAAATTTCTTTATCAATGGCCATATGAGCTCCTTTTTAAAGGGTAGTTTTTTGACTTACTCAGTCATAGCCATTTACACAAACTATTTTACACCCTCCTTAAATAACGATAATTGCTCGATACGC